>NZ_JBFAWH010000007.1:0-220234 GCF_040680235.1 Streptomyces sp. NPDC052101
CACCCTCTCGGGCTTTCCTCCGGGCTTCCCTTCGTTCTTGCGTTTCCGACTCTATCAGATCTTTTCTCGATCCGATTTCCTCGGTGCTTTCCAGGCTCCCGCGTTTCTCTCGCGGTTTCCTTTCCGGCGGTTCCGACTTTATCAGAAGTTCTGAGTCGGTTTTCCCACCCGCTTCCAGGCACCTGTGTCCAGCGCGTGAAGTGCTGGGGTTCCCGGTTGGGCAGAGCCGTAAACGTACTGGAGCGGGGCGCCCCGATGCAAATCGAGGCGCCCCGCTCCGGGCTCGCACCGACGAGGTGTCAGACCTCCACGACCACAGGCAGGATCATCGGCCTGCGGCGATAGGTGTCCGAAACCCACTTGCCGAGGGTGCGCCGAACGAGTTGCTGGAGCTGGTGGGGCTCCACGACACCGTCCTGGGCGGACCTCTCCAGCGCTTCGGCGACCTTCGGGATGACGGCGGCGAAGGCAGAGTCCTCGATGCCGGAGCCGCGCGCCTGGACGTGCGGACCGCCGGTGATCTTGCCGGTGGACGAGTCCACGACGACGAAGACCGAGATGATGCCCTCGTCGCCGAGGATCTTGCGGTCCTTGAGGGCGGGCTCGCCGACATCGCCGACGGAGAGGCCGTCGACGTAGACGTAGCCGGCCTGGACCTTGCCGGAGATCTTGGCCTTGCCCTCGACCAGGTCGACCGCCACGCCGTCCTCGGCGATGACGATCCGGTCGTGCGGGACGCCCGTCAGGGCGCCCAGCTCCGCGTTCGCCCGCAGATGGCGCCACTCCCCGTGCACCGGCATCAGGTTCTTCGGGCGGCAGATGTTGTAGAAGTACAGCAGCTCGCCCGCGGAGGCGTGGCCGGACACATGCACCTTGGCGTTGCCCTTGTGGACGACGTTGGCACCCCAGCGGGTCAGGCCGTTGATCACGCGGTAGACCGCGTTCTCGTTGCCGGGGATCAGGGAGGACGCCAGGATCACCGTGTCGCCTTCGACGATCCGGATCTGGTGGTCCCTGTTGGCCATCCTCGACAGCGCCGCCATCGGCTCGCCCTGGGAGCCCGTGCAGACCAGGACCACCTCGTGGTCCGGGAGGTCGTCCAGTGTCTTGACGTCGACCACCAGGCCCGGCGGGACCTTCAGATAGCCGAGGTCGCGGGCGATGCCCATGTTGCGGACCATCGAGCGGCCGACGAAGGCGACCCGGCGGCCGTACTCGTGGGCCGCGTCCAGGATCTGCTGGATGCGGTGGACGTGGCTGGCGAAGCTCGCCACGATGATCCGCTTGCGGGCGCTCGCGAAGACCTGGCGCAGCACGTTGGAGATGTCGCGCTCGTGCGGGGTGAAGCCCGGGACCTCGGCGTTCGTGGAGTCGGTGAGCAGGAGGTCGATGCCCTCCTCGCTCAGCCGCGCGAAGGCGTGCAGGTCGGTGAGGCGGTTGTCCAGCGGGAGCTGGTCCATCTTGAAGTCGCCGGTGTGCACCGCCATGCCGGCGGGGGTACGGATGGCGACGGCCAGGGCGTCCGGGATGGAGTGGTTGACGGCGATGAACTCGCAGTCGAAGGGGCCGATGCGCTCGCGGTTCCCCTCGGCCACCTCAAGGGTGTACGGACGGATCCGGTGTTCCTGGAGCTTGGCCTCGATCAGGGCGAGGGTCAGCTTGGAGCCGATCAGCGGGATGTCCGGCTTCTCGCGGAGCAGGAAGGGGACACCGCCGATGTGGTCCTCGTGGCCATGGGTGAGGACGATGCCCTCGATGTCGTCGAGGCGGTCCCGGATGGACGTGAAGTCCGGAAGGATCAGGTCGATTCCGGGCTGCTCCTCCTCGGGGAAGAGCACTCCGCAGTCGACGATCAGCAGGCGGCCGCCGTATTCGAAGACCGTCATGTTTCGGCCGATCTCGCCGAGGCCGCCGAGCGGGGTGACCCGCAGGCCGCCTTCGGGGAGCGGCGGAGGCGCGCCGAGTTCAGGATGCGGATGACTCAAAAGACTCTCCTCACCACACGCGCCACGTACCGGTCGGGCACGTGGCGCGTGAGACGTTCGTGCAGAAGCAGTTGTCGTTGTGGGGTGTGCGGGCACCGGTGGCCCGCCTTCTTCTGTTGTTCTTCAGTTGTGAAGCCCGTGTGGTGCCAAGTCTGTTGTCAGAGCTGTACCCCGCCGGCAGCAAGATCGATCTTGAGCTGGGCGATCTCCTCGGGCGAGCACTCGACCATGGGCGAGCGCAGCGGTCCGGCGGGCAGTCCCTGCAGGGCGAGGGCGGCCTTGGTGGTCATGACGCCCTGGGTGCGGAACATTCCGGTGTAGACGGGGAGCAGCTTCTGGTGGATCTCGGTGGCCTTGACGACGTCACCGGAGACATAGGCGTCGACCAGGGCGCGCAGGTCGGGGGTGACGACGTGGCCGACGACCGACACGAAGCCGACCGCGCCCACGGAGAGCAGCGGGAGGTTCAGCATGTCGTCGCCGGAGTACCAGGCGAGGCCGGACTGGGCGATGGCCCAGCTGGCGCGGCCGAGGTCGCCCTTGGCGTCCTTGTTCGCGACTATCCGGGGGTGTTCGGCAAGCCGGACGAGCGTCTCGGTGTTGATCGGGACGCCGCTGCGGCCAGGGATGTCGTAGAGCATGACCGGCAGGCCGGTGGCGTCGGCGACGGCCGTGAAGTGGCGGTACAGGCCCTCCTGCGGGGGCTTGTTGTAGTACGGCGTGACGACGAGGAGGCCGTGGGCGCCGATGCGTTCGGCCTCGCGGGCCAGTTCGATGCTGTGGTGGGTGTCGTTGGTGCCGACGCCGGCGACGATGTGGGCGCGGTCGCCGACCGCCTCCAGTACGGCTCGTACGAGGTCCGATTTCTCCGCGTCGCTGGTGGTGGGGGACTCGCCGGTGGTGCCGTTGATGATCAGGCCGTCGTTGCCTGCGTCCACCAGGTGGGCGGCGAGCCGCTGCGCGCCGTCGAGGTCGAGTGCGCCGTCCGCCGTGAAGGGCGTGACCATGGCGGTGAGGACCCGCCCGAAGGGGGTCTGCGGAGTCGAGGTCGGAGCCATGGGTAACACGCTACTCGGTGCTCCGTGCGGGGTCTGCCCGTGGGGTCTCGGGAAAGTCCGGACAAATGCGGAGCCCGGCACTGCCTGCTCGGGGGTTCAAGCAGTGCCGGGTCCGTTTGATCAGGCTAGATGAACTTCTCCAAATGCCGCAATACGGACACTTCGCGAGGCTGATCCGTACATCCGTTCCTGGTGGGGGAACAGGGCTTCGTAGGCCTTGTTTACGGGGCCACACGGCCGTTCGCGTTGAAGGCGGCGTACGTCAGCGGCATGAGCTTCGCCCACTCCGCCTCCATCTTCTCGCCGACCATCTCGATCTCCCGCTGCGGGAAGGACGGCACCTTGGCCAGCTCGTGCTGGGTGCGCAGACCGAGGAAGTGCATGAGGGAGCGGGCGTTGCAGGTGGCGTACATCGAGGAGTAGAGGCCCACGGGAAGGGCCGCGCGGGCGACCTCGCGGGCGACGCCCTCGGCGAGCATCTTCTGGTAGGCCGTGTACGCCTGCTCGTACGACTCGCGCAGGGTGCTGCTGACCGCCTCCTGCTGGGCCTGGGTGCCCTCGACGAAGACGTACTTGCCCGGGCGGCCCTCCTGCACGAGCTTGCGGGAGGCGTCGGGGACGTAGAAGACCGGCTCCAGCTCCCGGTAGCGGCCGGACTCCTCGTTGTACGACCAGCCGACCCGGTGCCGCATGAACTCGCGGAAGACGAAGATCGGGGCGCTGATGAAGAACGTCATCGAGTTGTGCTCGAACGGGCTGCCGTGCCGGTCGCGCATCAGGTAGTTGATCAGGCCCTTGGAGCGCTCGGGGTCCTTCTTCAGCTCGTCCAGGGACTGCTCGCCGGCGGTGGAGACCCGCGCGGCGAAGAGGACGTCGGCGTCCGAAGCGCTGGACTTCACCAGCTCGACGGTGACGTCACTGCGGAACGTGAGCGACTCGGGGAGCGACTCGGGGGTGGTCACGGGGGTTGGGGTCCTTCCCATCACAGCTGTGGTTCGCGCCCACCTTACGGGGCACCCGGCAGGGCCACGGCACTACCTCGCCCCAGAAATTCCGCCATGGATTTTTTCGGACATGGGCACCTTTTGTGTCACTCGAGCGTCTGTACCGGTGAGACCTGCTCGTTCGACCCCGAAAGGAGACGTACCGCGATGTTCCGTCGGCGCGAGCCCGTACCCTTCGCCTTCCTGGCAGAGGCGGAGAGCTTCCGCAGCAATGTCACTCCCCCGCCCCGGCCGCGGGCGTCCGTCGGGGAGATAGCCGGGCGTTGGCTGCTGGGACTCACGCTCGTCGCCGGGCTGGTGGGGGCCCTGATCGTCGGCATGCCGTCGATGTCCACGCCGTCCAGTACGCCGACGCAGCAGTCCCAGGCCTCCCAGGGCCACTGACTCTTCCGGCCGCCCTCGGGTGGTGAGCGGGAACACCGGCGGATAGCCTCACCGGGCACAGCCCACGCGAGGAGCGAGTGAGGACCAGCCGTGCCCCTGTCTTTCCTGACGGCCGACCGCACCTTCGAGGCCGCTTCCGAGAGTGCCCTGCCGTACGACGATCGCGAGCACTGGCGGCGTCCCTACCGGCCCGGTCCCTGGCGTGTGGGTGTGGCGGCGCTGGTGCTGCTGCTCGCCTCCTTCGTGCTGTTCGCCGCGGTGCTCATCACCCTGACCGACTCGGTGTCCTCCGCGGGGCCGGTCTTCGTCGTGGCGCTCGTGGTCATCGCCGGGGCGCTGAGGCTGCTGCGCATGGGCGTGTGGGTGAGCGCGCGCGGAGTGCGTCACGTGGGCTTCCTGGTGACGCGTACGGCGCCGTGGGCGCGGGTGATCTCCGTGCGGACGGTGCAGCAACCGGTGCGCTGGCTGGGGCTGCCCCGCACGGTGCAGGGGCAGGCGCTGACGCTCGTACGCAAGGACCGGGCGGCCGAGGACACGCCGCCGCTGCTGACGACGCACATGCTGGACTTCGTGGGTCGCCCGGCCGGGTTCGACCGGGCCGCGGACACGGTGGAGGCTTGGGCGGCGGAGCACGGACGTCAGCGCGGCTGACCGCCATCGACATGCCTGCGGTGTCCTGTGCCGGTGCGTGCCGGCGCCTCCGAGGGCGGCAGGGGGGCAGGGGGCGGGCGCTGCTCGCTGGGAGGTGCCTCCCCCACTCTCGGCTTCGCTCGAGCGGGGGGACCCCCTCGCCCACCCGTGCCGCCTGGGGGCCTCTCCCAGGCCCTTAAGGCACTGGGGGAGGCACGACTGCGCGCAGCTGCGGCGCGGTCATCCCCTGCCGCGCGTCAGGCCTGGGCGGGTGTCAGGCCTGGGCGGGGCGGCCCGCGTGCAGGGCGATGGCCCTCTGCATCGCCTTCCGGGCGCGTGGGGTGTCGCGGGCGTCGTGGTAGGCGACCGCGAGCCGGAACCAGCAGCGCCAGTCGTCGGGGGACGCCTCGGTCTCGGCCTTGCGCTTGGCGAAGACCTCGTCGGCCGAGTCGCGGTCGATCCGGCCGCCCGGGGTGCGCCGAAGCTCGTCCACGGGCAGTCCGCCCTCGGCGTCGAGTTCGGCGGCGAGCTGGTTGGCCTTGCGGACGAACTGGGTGTTCTTCCACAGGAACCACAGTCCGATCACCGGCAGGATCAGCACCGCGATCCCGAAGGTGACGGTGAGGACCGTGCCGGACTGCATGAGCATGACGCCGCGGCTGCCGACCAGGACGAAGTAGAAGACCAGGACGGCGGCCGTGACGAGGTAGGTGATCTTCGCGCGCATGACGTCTTCCGGCTCAGCTCAGGTCCAGGAAGTGCTCCAGGCCGAAGGTCAGGCCCGGAGTCGACACCACGCGGCGGGCGCCGAGCAGGATGCCCGGCATGAAGCTGCTGTGGTGCAGGGAGTCGTGCCGGATGGTCAGGGTCTCGCCCTCACCGCCGAGCAGCACCTCCTGGTGGGCCAGGAGGCCGCGCAGCCGGACGGCGTGGACCGGGACACCGTCGACACTGGCGCCCCGCGCGCCGTCCAGGGCCGTGACCGTGGCGTCCGGCGCCGGCGCCGTACCGGCAGCCCTGCGGGCCTCGGCGATGAGCTGAGCCGTGCGCGTGGCCGTACCGCTGGGCGCGTCCACCTTGTTCGGGTGGTGCAGCTCGACGACCTCGACCGACTCGAAGTACGGCGCGGCGATCTGCGCGAACCTCATGGTCAGGACGGCGCCGATGGAGAAGTTCGGCGCGATGAGCACGCCGGTCCGCGGGGACTGGTCGAGCCAGCCCCGCAGCCGCGCGAGGCGTTCCTCGGTCCAGCCCGTCGTACCGACGACCGCGTGGATGCCGTGGCGCACGCAGAAGTCGAGGTTGTCCATGACGGAGTCGGGCGTGGTCAGCTCCACGGCGACCTGGGCGCCGGTGTCCGCCAGGGTCTGCAGCTCGTCGCCCCGGCCGAGGGCGGCGACCAGCTCCATGTCCTCGGCGGCCTCGACCGCCTTGACCGCCGCGGACCCGATGCGGCCCTTGGCACCGAGGACCGCCACGCGCAGCTTGCTCATCTTCTTCGTTCCTTACGGGAGGTGTGTCAGGCGACGGCGTCGTGCAGGCGTGCGGCCTGTTTGTCCTTCAGCGGGCCGATGACCGACAGCGACGGGCGCTGTCCCAGGATGTCGCGGGCGACCGCGCGGACCTCGTCCGGGGTGACCGCCGCTATCCGGTCCAGCATGTCGTCGACGGACATCTGCTCGCCCCAGCACAGCTCGCTCTTGCCGATACGGTTCATCAGCGCACCGGTGTCCTCCAGGCCGAGGACGGTGGAGCCGCGGAGCTGGCCGACGGCGCGGGCGATCTCGTCGTCGGTGAGGCCGTTCGCGGCCACGTGGTCGAGCTCGTCGCGGCAGATCTTCAGCACGTCGTGCACCTGGCTGGGCCGGCAGCCGGCGTACACGCCGAACAGGCCGCAGTCGGCGAAGCCCGAGGTGTACGAGTACACGCTGTAGGCGAGGCCGCGCTTCTCCCGGACCTCCTGGAAGAGGCGGGAGGACATGCCGCCGCCGAGCGCGGTGTTGAGCACGCCCATGGCCCAGCGGCGGTCGTCGGTGCGGGCGAGGCCCGGCATGCCGAGGACGACATGCGCCTGCTCGGTCTTGCGGCCGAGCAGCTCGACCTTGCCGGAGGTGCGGATCGTACGCCGGCCGTCGCGGGGGTCGATGGGCTGTGCGCCCGGGTCCTTGAAGGCGCCCGCCTTCTCGAAGGCCGCGCGGACCTGCCGTACGACCTTGTTGTGGTCGATGTTGCCGGCGCAGGCGACCACGAGGTGGGTCGGGTCGTAGTGCTTCTTGTAGAAGCGGCGGATGCGGTCGGCGGTGAGGGCGTTGACGGTGTCGACCGTGCCGAGGACGGGGCGGCCGAGGGCGTTGTCGCCGAACATGGTGTGCGCGAACAGGTCGTGCACACAGTCGCCCGGGTCGTCCTCGGTCATCGCGATCTCTTCGAGGATCGCGCCGCGCTCGACGTCGACGTCCTCCTCGCGGATGAGCGAGCCGGTCAGCATGTCGCAGACGACGTCGATGGCGAGCGGCAGGTCGGTGTCGAGCACGCGCGCGTAGTAGCACGTGTACTCCTTCGCCGTGAACGCGTTCATCTCGCCGCCGACGGCGTCGAGGGCGGCGGAGATGTCCAGCGCGCTGCGCCTCGACGTGCCCTTGAACAGCAGGTGTTCCAGGTAGTGCGTGGCGCCGTTCAGGGCCGGGGTCTCGTCGCGGGAGCCGACGTGCGCCCAGATACCGAAGGTCGCGGAGCGGACCGAGGGCAGGGTCTCGGTGACGATGCGCAGGCCGCCCGGGAGGGTGGTCTTGCGGACCGTGCCGATGCCGCCTGTGCCCTTGATGAGGGTTTGGGTACGGGCGACGGCCCGCGCCTCCGAAGAGGGGCGGGCCGTCACCTTGGAGCTACGGGACGTCACTGCTCGGCGTCGTCCTTGTTCTCGTTGTCGCCTTCCTCGCCCTCGATCACCGGAACGAGGGAGAGCTTGCCGCGGGAGTCGATCTCGGCGATCTCGACCTGGACCTTCTGGCCCACGCCGAGCACGTCCTCGACGTTCTCCACGCGCTTGCCGCCGGCCAGCTTGCGGATCTGCGAGATGTGCAGCAGACCGTCCTTGCCGGGCAGCAGGGAGACGAACGCACCGAAGGTGGTCGTCTTGACGACCGTACCGAGGTAGCGCTCGCCGACCTCGGGCATCGTCGGGTTGGCGATGCCGTTGATCGTGGCGCGGGCGGCCTCGGCGGAGGGGCCGTCGGCGGCACCGATGTAGATCGTGCCATCGTCCTCGATGGTGATCTCGGCGCCCGTGTCCTCCTGGATCTGGTTGATCATCTTGCCCTTGGGGCCGATGACCTCGCCGATCTTGTCGACCGGGATCTTGACGGTGATGATCCGCGGGGCGTGCGGGCTCATCTCGTCGGGCCGGTCGATGGCCTCCATCATCACGTCGAGGATGTGGAGACGAGCGTCGCGGGCCTGCTTGAGGGCCGCGGCCAGGACGGAGGCCGGGATGCCGTCCAGCTTGGTGTCGAGCTGGAGGGCGGTCACGAACTCCTTGGTGCCGGCGACCTTGAAGTCCATGTCGCCGAAGGCGTCCTCGGCACCGAGGATGTCGGTGAGGGTGACGTAGTGCGTCTCGCCTTCGATCTCCTGGGAGATCAGACCCATGGCGATACCGGCGACCGGGGCCTTCAGCGGCACACCGGCGTTCAGCAGCGACATGGTGGAGGCGCAGACCGAGCCCATGGACGTCGAGCCGTTGGAGCCGAGAGCCTCGGACACCTGGCGGATCGCGTACGGGAACTCCTCGCGCGTCGGCAGCACCGGCACGAGCGCGCGCTCGGCGAGGGCGCCGTGGCCGATCTCGCGGCGCTTCGGGGAGCCGACGCGGCCGGTCTCACCGGTGGAGTACGGCGGGAAGTTGTAGTTGTGCATGTAGCGCTTGCGGGTCACCGGGGAGAGGGTGTCCAGCTGCTGCTCCATGCGGAGCATGTTGAGGGTGGTGACGCCCAGGATCTGGGTCTCGCCACGCTCGAACAGCGCGGAACCGTGCACCCGCGGGATGGCCTCGACCTCGGCGGCGAGCGTACGGATGTCCGTGACGCCACGGCCGTCGATGCGCTTCTTCTCCTTGATCACGCGCTCGCGGACCAGCTGCTTGGTCAGCGAGCGGTACGCGGCGGAGATCTCCTTCTCGCGGCCCTCGAACTCCGGCAGCAGCTTCTCGGCGGCCAGACCCTTGACGCGGTCCAGCTCGGCCTCGCGCTCCTGCTTGCCGGCGATGGTGAGCGCCTGGGCCAGCTCGGGCTTGACCGCGGCGGCCAGGGCCTCGAGCACGTCGTCCTGGTAGTCCAGGAAGATCGGGAACTCGGCGGTCGGCTTCGCGGCCTTGGCGGCGAGGTCGGCCTGGGCGCGGCACAGGACCTTGATGAAGGGCTTCGCGGCGTCCAGACCGGCGGCGACGACCTCCTCGGTCGGCGCCTCGGAGCCGCCCTCGACCAGCTTGATGGTCTTCTCGGTGGCCTCGGCCTCGACCATCATGATCGCGACGTCGCCGTCCTCCAGGACACGGCCCGCGACGACCATGTCGAAGACGGCGTCCTCCAGCTCGGTGTGCGTCGGGAAGGCGACCCACTGGCCGTGGATCAGAGCGACGCGGACGCCGCCGATCGGGCCGGAGAAGGGCAGGCCGGCCAGCTGCGTGGACGCGGACGCGGCGTTGATCGCCACGACGTCGTACAGGTGGTCGGGGTTGAGCGCCATGATCGTGGCGACGACCTGGATCTCGTTGCGCAGGCCCTTCTTGAAGGACGGGCGCAGCGGGCGGTCGATGAGGCGGCAGGTGAGGATCGCGTCCTCGGACGGCCGGCCCTCACGGCGGAAGAAGCTGCCGGGGATCTTGCCGGCGGCGTACATCCGCTCCTCGACGTCCACCGTCAGCGGGAAGAAGTCGAGCTGGTCCTTGGGGTTCTTGGAGGCGGTGGTGGCCGACAGCACCATGGTGTCGTCGTCCAGGTACGCCACGGCGGAACCGGCGGCCTGCTTGGCCAGGCGGCCCGTCTCGAAGCGGATCGTGCGGGTGCCGAAGGGGCCGTTGTCGATGACGGCCTCGGCGTAGTGGGTCTCGTTCTCCACTAGCGTTTTCTCCGTTACATATCGTCTTTCGTCCCTTGGCTGCCCGTGTGGCAGGGGGACGGTGGCGGAGAAGCGCGCCGTCTGGTGCGGGCCGGTCTTCGATCGAAGCACCCGGGGCTCACTTCCCCCCGGGGGCCACTACCGAGGACCGGCGGCGGCGAGGTGCGCTTCTCCTCGTTCGTGTCGTACGGCGTCGGGTGCCGTACGGCCTTCTGTGTCGTACGGCGTGGTTCTGTGCCGTACGTCGTTCTGTGTCGTGCGTACTGCGTTGTGCTACCACACTACAAAGCGTGAGTGACACTCCGCACGTTTCCGCATGTACGACGAAGGGAGCGGCCCCGGAGTGTGCTACCGGGAACCGCTCCCTTCACGGCGTCTTACTTCGCGCCCGCCGCACCACGGCGGATGCCGAGGCGGTCGACCAGCGTACGGAAGCGCTGGATGTCCTTCTTCGCCAGGTACTGCAGCAGGCGACGGCGCTGACCGACGAGGATCAGCAGGCCACGACGGGAGTGGTGGTCGTGCTTGTGGGTCTTGAGGTGCTCCGTCAGGTCGGAGATCCGACGCGAGAGCATGGCGACCTGGACCTCGGGGGAGCCGGTGTCGCCCTCCTTGGTACCGAACTCGGAGATGATCTGCTTCTTCGTAGCGGCGTCGAGCGACACGCGTACTCCTCTTTGGTCTGTGAGTGGCCACCGAGTGCCCCCGGTCTTTGTCTCGGGGGAGCTTCCGTTACTCGGGAGGCGGGGATCCGCTGAGCGCTGCCACCGGAGCAGAGGGCTCCGGGGGTGCGTACACGAACGGCCGTCAGCCAGGGTACCAGGAGGTGGCCGGCTTCTTTCCCCGGGTGCTCGAACCGCCCAGGTGGGAGACGACCGGCCACTAGGGTGAACGCCGGGATCGTTCGTACGCCGGAAAGGGGCCGCGGCAGGATGACGGAGACGGAAGCGGAGATCAAGGCACGCAAGGAGCGGGAGCGGGACGAGCTGTACGCGCTCGACATCTCCGGCGTGGAGTGGCACTGCGCGCCGGGTACGGAGGAGCACGAGGAGCGGGTCGAGATCGCGTACCTGCCCGACGGGGCGGTGGCCATGCGTTCCTCCCTCGACCACGGCACCGTGCTGCGCTACACCGAGGCGGAGTGGCGGGCGTTCGTGCTGGGGGCGCGGGACGGGGAGTTCGATCTGGAGCCTTCGGAGCGCAATGGGGGGCTCACGGCCCAGTGAACGGCGCGGGACGGTGATGACGACGGGCCGGGGCTTCTGGAAGAGCCCCGGCCCGTCGTCATCACCGTGTGGGTCATTTGCTGGTCATCGCGCGTGCGGTGGCGTAGACGTCGAAGACGGCCAGGGTCAGCGGGATCAGCGTCAGCAGGACGAAGCCCTCGCAGATCTCCAGGAAGCGGCCCCAGAACGGGGTCAGTCCGCCGCGCGGAAGGATCAGCCCCAGCGCCGTCACCAGCGCCGTGGCGGCGCCGATGGCCGCGATCAGCCAGATGGTGCGGATGTCCAGGTCGGTACGGTTGCCGGTCAGCGCCTGCATCACCACGTGGTGCGGCGGGTTGAGGGCGAGGCCGAGGCCGAGCAGGACCAGGGAGCCGAGGCCGGCGGCGAGGACGGGCGCGACCTGGGCGGTGTAGCGGAAGAGGCCGGCGCGCATCAGCATCGCGACGCCGGTGGCGAGCGCGAGCACCTGGGCCCAGACGTCGTCGGAGAAGCCCAGGACCGCCGAGGCGCCGACGGCGAGGAGGGCGCAGCCGCCGACGAGCCCGACGAGGAGTTCGTGGCCGCGCCGGGCCTGCGCCTCGATGCGCTCGGTGTCCACGGGCTCCGCGGCGGCGGGCTCGGTGCCGTAGGCGGAGCGGGTGGGGCCGCTGCTGGGGTTCTCGAAGCCGATCGGCAGCCGGGCGAAGCGCATGGACATGCCGGGCAGGAAGGCGAGCGCGCACACGGCGACGGGCGCGCACACGGCGGCCGTCTCGGTCGGCGACCAGTGGGTGAGGGTCGAGACGAAGACGACGACCAGAGCGATCGCCGAGGCGAACGCGAAGGCCACGAACGGCCCGTCGCCGTGCGGGGAGCACAGGGCGAGGATCAGGGCGGCGACGAGGACGGCGGCGCACGCCAGCAGGAACTGGAGTCTGCCGATGCCCTCCCCATGGGTGAGCGCCAGCAGTCCGCTGCCCGCGACGCCGATGTTGGGCAGTGCGCCGAGGCCGAGGGCGACGGCCGAGCCGCGGTCGTCGTAGACGCGGGCGCGGACCGCAGAGAGCACGACCAGGAGGAGGCCGGCGACGGCGGCGAGGATGCCGGCCAGGCCGTGCATGTCGTGGCGCGGGTCGGCGGTCCAGGCGACGAACGCGAGCAAGGCGGGCAGCACCCCGCCGCCCACGCGGCCCGCGGCCCGGGTGAGATCGCCGCTCCACAGCTTGTGCTGCCTGGTGACGGCGGAGGCGACGGCCTCGGACACGTCGTCGAAGACGGCCGGCGGCAGGGAGTCCGCGAACGGGCGCAGGGTGAGCAGTTCGCCGTCGAGAATACGCTGGGCGGCGAAGGAACGGGCGCTGTCCAGCACGGTGCCGTCGGTGCGGACGAGGTGGTAGCCGACCGGGGCGCCCGCCTCGGGGCTCTGCTGGGACAGCCGGAGGATCTCCGGATAGAGGTCGGCGACCGGGACGTCGTCGGGCAGTGCCACGTCGATACGGCTGTCGGGCGCGACGATGGTGACCCGGCAGAAGCCGAGTCCGGTGCCGGACCCGGCGGGGGCTCCCGTCCCGGGTCCGCCGGTGGCGGCGGCCGTCATGCTCACCTGCTGCTCCCCCTCAGTGGTGGTGGTGCGTCTGCTTCGTGAAAGTCTCGTGGCGGTGGGTCATGTGCGTGGCGGCACGGGTGCCGTACGGCAGGATTCCGGGCCCTTCCCGCCTCGACATCGAAGAGGTTGGCCCGGTATGTCCCGCCTGTTCGGCGTGTGCTCACGCGAACATCCGGCACCCTACCGCTCACCCGTATGCGGTGAACTCAGTAGGATCGCGCGGCGGCCTGCGCTCGCCGGACACGGGGCGGCGGGCGGAAAGCCTGGGTCGGGCAAGGGAATTGGTGAGCAGTGAGCCAGATTGTCGTCAAGCGCCCCGCTAGGGCGCTGCCGTCCGAAGTGCCCACGGACGAGGTCGTTGTCCAGCCACCGCCCGAATTGCCGCGGGGACATCAGGAGAGCGTGCTGATGCAGCTCCTGCCCACGCTGGGCATGGGCGGCTCGGTGGTGTTCTTCTTCACGAACGGTCAGCCGTTCATGAAGATCATGGGCATGATCATGATCGCCTCGACGGTGGGGATGTCCATCGCGATGGTGGTCCGCTTCCGCCGTGGCTCCCAGGGTCAGCTGGCCGACATGCGCCGCGACTACCTCAGCTATCTGTCGCAGACCCGCAAGTCAGCCGTCGAGACGGCGAAGACGCAGCGCGACGCGCAGTACTACCTGCATCCCGCACCCGAGCAGCTGTGGGCACTGGTCGCCGAGGGCAGCCGGGTGTGGGAGCGGCGGCCGGGCGACGAGGACTTCGCACATGTGCGCATCGGCCTGGGCCCGCAGCCGCTGGCGACCCCGCTCATCCCCCCGGAGACGGGGCCCGTCGAGCAGCTGGAGCCGCTGACCGCGGGCGCGATGCAGCGCTTCCTCGCCACCCACAACAGCGTCGGCGACCTGCCGATGGCGGTGTCCCTGCGCGCCTTCTCCCATGTCACGGTCAGCGGCGAGCCGCAGTCCGTGCGGTCCAGTGCCCGCGCCCTGGTCGGTTCGCTGGCCTCGCTGCACTCCCCCGAGGACCTGGTCATCGCGGTGGCCGCGGGCCGCGAGGCGCTGCCGCACTGGGACTGGGCGAAGTGGCTGCCGCATGTGCAGGCATCCGGTGCGGTGGACGGCGCGGGCTCCCGCAGGCTGATCGGCATCGACCCGCGCGAGCTGGAGGACCTGCTGTCCACCCGGCTGACCGGCCGCCCCCGGTTCCACCCCGCCGCGTCCCCGCTGCTGGACGAGCCGCACATCGTGCTCGTCCTGGACGACGTCTCGCTGCTGCCGGACTCCGTGCTGGCGGGCTCCGAGGGCCTGCAGGGGGTCACGGTCGTCGAGGTCGTACCCGGCGAAGTGACGACGGCGGCCCGCGACCTGTCCGTCGTCGTACAGCCGGGCATGCTGCGCCTGGAGTCCGGACACGGCGAGATCTACGAGGGCACCCCGGACGCGCTCTCCTACGAGTCCGCCGAGGCACTGGCCCGGCAGCTGGCGCCGCTGCGCATGGCATCCGGCGGCGACGACGACCAACCGCTGCTCGCCAACCTGGAGTTCACCGACCTCCTCGGCCTCGGTGACGCGGCGTCCGTCGACACCAAGCGGACCTGGCGCCCGCGTGCGCTGGCGGAGCGGCTGCGTGTGCCCATCGGCCTCGGCGAGGACGGCCGCCCGGTCATGCTGGACCTCAAGGAGGCCGCCCAGGAGGGCATGGGCCCGCACGGCCTGTGCGTCGGCGCGACCGGTTCCGGGAAGTCGGAGCTGCTGCGCACCCTGGTGCTGGGTCTCGCGGTCACCCACTCCTCCGAGACCCTGAACTTCGTTCTCGCGGACTTCAAGGGCGGTGCCACCTTCGCCGGCATGGCGCAGATGCCGCACGTGGCGGCGGTCATCACCAACCTGGCCGACGACCTCACCCTGGTCGACCGCATGGGCGACTCGATCCGCGGTGAGCTGAACCGCCGCCAGGAGCTGCTGCGCGACGCGGGCAACTACGCGAACATCCACGACTACGAGAAGGCCCGCGCGGCGGGTGCGCCCCTGCAGCCCATTCCCTCTCTGGTCCTGGTGATCGACGAGTTCAGCGAGCTGCTGACCGCGAAGCCCGACTTCATCGAGATGTTCGTGCAGATCGGCCGTATCGGCCGTTCGCTGGGTGTGCATCTGCTGCTGGCCTCGCAGCGCCTGGAGGAGGGCCGGCTGCGCGGCCTGGAGACGTATCTGTCGTACCGCATCGGTCTGCGTACGTTCTCCGCCGCCGAGTCCCGCGCCGCGCTCGGCGTGCCCGACGCCTACGAACTCCCGAACGTCCCCGGCTCGGGCTTCCTGAAGTTCGGCACGGACGAAATGGTCCGCTTCAAGGCGGCGTACGTCTCCGGCGTGTACCGCTCGGGCCCGCAGAGCGCGGCGCTCGGCGGCGGACCGCTGCCGGTGGACCGGCGCCCGGTGCTGTTCACGGCCACCGAGGTGCCGGTGCGGTACACGCCCGTTCCGCAGCAGCGTACGGCGGCCGAGCCGCAGGTCGACGAGGCACTGGCCGACACCGTCCTCGATGTGATCGTGCGCCGGCTGGAGGCCCAGGGCCCGGCCGCGCACCAGGTGTGGCTGCCGCCGCTGGAGAGCCCGCCCGCGCTGGACGCGCTGCTGCCCGGCCTCACGGCGGTGGAGGGCCGCGGCCTGACCCAGCCGAACTACGAGGGCGCCGGCCGCCTGACCGTCCCGGTCGGCCTCGTCGACAAGCCCTACGAGCAGCGCCGCGACCGCCTGATGGCCGACTTCTCGGGCGCGGCCGGCCATATGCAGATCATCGGCGGCCCGCAGTCCGGCAAGTCGACGCTGCTGAGGTCGTTGATCTGTTCCTTCGCCCTGACGCACACGCCGTACGAGGTGCAGTTCTACGGCCTGGACTTCGGTGGCGGCGGCATGGTCGCGGTGGACGGCCTGCCGCACGTGGGCGGCATCGCCTCCCGCCTCGACCCGGAACGCGTCCGGCGTACGGTCGCCGAGGTGTACGGCGTCCTGGCCCAGCGCGAGGAGTACTTCCGCTCGTCCGGCATCGCGTCCATCGCCGACTACCGCTCTCGCCGGGCCCGCGGCGACATCTCCGTGACGGACCAGCCCTGGGGCGACGTCTTCCTGGTCATCGACGGCTGGGGCAACTTCCGCACGGACTACGAGGCCCTGGAACCTGTGGTCCTGGACCTCGCCGCGCGCGGCCTCGGCTACGGCATCCACGTGATCATCACGGCGTCCCGCTCGATGGAGGTCCGGTCGAACCTCAAGGACCACCTGATGAACCGCCTGGAGCTGCGCCTGGGTGACGTCATGGACTCGGAGATCGACCGCAAGATCGCGGTGAACGTCCCGGCCGGCGTCCCCGGCCGAGGCCTGTCGCCCCAGAAGCTCCACTTCATGGCGGCGGTCCCACGCATCGACGGCCTCACCTCCGACACCGACCTCGCCGAGGCCACGGCCGCGCTGACCACCGAGGTCGGCCGCCACTGGCAGGCGCCGGGCGCGCCCAAGGTACGGCTGCTGCCGCGCCAGCTGGAGGCGGTCGAACTGCCGCCGGGCGACCGCTTCCCGCAGCGGGGCGTCGCCTTCGCGCTGGACGAGGACAACCTGGAGCCGGTGTTCCTGGACTTCGACCAGGACCCGTTCTTCCTCGTCTTCGGCGAGAGCGAGTCCGGCAAGTCCAACCTGCTGCGGCTGCTGCTCAAGCAGCTGTCGCTGCGGTACGGCGGCGACGAGGCGAAGTTCTTCGTCGTCGACAACCGCCGCTCCCTGCTGGACGTCACTCCCGCCACGCACCTGGCGGAGTACATCCCGATGTCCAGCCAGATGGATCACCACATGGTGGCCCTGGCCGACCTCATGCAGCGCCGCACGCCGACGGCCGACGTCACCCCGCAGCAGCTGCGGGACCGCAGCTGGTGGCGCGGGCCGCAGGTGTTCGTGGTCATCGACGACTACGACCTCGTCTCCACCTCCAGCGGCAACCCGCTCAGCGGCCTGACGGAGATGCTGCCCTTCGCCCGCGACGTCGGCGTCCGCTTCATCATCGCCCGCTCCTCCGCGGGCGCGGGCCGCGCCGCCTACGAGCCGTTCATGCAGCGCATGAAGGAACTCGGCGCCCAGGGAATCGTCCTGGCCGGCGACCCGTCCGAGGGCGACATCCTGAACGGCGTCCGACCCCGGCCGATGCCGGCGGGACGGGGTGTCTTCGTGTCGCGGAAGAGGGGGCGGCCGTTGGTACAGACGGGGTTGGTGGACGTCGAGTACTGAGGTCCGTACGGGTGTTGCCGAATCCGGCGGTCGCGCGGACCGCCGGATTCGGTGTGTGTGACGGCAGTCAGAAGACGGGCAACGCGATCAGGCCGTTGGCGCCCGTGACGAAGGCTCGGTTTCCGCCGACCGCGAGCTTGAGATCGGAGATCCAGCGAGGGTCGTAGTACCAGTTCTCGGAGCCGCCCTTGACGCTCAGGGTGTGTACCGAGAGGCCGTCGTTCAGGTCCTCGAGCACCCAGACGCCGCTGCCCTGGAACAGCACCGGACTCCCCTCGGTACCGCCCGGCGCGTACCAGTTCTTCAGGCCCTTGCGGAGGCCGATCCCCTCGGTGAAGCCGCCGACGGTCGCATACACATGGTCGGCGAAGAGGCTCGCGGGACCCCATTCCGACGAGGTCCCGGATTCGTTCGTCCCCCGCCAGACCTCCTTGCCGTCCGAGGTTCTCCGGCCGGTCAGCGTCCTGCCGTTGAGGTAGACCACACCGCTCCCGGCCACCGGAACGAGCTGCGTCTTCTTCGCCTGGTCGCACACCGTCCACAGAGTGCGGCCGGTCCTCGTGCTGACCGCCAGCGCGTGTCCGCTGGTGGTCGAGACGACCAGTGTTCCGCTGTCGACCGCGCCTTGGGGGTGGAGGCCGGTCCTGAACCGCTCCGGCACCGACGCCGTCCAGCGGACCCTCGCATCGGAACGGCCCACCGAGCGCAACCGGTGGTCCTTCGTCGCGACGTACACCGCCTCCTCGTCGAAGGCGAGCAGCGTCTCGGCGTCCGCCTCGGCCGTCCACTTGGGCTCGCCCGTGGCCGGGACGAAGGTACGCAGCGTGCCTTCTTTGTCGGCGGTCACGAGCAGACGGTCGGAGAGCGACAGATAGCCACTCGTCCCCTCCGCGTCAAGGGCCTGCCAGCGCCGTTTGCCGTCGACGACATTGAACGCCGCTATACCGCCGGACTCGGCACCGGCGATGATCACGTCCCGGACCGGCAGCGGAGCCGGTGAATGCGATCCCACCACCGCATCGTGCTTCCAGAGCGGTTTCACCTGGTCACCGACGACGAAGTCGCCGTCGTCGGCGGACAGGACGCGCGCCGTCGGTGTCTTCACCGCGGGCGGAAGGGTGAACAGGTCCTTTCGGCGCGAGCCGCCGTCGCGCAGCAGCCACCATCCCGTGCCGCCGGTCGCCGCGAGCAGCGCGCCCCCGGCCGCGACCCCGGTGAGCAGTCCTCGCCGGCTCGGCGCCACCGCGGTCCGGGTCGTCAGCAGCGGTGCGGTCAGTTCCCGTATCTCACGCTCCCGCTCCCTGATCGCATCAGCCACGGGCCCGCGCTTCCACACCGTGTCGGGCTTCCCGGGCACGGCGAAGGCCCCGGCGATCTGCTCGGGGGTGGGCCGCCCCGCCGCCTCCTTCGCCAGGCACGGGGCGATCAGGGCGTGCAGTTCGGGCGGGAGACCGTGCCAGCGCGGTTCGCCGTGGACGACCTCGTACTGGACCGCGGCGACATGGGTGCCGTCGAACGCCCGGTGCCCGGTGGCCGCGTACACGAGGACGGCGCCGAGGGAGAAGACGTCGGCGGCCGGGGTGGCCCGACGGCCGAGCGCCTGCTCGGGGGCGCCGTACCCCGGGGTGACCGGGATCTGCCCGGTGGTGGTGAGCGTCAGGCCGTGCTCGGGGCGTGCGATACCGAAGTCGATGACCCGCGGGCCGTTCGAGGTGAGCACGATGTTCGGCGGCTTGAGGTCGCGATGGACGAACCCGGCCGCGTGGATGTCGCGCAGGGTACGGGCGACAGAGGCGGCCAGAGCGCGCAGTCTCGCGTCGTCCAGCGCGCCGAGCCGGTCCACGATCTGGTCCAGGGTGGGCCCGGCCAGGAACTCGGTGGCGATCCAGGGCCGTCCGCCCTCGGTCTGTGCGCCCAGCACCGCGGCCACCCCCGGGCTGCGCACGGCCGCGGCCGCCAGCGCCTCGCGCACGAACCGCTGGGCCAGGCCCGTGTCATGGGCCAGCTCGGGCCTGAGCACCTTCACGGCGGCGACGGTGCCCGCGTGGTCCTGCCCCACGTACACCTTGCCCATGCCGCCCTCGCCCAGCACTGCGAGCAGCCGGTACGGGCCGAGCCGGATCGGGTCACCGGTCCCCAGGGGTCTCATCGCTTGTCGCTTTCTGTTCTCTGCACCGGACGGTTCACCGCAAGGGGAAAGCCGCGAGGAAGTGGCCGCCCAGCGCGATGACCTCGCCCGCCTTCTCATGGATCACGAAACGGTCACCGGTGGTCCGGTAGGAGTGGGCCGGCTGGTGGGAGGAGAGATCGATCGCCCACAGCCGCGATCCTCGCTTGGTGTACGCGTAGTCCGAGCCGACGACAGGCGCCGCACCCAGGTCCGCGTCGGTCCCCTGCCCGCCCTTCTCCTGCCACTTGACGCGCCCGCTCGCCGCGTCGAAGGCGACGAGCCCGAGCCCCTTCTCGACGGCGTACAAGGTGCCGTCCTTGATCGCCGGAAGGCCGTAGGTGCGACCCGGCCGCTGGGACGCGGAGTCCCAGGCCACGCTCCCGTCGCCGAGCCGCAGCGCCCTCAGCCGGCCGGCGCCCACGTACAGCTGCTGCGCATCGGTGACGAGGGACTCCCGTACCCGGTCCGGAACGACGCCGTCCAGCTTGCGGTCCCACCGGACGGTTCCCGTGCCCGTGTCGCGTGCGATGGCATGCACGCTGCCGTCGTTCGCCTCCTGGAGCGCCACGAGACGGTTTCCCACGACTTGGGCGCCGAGGAAGAAGGGGTGCGGGGTCGCCTGGTTCCGGCGGGGCAGCGGTGCCTTCCACAGTCGCTTGCCGGTGCTGATGTCGACCGCGAACACATACCAGGACTGGGAGGCGAGGAAGCTGAAGGCGAACTTGCCGTGCCCGGCCATCGCGTAGGCCACCCCGTCCGCGGTGCACAGCGCCTGGTTCAGGATGAGCCCGTTGAGGTCGGTGAACTGTGCGAAGGGCGCCGCGGCCTGGCCGGTGCGGAGGTCGAGCAAGGCCAGGGCCAGCGGACGCGCGTGGGAGGAATCGGATCCGGTGTAGTGGTCGTTCACGTCCGTCACCACGAAGACGCGATGGGCGTCGGAGGCGACCTGCCACGGCACAGGCGCGTTGACCGACTTCCAGAGGGCCTTCCCGCTTCGGGCGACGACACCCTCCAGGTAGTTTCCGGACATCGCCACGACCAGGTCGTCAACGGCGTGCAACGGCACCGGAAAGGAATCCAGCGGTCCCTCTGCGAAGCCCCCGTTGTATGTGTCCTCGATCTGAATCTGCCAGAGGGAGTCCAGCTGCTTCTTCGGCAACTGGCTGTTGCTGGGTCCGGGCGCGGGTGGTGTCCTCGGGCCGGCGGCCCGCTCGCTCCAGGCCCATGCCCCCGCCGCCCCCGCGGCCGCGACGCCCAGCGCGGCACAGCCGCCGGTGAGCAGCAGACGGCGACGGGACCACCGTACGGGCGCGGTCGTCGGGGCGGGAGCCGGCTCGTCGACGGGGGCCGGCAGCCGCTGCGGCGTGACCTGCCAGACCTCGGTGGCCCGCCGCCCGATGTCGGCCAGCAGAGCGTCCGGCAGATGGTCGGCGAACTCGCCTGCGCCGTCATGCAGTTGAGAGGCGAGCCACCCAGTGGTCGGCCGCCGGAACGGGTTCTTGTCCAGGCACTGCGCGAGCACCGGCACCAGGCTGCCCGGTACGCCGCTCAGGTCGGCCTCGGTGTACTGCACCCGGTACAGCAGATCCGCCGCCTGACCGTGCCCGAAGGGCGGGCGCCCGGTGGCGGCGAAGACGAGCAGTCCGGCGAGCGCGAACACATCGCCCGCAGCCGTGTGCTCCTGCCCGCTCGCCTGCTCCGGGGACATGAAGGCGGGGGTGCCGACGGCGACCCCGACCCGGGTGAGATGGTCGTCCCCGGCCGCCCGCGCGATACCGAAGTCGATGACCTTCGGCCCGTACGCGGTGATCAGGATGTTGGACGGCTTGAGGTCGCGGTGGACGACGTCGGACGCGTGCAGCTGCCCGAGCGCCCCGCACAGCGCCGCCCCCAGCGCCCGTACGGACGCTTCGCTCAGGGGACCGCACAGCTGCACGGCCTCGTCGAGGGGCGGCCCGAGCACATACTCGGTCGCGAACCACGGCGTCTCGGCCCGCGGATCCGCGTCCACCACCCCGGCGCCGAACCGCTCCCCCACGACGCGCGCCGCGTCGGTCTCCAGCCGGAACCGGGTACGGAAGGCGGGGTCGGTGGCGATGCGGGCGTGCATCGTCTTCAGGGCGACGGTACGGCCGCCTGGCGTGCGCCCGAGATACACGGTGCCCATGCCACCGCTGCCGAGGCGGGCGATCGGGCGGTACGGGCCGAGCGCTTGGGGGTCGTCGTGAGTGAGAGGGGAGGGCATGGCCGTCGTCAGTTCGGGTGAGTGAGAGGGAGAGGGCTGGTGCGCTGTGCGGGCGCCGCCTCGACGGGGATGTCCGCGGTGAGGACGGCGGCCGACTGATGGGCGAGGGCGGCGATGACGCGACCGGGGAGCCAGCCGGGGGTGAGGAGGGCGGCGGAGCGGTCTCCGATGCCGCTGTCCGTGCCAGCGTTGGCGTTGGCGTTGGCGTTGGCGTTGGCGGACAACGCGTTGATCAGCTCGGCCAGTTGCGGGCGGGTGCTCGGGTCGCGCGACAGACAGCGGGCGACGACCGTACGGAGGGCGGCGGGAAGTTCGTCCCGTTCGGGCATCGTATGGCCGGTGGCGGCATAGGCGAGCGTCGCCGCGAGGGCGTAGACGTCCCCGAGGGGACGTGGGAGTCCACCGGATGCCTGTTCCGGGGGCAGACTGCCCGCCTCCAGCCCCGGGAGCCCGGAGCGGGACGAACCGTCCGGTGCGGCCGCACGCACCGCGCCGAAGCAGGAGAGACGGGGCCCGTCGGCGGCGAGGAGCACGGCCGCCGGTGACACACCCGCGAACGTCAGCCCCTGTCCGTGCACGACGGCCAGTGTCTCGGCGAGGGCCACGCCCAGCGCCCGTACCGTCCGCTCGGGCAGTGGTCCGCCGTGTACGGCGAGGGCGGTCGGCAAGGGCAGAACGGGCTGGTAGGGCCGGGAGTACCAGGCGGGCTCGCCCGGACCGGCAAGGGCCGTGGCCGGGGCGGCACAGGGCCCGAGCAGGTAACGGGAGCCGTCAGCTTCCGCGAGGAACCGCTGGGCGTCACCTCCCGGCTGCGGGAGGGAGAGGAGCACGGTGTACTGACCGTCGATGCTCCGGGCGATGTAGCGCCGCTCGGGGACGGGGAGCTTGGTGTGCGGATCGTCCAGCGCGGTGATGAGGGTGTACGGGCCGACTCTCCGCCGTACCTTCGCGGCTATGGCCGGTTCTTCCCCGGCGGCCACTCCCGTGGCGTCACCTGTGGCGTGCATTCCCTGTCCTGCGTTCTTCCGCTGTTGCCGGGTCGGTCCCGGACACGACTGGGGGTGGGCGCCCTCCGTGCGCGCCCACCCCGCTGTCGCGACGTGCCGATGGTCTCCGCCACTTACAGGAAGTAGCTGGCGGCCTTCTTGTCGCCGCCCATGTAGTCACCGCCGGCGGCGTGAATGGCGTGGCCGATGGCGCGGAGCGCCTCGTGGATGCCCCGGGCCTCCTTGTCCCACTTGGTCTGCTCCGTGATGTACGCGTGGTGGGCCTCGCCCTCCCACATGCTGGAGACCTGCTGGATCTTGTGCTTGATGGCTTCGAGGCTGGCCTCGACCTTTTCGGCCTGATGGCCGATCTGAGTTGCCATCTCGTCAAGACGGTCGTAGTGAACTTCCGTCACGCCGTCGTGGTTGACGCCCATGATTCCTCCGTTGCTGAGAATGAGAAGTGGTGGTGCCGGCCTGGATCAGTAACCCTTCAGCGCCGAGTGCGAGCCGCCGTAGTCCACGTCGATCTGCTGGACGCTGGCACGGACCTGGTCCTCGGTGCTGTCGTTGATCTTCATGGTGGTGTTCATGGCGTCGATGAACTTCACCAGGATGTTGCCCATGTGCACCATGCGCTCGTTGATCTCGGTCTGCTTGGCGTTGAACGCGCCGGCGCCGATGCCCTTCCAGTGGCCCTCAAGCGTGTCGAGCATGTGCTGGAGGTACTTGAGCTGGTCCTTGGTCTCGTCGAAGCGGTGCAGCAGCTCCTGTTCGAGACCGGCAATACTCTTCTTGGTGATCTTCTGCGTGCCTGTCGCCATTTCCATACCTTTCTGCGTGAACTGGCCTTGCCGGGCGCCGACTTCCGTCACGGACGCCGTCGACAAGCTGACCTCTGCCCATTCGGCGAACGAGCAGCCCTGCGGGTGGTCTCTCAGGCCTTGCGACGCGCCCTCAGCACGCCGAAACCGGCACCTCCGATGACCAGTACGGCCGCTACGGCGCCGATGATCACCCAGGTTGTCGTGTCACTCCCGGAGCCGGAGTCCTTCGCGGCGGCGGAGGTGGGGCCGCTGGTGGAACCGGCGTCCTTTGCGGGCTGGCCGGAAGAAGCCGAGGGGGTGGGGGTGGCCGAAGTGTCATCGTCGCCTACGGAGTTCTCCGCGGCGAGGGGGTCCACGTTGGCCGGGCCGGGATTGATGCTCGGATTGTCGAGAACCTTACGGGGACGCATGACGCCGAAGCCGAGATAAAGGCTCCGCTCACCCTTCGGCCACTTGCGCCCGGCCGTATCGATCAGCACTCGGAGCACCTGGTTGGCGGTCCAGTCGGGGTGTGCGGACCAGACGAGAGCGGCGGAGGCGGAGGCGATGGCGGAGGCGGCGCTGGTGCCCCTGCCGTTGCAGTACTCCTTGAACGTGTTGTCGCACCATCCGGGTACATCGACCCCGGGTGCCGAGAAGTCGACGTACTCGCCGTTCTCTGAAAACTTGGCAACCTTGCCGGACTGGTCCGCAGCAGAGACACCGTTGACGTACGGGTAGAAGGCCGGATACTCGATCTCGTTCTTCTTCAGCCCCGAGTTACCGACGGCGGCGAAGAGGAGTTTCCCTTTGGAGGCGGCGTATTTGATGGCCACTTCCGCATCTGGATCAATATACGCGCCACCGAAGGACATGTTGATGATCTTGGCGTCGCTATCCGCGGCGGCCCTGATCGCTTCGGCTGACGTGGGAGTCTTTTTCTTCTCCTGTTCGTCCTTCAACTGGTTGAGCCCGATGCGATAGGGGATGATCTTTGCTCCAAAGGCCAAGCCCTTTATGCCGTTGCCCGCACCCGTTCCGGCGATCATTTCAGCCATGGATGTGCCATGACCGTCGTAGTCCTGGGTTACGTGGTACGAGACGGAGTTCTGCACCTCATCGACGAGCACCTGCCCTTTCAGCGAGGGTGTGTTCGGATTGACCCCTGTATCGATGACAGCGACCTTCACCCCCTTACCGGTGCTCGTCTTCCACATGTCGTCGGCCTGCATGGCGCCCAGGTACCACTGCTTCGACCGAATGTCCACGGCCGCGGCACCGGGAGCCAGGGACGTGGAGACGACGGTCAACGCGCCCAGCGCGGAGCACACGATGGACAGGCGTCTACCGCCGCGCCCCATCAGGCGCGAATCTGTTGTGCCGCGTCGGCTGGTCCCTGGCTTCATGCCCGCGTAAGTCCTCGCTTGTTCAGTCGCTCTTCTGTGACTCGTCACGCCGCTGCTTCCGCGACGAGCGGTGCTGTTCCTTCTCGGCGGACCTCCCGGGGCGCCCCGTGCGACCGTCCTGGCCTTGTCGTTCGCCCACCGCACCCCGGCCCAGCCCGGTCCTACCGACGCCGCTCTCGGAGTTCTTGAGTGTCGAGCCGCCAGTGTTCCGGGGCGCGCCAATCGCACCCTCGGGATTACTTGCCGAACGCAACACCGACTGGCCCGTGTCGGGATCCGCCTTCGCCGTGGGCGCACCGACAACTCCCCGCTGCCCGAGAGCGCCCTTCGGCTGCGGCGAGGAGACCGGCTCCTGGGCGCCGATGACCCTACCGCGCGGGACACGGGGGTTGGACTCCGATCCCGGCGTACGGCCCGTGACGGGCTTGCCGCCCACGACGCCGTTGCGCGCCGCGCTGATGGGGCCGGTGGTTCCAACACGCCCACCAGGCGTGTTGGCCGTCCTCGGCGTTCCACCGGTGATGGCACGGCCCAGAGGGGAGCGCCTAGGTTGTTGAGTGGCCCCGCGGACAGCCGACTCACCGGCCGAAGTCGGCGTACGTCCGATGGCGCGAGCAGCCTGCCCCATCGGCCCCTGCGGCACACGGCCGCCGGTAGCGGTACGCCCCGCCTGCCCCTCGGGCTCCTCCGGCACTCGCCCACTTGCGGTGCCCGAAGGTCCGGTCCGGCCAGTGCGTCCCTGCGGCGAAATCGGAAGCCGACTGGTTGACGGTCCATAGCCGGGAGAACGCCCGACGGGCGGGGGCGTTGGAGGTACCACGGGCCCCGTGGCCACCGGAGGTGTCGGCTGCCCGCCTCCGCCAGCGGTCGGAAGGGTGGGCGTGGGCCCTCCGTGCGGTGCGGTGGTGTGCTGCGGAGGCAGGGTGCCGACGGTGTCGATCTTCGTGCCAACAGGGTGGTTCGGATCAGTGACCGGCTGGTGCACCTCTTTCACAGGTGCCGCATGCCCAGGCATGTGCGGGTCAGTCGACACCGCCACCTGATGAGGGGCCGGCACCGTGGGCTGCCCAGTGACACGTTGATCCGAACCGTAGTGGCTCATTTCGTCCCCAGAGCGGCCCCAGTACGTTGTCGGCCTCGGCACCACCCCCACAGGCGGCATCGCCTTGTACGGCTGCGGTCCCTCCTCCCCCTTCAGGGCGCCCGCCGACACCGCGTAGTAAGAGGCCAGCTTGTTCATCTGGTTGATGGCCTCTTGCCGGTTCTTCTCGGCGGTCTTGGCGACCACGTAGTCCGGGTTGCTGTCGACCTGCTTGGCCTTGGGCAACTCGGTGGGCAACTTCCGGTCGGCCCTGGGCCGGGGGTCACGCTGCCGCGGCATCGTCTTGCTCACGGTGGCCAGGCCCATTCCCGCCGCGGAGATCTGCTTGGCCGTGTGGTTGGCGAACGTCGCCAGCTCATCGCTCCAGTCGGCCAGGCCCTTGCCCCAGGCATGGAAGTCGGTGGCGGCCTTTCCCTCCCAGTCGACGGCGGCGAGGTGCGCTCTCAGTTCCGTGGCCGCGTCGGAGATGGCCTTGTGGGCGTCCCACAGCGCTTTGCTGGTCAGCTCCAGGTGCTCGGGCTGGGCTTGCTCGACGAGGTCGATCATGTCGTTGAGATCGTGGTGCTCGAAGTCGGTCGAGCCGAACGCATTGACACGCATGGCAGGGCCGAACGGGAAGCCCCCCAGCATGAACTCCACAGCATCGACCGCACCGTCCTGCTGGCCCGCCTGCTCCACGCCGGACTTGTACTGCGGCTGTTGCTGCCAGTTGTCGTCGCCCATCAGTAATCACCCTCGGTCGACTTGTTGGTCTTCGGCGCCGGATTCGACTTGTGAGCCTGCTCCTTCGCCTCCGCCTGCTGGTGCTCCTTGTCGAGTTCTGACTGAATCGCCCAGAAGCGCTCGCGCACCTCTTCTTCGACGTTGTCGTACCCGACGTCGGCCGCCTGTACCGCGAGATTCAGCGCCTCGATGTGCAGGCCAAGCGACTTCGACAGGTGGATGAGGCGATCATGCACGTGCTGGTACCGTCCGTGCAGGTCAGCCGCCTCATTGAACTGAATCTCCGTGCCACTGAACGACGCCCGGCCGATGGCGTGCTGAGCGATGGTGGACGACGCACCCGGTGAGCCGTCAAAAGTACTCAACGCATTGTTCACGCGCTTCTGAAAGATCTTCAGAGCCTCAAGACCGCGCCTCAGATCCGAGCCGCCACCGTCACTCACCGCGACCCCTTCCCCGTTTCCCCGTTCGTACAGCTCTCAAGGGACCGGGCAGCGGGCAGCCATACCCCCGGATCCCACGCTGACCACTGTAGTCACTGGGCATTTCGCGGCCAACTGAACTCTGCGACGGTTCAGTTGCAAAGCTGTCCCGAAGTGACCGGCTCGGGAGCTGCCCAAGACCGACAAGGCGGCCAATAGAGACAGATCCATCCCCGTATCTGCGCAGCAATTTCACATGTGTCCAGCACTCCCGGCTCCGCACGCCGTCGGGGCGGGGTCTTTGCACCCACAAAACCAACCCTCCCCTCACGCCCGGCCCTGCAGCGTTCGGCGTCTGCGGCGGGCGTCGCGGAGGGCTACCGCGGTTCCGCCGAGGCCTGCCACCAGTACGGCGGCGCCGACGGCCACGTAGGTGGCGATGCGGGCCGTGCGTTCCTGGGGGGTTTCGCCGAGGGTGAGCCTGGCGGGGGTCGGGGCCTCCGCATGGGTCAGGCCCGCGTCGGGGTGGGGGGTTTCGACCGGGTGGTCGTCCTCCGTGAGGGCGCGGACCGGGTCGACCACGCCCCAACCCACCAGGCGGTCATGGCCGTTGATCGACCGCTCTGCCGTCTGCTCGATCTGGGCCACGACCTCCTGGGCCGTCCAGCGGGGGTGCTTGGCCTTGATCAGCGCGGCCACGCCGGCGACGTAGGGCGCGGAGAAGCTGGTGCCGCTGTCGGAGCAGTGGCCGCCCTTGGGCACCGTCGAGACCATGTCGACGCCCGGGGCGGCGACTCCGACCCAGCTCCCGGACTGGGAGAAGACCGCGCGTTCGTTGTTGCGGTCGGAGGCGGCGACCGCGAGGACGCCGGCGTAGGAGGCAGGGTAGGTCCGCTTGTCGTTGCCGTCCAGGCCGTCGTTGCCCGCCGACGCGACCACGACGATCCCCCGGTTCAGGGCCTCGCCGATCGCGTTCTGCAGCTTGTCTCCCGGTGCCACGGCGTTCGTCGTGTCCTGGGAGATGTTGATGACCTGGGCCTTGACGTCGATCGCGTGCTGGATCGCCTGGGCCAGGGTGTCGGAGGTGCCGTGGCCCTCGGCGTCGTTCTGCTTGATCGGGATGATCGTGGCCTCGGGGGCGAGGCCGACGAAGCCGGTGCCCTTCATGGGGCGGGCGGCGATGATGCCGGCCACGCGCGTGCCGTGGCCGACCGTGTCGGTGGTGCCGTCGTTCTTGCCGATGTCGATCTTCTGGCCCTTGCTGTCCTTCGTGGGAAGGTAGTTCGCGCCCAGGGACGCGTCCACCGCGTTCGCCAGCTGCGGGTTGGCCGTGTCCACGCCCGTGTCGATCACGGCCACCCGCGCACCCCTGCCCTTCGACTGGCTCCACAGTTCGTCGAGGTTGACGCGCTGCAGGGCCCAAGGGGTGCCGGCGTACTTGTGGTTCGTCCTGGAGAACGTGCACTGGTCGGACCCGGTGTCGGCCGCGGCCACGGGGGCGGTCAGCAGCGTGGCGGTGATGACCAGCGTCGCCGCCATGGTCGTACGGGTGCGCAGTGTGGACCGCATCGGCGTACCCCTCACGAACCCTGCGGCTGGCGCGCGGCGGCCGTCGACAGGCGCGGGCCCGTCGGCAGGAACTGCGACCAGGCGGCGGGGACGGGGGTCGGATTCAGGTCGGCGTAGCCGAGGCGGGTCTGCGCCAGCTTGGCCTCCTGCTGGAGATCCTTGCGCTGCTTGGGCGTGATACCGATGCCCTTGTCGTCGGTGGCACTGTCGTCGTTGGACTGCAGGGCGTAGCGCAGGCCCGTGTCGGTGACCAGGAAGACCGGGCCCACGTTGGTCCCGGTGCCCTGGAACTCGCGGTAGAGCTGGCCGGAGCCCGCGGTGACGTAGGCGCTGGAGGAGCCGGTGGCCAGAACCGCGGGGAAGTCCTGGCCCGCCCAGGTGGTCAGGGTGGTCTGGCCGCTGTCGGGGTCGACATGGCCGAGGACGTTGCAGATCGTGTTGCGGCTGCCGTCGGCGGTGGAGGCGTCGTTGACCGCGGTGGGCCTCTGCGTCGGCCAGTTGTACCCGTCGGCGAACGGCTTGCCCCGGCTGATGGCGCCGGCGCTGACCTCGCGGGGGTGCCCGGCCTGGCCGAGCTTGACCAGGTCCCTGCTGGCCAGCAGCAGCTGGGCGACGAAGTCGGAGATGGGCGCGGCCCGGCCGGGCAGCACCACGAAGTACTGCTCCTGGCCGTTGACCGGCGCCCTGAGGACCATGCCGACCCGGTTGGCGTCGCCCAGCTGGCCGGGTGCGTTCGCGGCCGTGCCCGGGTTGCTGATCGTCGGGAAGCTGATCGGGTCGCCCTGGTGCAGGGTGTCGATCCACTCCTTGGTCACCTGCTGCGGCTTGCGGTCCGCGCCCACGAGGGTCTCCAGCAGGAGGGAGTTGGACGCGTCCACCGGGTACGCCGTGCCGTGCGCGTCGACCACGTACTGCTTCTTGTCCGTCGGCGTGGTGACGTAGAGGAGTTCACCGCCGCGCACCTTCTCCGGCCCCTCGGTCTTCTTCTGGTCGCGCTTGGCCAGGACGAACGCGGCCTTCTGGATGGAGCTGCCGCTGCCGCTCGGGCGTTCGCACACGGCCCAGGTCTTGTCCGCGCCGGCCTCCGAGGAGGACGGCAGGCGATCGGGGGCGTACGGGATGCCGATGGTGACGCCGTGCGGGATCTTGCCGTTGTCGAGGATCGACTCGTCGACGGTGACGACGTTGACATCGCTCTGGGTGTCGAGGACGAGCTTGGCGGAGGCCATGTTCAGGACGGGGTGGAGCTGGACCTTGCCCTTGGTCTTCAGCACCACGTACCGGGTGGTGGACTTGCTGGCGATGATCACCTCCTGCCCGGGTTTGTCCCAGCCCTGCGGGGCCGTCGGCTTGAACATGCCCCAGGCACCGAAGGCGGCGAGGACGACCGCGCCGACGACGGCGCCCGGCAGGATGGCACGCAGCGGCCGGGGCGCCCCTTCGTCGGAGGCATCCGGTGACGACTGCACGAACGACGCGAGCATGCGGCGCTTCGCGAAGGTGTAGGCGTTGAGTTGGTCCCGCCGAGATGCCATCTGTGCCTGTTTCTCCCCGTGTCTCACGCGGAGCGCGCCTGGGGACTACGCTCCCCCGCCCTCCGTTGTCGGACCCGGCCCCTACTATGCCTGGTACGGAGCGGGTCTCGTGGAGCGGGTAGGGTACCTGGGCCCTCAAGGGCCTTGTTCAGTGGCCTGATTCCAGCGAGTCGTGAGCAAATCGGGGGGATGACGTGATGGCTTCCGGAACGCGGACGCGGGCGCGCGGCCGGTCGGCGGCGCGAGGTCGCGCGGCCGGGTCCGCGGCGCCGCCACGCGGATCCTCCGCCCAGCGCGGTGCCGTACAGCAGCCGGTCACGCTCGGCCTCAGGCCCCGGCCGGGCCGTGCCGGTTCGTTCCGTTTGCAACGACTCATGCTGGTGGAGCTGGCGGCGGCCGCGCTGGTCGTCGGCCTCGCCATCGGGATGGCGGCGCTGGTGCCCGCCGCGGTCGTGGCCGTGGCGCTGGTCCTGCTGGCCTTCGTACGACGGCGGGGCCGGTCCCTGCCCGAGTGGCTCGCCACCGCACGGGAGTTGCGGGCGCGCCAGAAGCGGGCCGCGAGCACCCCCATACCACCGGGTACGGAACCGGGGCTGGTCCCCGCCGTGGAGTGTGAGCCCGCCCTGCGGACGTACTCGTACGGCCCGCGTGACCGGCGTCCGGTCGGCGTCGTCGGGGACGGCACGTTCGTCACGGCCGTGCTCCAGGTGGAGGCGGACGCGACGGCGCTGCGGGCCGAGCGCAGCCGGCAGCCGCTGCCGGTCGCGCTGGTGCGCGACGCGCTGGAGGTGGACGGGATCCGGCTGGAGTCCGCGCAGATCGTGCTGCACACCCAGCCCGCGCCCGCGCTGCATCTGCCCCAGCAGTCCGTCGCCGTCGCCAACTACCTTCCGCTGCAGGAGCAGACGGGCGCCCCCGCGGTGCGCATCACCTGGATCGCGCTGAAGCTCGACCCCGAGCTGTGCGCGGAGGCCGTGGCCGCGCGCGGTGGCGGGCTGCTCGGCGCACAGAAGTGCGTCGCGCGGACCGCGGACCATCTGGCGAGCCGGCTGACCGGCGCCGGGTTCCGCGCGCGGGTGCTCGACGAGGAGGAGCTGGTCGCCGCGCTCGCCACCTCGGCCTGCGCCAACCCGCTGGTCACCGCCGAGGCGGGGCGCAGCGAGACCCGGGAGCGGCGCACGGAGGAGTCCGGCCGCAGCTGGCGCTGCGACAACCGGCGGCATACGACGTACTGGGTCCGGCGCTGGCCCCAACTGGGCGGCGACCGGGGCGAGTCACTGCCGCACTTCGTCGCCCGGGTCACGGCGATACCCGCCCTGGCGACCACGTTCAGCCTCACCCTCGCACAGGGCGAGCGGCAGGAGGTGTCCCTGTCCGCGCATCTGCGGGTGACCGGGCGCAGCGACGACGAGCTGGTGGCGGCGCGACGCGCGCTGGAGGGCGCGGCCCGGCAGGCCGGGGCCGGCCTGGCCCGGCTCGACCGCGAGCAGCTGCCCGGCATGCTGGCCACGCTGCCCCTCGGAGGTGCGCGATGACGACGGTTCCGACGACGTCCGCGCCGCCGGGCGCGGATGCCCCGGCGGCGTCCGGGCCGCGCCGGGCGGCCGAGCTGCTGCGGCGCGGACTGGGCCTGATCGGGCCCCGGCACGGCCGGCACGGACTGCCCGTGCAGCAACTGGAGGCGCTCGCCCTGCCCATCGGGGACGACGGCGTGGTGGCCGGCGTCGACTCCGAGGGCCAGCCGGCCGTGCTGGGCATCAACCGGCCGACGCCGTACGACGTCGTGCTGATCGGCGGCCTGTGGACCGCCCAGGTGCTGGCGCTGCGTTCGGCGGCCACAGGCGCCCGGGTCGCCGTGGAGACGGGCCGGCCGCAGGCGTGGATGCAGATGGTGCACGCGATGGGCGGCGGGCAGAACGGTCTGTCCGTGTACGACGTCGGCCGGGTGCCGCCGCAGGGCGCCTCGGCCGGTACGCCCGTGCTGGTGGTCCGGGACTGCGGTATGCGGCCGCCGCGCGGACGTGTGGTGTCCGGGCCCTGGCAGTCGGTGCTTACCCTGCTGCCGTATCTCAGCCCCGTCGCGCCCCGGCTGCTGCGGCAGGCGCGGCTCGCGGGCATCCAGCGGGTCTCCCCGGACGAGGCCGCCGAGCTGGGGCGCACCATGGGACTGTCGCGGACCGAGGTGGAGTCGCTGCCGGCGCTGCCCGACGGCGTCACCCTGTGGTGCACGGATCGTGACCGGCAGTATGTGCTGACCCAACCCACCGATGCCGAGATCGGATTGTTGGGCACACCGCGCCGGATGGACTGAACTGCCCTTACCTGCCCGTTTTGTTCATGGTGTCCCTGTTCCCTGTTCGTCACTTCTCTTCCGATTGCTCCCCGATTCCTCCGCCAAGCCCTGAGGCCGGTGGGGCGGTTCGGGGCGCTCGGGCTCGTACTCAGAGGCGGGCGGGCCTGCCGAGGTACGGCTCGTGGTGATTAGGCTGGGAGAGGGCGCGATGGCACGACCCGTCGACCGGTCGTCGGTGTCCCAGGGGGAGAACCGCCGGATCGGCCTGCCCCGAACGACTACGGACGACTCAGAACGACACGACATGGTCGCCCCGGCACGGCATGAGGGTGCTCGACCACACCAGGAGGAACTGTGAGCAGCGATCGGGACGGGATGCGCGGGGGCTGGGCCACACCCGGCGATGACCAGCCCGACGCGGAGGCCTTCGAGACCACCGGCGAGTTCACCATCGACTACGCTCCCCCCGCCTGGTACACGCAGAACGCGCCCGGCGCGGCCGGCTCCGCCGGTACGGCAGCGGGACCGGGCGGCGCGAGCGGTTTCACCGGGGCGAACAACTCCGGCGACGCGGCCGCGCAGGCGGCTTCCCCGACGCCGCCGCCACCGTTCCCGTCGAACACGCCGGCGCCCGGGCCGACTCCGCAGCCGCCCGCCGCCCACCCCTCCGGCACTCCGCCACAGGGCACTCCGTACGCGCCGCCACAGGGCACTCCGTACGCGCCGCCGCAGGGAACCCCGTACGCGCCGTCGCAGGGAACCCCGTACGCACCGCCGCAAGGCGCTCCGTTCGCGCCGCCGCAAGGCGCCCCCCAGGCACCCCAGCAGGGCGCTCCCTACGCACCCCCGCAGGGCGCTCCTTACGCACCTCCGCAGGGGACCCCGTACGCGCCCCCGCCCCCGCCGGCCCAGGGCGCGCCCTACGCCGCGCCCGTGCCTCCCCCGCCGCCCGCCGGGAACCCCGTGCCGATGCCGCAGTTGCCGGAGGGCTTCGAGCCGCAGCAGTCGCTGCCTGCCCCGCAGGTCCAGCCGGAGGCGCCCGTCGCCCCGGCTCCGGCCCTCGCGGCGGAGCCGGAGACGAGCAACGGGGACCTGGAGAGCGGGGCCACCATGCGGTTCTCCGCCGTGGCCCTGAAGCGCGAGATGGCCGAGATCGCCGAGCGCGCGCGGGAGGCCGCCGCGCAGCAGGCCACGTCGGGCGACGAGGGCTCCGCGGAGGTTTCGGGCACGGCTACGGGCACGAGTACGGGTGCGACTACGGCTGCGGGTACGGCCACGGCCGATCAACCGGCCGTCGGCTCCGCCGGTGCCGAAGGTGACGTGTCCGAGGAGGCCGCGCCGACTGTCTCCGACGAGGGTGCCGGGGAGCCGGTCGGCGAGGAGTCCAGGGACTTCGTCGTCGCGGCGGACGCGCCCGCGCTCGATGGCGCTGCCGCGGAAGCAGCCGAGGCTTCTGGTGCCGATGGGGACGAGCACCGGGGCGAAGCCGAGGCTGAGGGCACGGCCGAGGGCGAGCCCCAGACCGAGGCCCAGGCCGAGACGCAGGCCGAGACGCAGGCCGGCGAAGAGGGCGGCGGCGAGGGTGGCGCCGGTGGCGAGGCCGGGGTGACGGCCGACGCCCCCGAGGGTTCCGCCGACGGCACCGAGTCCGGCAACGCCTGGTCCTACGGCGCCAAGTCCGACGGTGCCGAGTCCGGCGACGCCCCGTCCGATGTCATCGGGTCCGCCGCCTCGGAGCCTGCCGACGCCGTTGCCGCGGAGGCCGGGGCCCAGGACAGCGTGTCCCAGCCGGGCACGCCGGAGGACGGCACCCAGGCGCACGGCAGCGAGCCGAACGGCACGGCGCAGGCCGGCGCGCCCCAGGACGCCATAGCGCCCGCGCCTCAGGACGCCCCACCCGCCGTGCCGCCCACGCCGCAGGACGCCCAGCCCGCTGTACCGACCGCGCCCCAAGACGCCCCACCCGCCGTACCGCCCGCGCCCCAGGATGCCCAGCCCGCCTGGGCGCCGCCGCCCGCGCCGCAGAGCGGGCTGCCTCCGCTGCCGCCCTCCTACCAGCCCGCGGCGCCCGCCCCGGCGGCCCAGTGGCCCGGCCAGCCCGCCGCGCCGCAGCAGCCCGGCCCGATGCCCGGTCAGCCGCAGCCGGCGGCCGCGCAGGGACCCGGTGGCATGCCCGGACAGCAGCCGCCGTTCCAGCCGCAGGCCCCGCAGCCCGCGCCCGCCGCCTGGAACCAGCAGCCGAACCAGCCGAACCAGCCGAACCAGCCCGGCGTGCCCATGGCACCGCCGCCGCCCGGTCAGCCGACGGCACCGGCCGCGGGACCCGGGCCGCAGCCGAACCCGGCGGGTCCCGCCGCCGCGGGTGGTTACGGGTTCCCGCAGCCTCCCGCGCCGCAGCAGCCCAACCCCAACGGACCGACCCCGCCCGGCGGTTACGGCTTCCCACAGCCCGGCAACCCCAATGCCCAGCCCCAGCCGGGTGGTTACGGCTTCCCGCACCCGCCCGCGCCCCCGCAGCCCAACCCCAACGGGCCCACCCCGCCCGGCGGTTACGGCTTCCCGCAGCCGCAGCACAACCCGCAGGGACCCGACGGTGCGCCGGCGGCCGAGGGTCAGCAGGCCCCGCAGACGCCTCAGGCCCAGCAGGCCCCGCAGATGCCACAGGCACCCCAGGCCCCGCAGGCGCCGGTCGATCCGCGGTCCGGGGCCGCGTGGCCGCAGCCCATCCAGCACGACCAGCGGCAGATGACCAACCCCGGTGCCGCGCCGCTCGGTTACACCGCCGCGGTGGAGCTGTCCTCGGACCGGCTGCTCAACAACAAGAAGCAGAAGGCGAAGAGCACGCGGCCCACGGCGGCCGGCGGCCGGTTCAAGATCGGTGGCAAGAAGGAGGAGGCCGAGCGGCAGCGCAGGCTGGAGCTGATCCGCACGCCGGTGCTGTCCTGCTACCGGATCGCGGTCATCAGCCTCAAGGGCGGCGTGGGCAAGACCACCACGACCACCGCGCTCGGCTCCACCCTCGCCACCGAGCGGCAGGACAAGATCCTCGCGATCGACGCCAACCCCGACGCCGGTACGCTCGGGCGGCGCGTGCGGCGGGAGACGGGTGCCACCATCCGTGACCTCGTCCAGGCGATCCCGTACCTGAACTCCTACATGGACATCCGGCGGTTCACCTCGCAGGCGGCCTCCGGTCTGGAGATCATCGCCAACGACGTGGACCCGGCCGTCTCGACCACGTTCAACGACGAGGACTACCGGCGCGCGATCGACGTGCTCGGGCGGCAGTACCCGATCATCCTGACCGACTCCGGCACCGGCCTGCTGTACAGCGCCATGCGTGGCGTGCTCGACCTCGCCGACCAGCTGATCATCATCTCCACGCCGTCCGTGGACGGCGCGAGCAGCGCCAGTACGACGCTGGACTGGCTGTCCGCGCACGGGTACGCCGACCTGGTCTCCCGGTCCCTCACCGTGATCTCCGGGGTCCGGGAGACCGGCAAGATGATCAAGGTCGAGGACATCGTGTCCCACTTCGAGACGCGAACCCGCGGGGTCGTGGTCGTGCCCTTCGACGAGCATCTCGCCGCCGGTGCCGAGGTCGACCTCGACATGATGCGGCCGCGGACCCGCGAGGCGTACTTCAACCTCGCCACGCTGGTCGCCGAGGACTTCATCCGTCACCAGCAGGCACAAGGCCTGTGGACCAGCGACGGCAACCCTCCCCCGGTGGCCGCCCCGCCGATGCCGGGCCAGGCCATGCCCGGCCAGCCGACACCGGGTCAGCCGGCGCCCGGCCAGCCCATGCCCGGCCAGCCGTACCCCCAGGCCCCCGGTCAGGAGCTGTACACCGGGCCGCAGCAGCCCTATCCGGCACAGCCGGGACAGCCCGGTCAGCCGCCGTACCCGCAGGCCCCGGGACAGCCCTACCCGCCGCAGGCTCCCGCTCCCGCTCCGGCTCCGGCTCCGGCTCCGGCTCCAGCTCCGGCTCCAGCTCCCGGTCAGCCGTACCCGCCCCAGCAGGGCTACCCGCAGCCCCCGCAGGGGCAGCAGCCTCCGCCTCAGCAGTAGGACGGCATGAAGAAGGGCGGCCGGTGCGTCTTCCGCACCGGCCGCCCTTCGTTCTCCGTGTCCCCGCGAAATCCCCGCGAAGCCCTACGCCTCGGCGGCGATGATCTCCCGGCACCGCTTCACATCCGCGGCCATCTGCTCCAGCAGGGCGTCCAGCGAGTCGAACTTCGCCTGGCCACGCACGTACGCGAGGAAGTCGACGGCGACGTGCAGGCCGTACAGGTCGAGGCCGACACGGTCGATGGCGTACGCCTCGACCGTGCGCTCGGTGCCGTCGAACTGCGGGTTCGTGCCGACGGAGATCGCGGCCGGCATGGCCTCGCCGTCGACGTGCAGAAAGCCGGCGTACACGCCGTCGGCGGGGATGGCGGTGTGCGGGAGCGTCTCGACGTTGGCCGTCGGGAAGCCCAGCTCGCGGCCGCGCTGCGCGCCGCGGACGACCACGCCCTCCACGCGGTGCGGGCGGCCCAGGATCTCGCGGGCGCCCTCGACGTCGCCCTCGGCGACCAGGCGGCGGGTCAGGGTCGAGGAGAACGGCAGGCCGCCGCCCGCCTCTCCGGTGACGTACAGGTCGACGACCTCGACCTCGAAGTCGTAGACCTTGCCCTGCTCGGTGAGGAACTCGACGTTGCCGGCGGCCTTGTGGCCGAAGCGGAAGTTCGGGCCCTCCACGACGGCCTTCGCGTGCAACTTGTCCACCAGGACCTTCACCACGAAATCGGCGGGCGAGAGCTTCGAGAACTCGGTGGTGAAGGGGAGGATCAGGACCGCGTCCACGCCCAGGTCCGCCATCAGCTCGGCGCGGCGGTGGTGCGGGGCGAGCAGCGGCGGGTGGCTGCCGGGGCGGACGACCTCGCTGGGGTGCGGGTCGAAGGTGACGACGACGGCCGGGACGCCCAGCTCGCGGGCGCGGTCCACGGCGTGCCTGATGATCAGCTGGTGGCCGCGGTGGACGCCGTCGTAGGAACCGATGGTGACGACGCTGCGCCCCCAGTCCTGGGGGATGTCCTCCAAGCCACGCCAGCGTTGCACTGTGACCGCTCCTCGAACCCGTGTCCATATCGACGCCTAAGACTTGCGCAGGTCTAAGGGTGCCATGCCGGGTGCCCCGGGCCCGCATCGGTATCGGGGCTGTGACCGGGCGCACGTTCGCCGCGACGCACGGCAGCCGTTCACGCCGGTACGCGGACGCCTGCGAGGTTCTCCAGCATGCGGCGGGTGCTGGGGCCCACCACGGCGGCCCAGTCGTCCGGGGTGGCGGCCAGCCAGCGGGCCATCCGGGCGGCGAAGCCGGGCACGTGCCGGCCGAGGTCGACCAGGCCGCGGTCGAAGCGGGAGGCGCCCTCGGGGGTGCGCACGAGGAGCAGGCCGGTGCGGTGGACGAGCCCGCGGACCTCCTCCTCGCCGCCGTCGCCGCGCTCGGCGGCCGCGTGCAGGACGGCGTCCAGCACGGCGGGGTCCCCTTCCCGGGTGAGCAGCAGTTCCAGCAGCTCCCGGCGGAGCGGGCGGCAGGCGGGGGTGCCGGCGGCGGCGAGGACCGTGGCGAGGGCCGCGCGGAGCTGCTCGGGGGCGTCGTCGAGCAGGCCGGTGACCAGGGGCAGCAGCACGGGGCGGGCGGTGGGGCCCTGGGCGAGGCGGCGGTCGACGTGGGCGGCGATGTGCCCGGCGGTGCGCGGGCGCAGCCGTACCGCGTACTGGATCAGGGGGGCGACGCGGCGGGCGAGGGCCGGGGTGGTGACGTCGGTGAGGGTGCGCAGCGCGTCCCTCGCGTCCGGGCCGCGCAGCCGGGCGCGGAAGGCCTCCAGGACCGGTTCGGGGTGGGTGGTCAGGGCCGGTGCCAGGGCGCTCGGCGGGAACTGCGGGTCGCCGTCGGCGAAGTGGCGCAGGGCCGCGGTGAGGTGCCGGTCGCGGGTGTGCGGGTCGCGGACCAGGAGGGCGAGGGCGCCGCCGTGCAGGGTGCAGTCGGCGGGGCGGGCGAGCAGGGCGAGGGCGGCGTAGCGCAGCAGCTCGCGGTCGGCCTCCGAACGGACGTGGGGGGCCGCGCGCAGGCCGAACGTCACGGCCGCGACCCGGCGGGCGGGGCGCTCGTCGTGCGCCCAGCGGTCGACGGCCCGGCAGACGGCCGACGGCTCCTCCTCGGCGAGGGTGGCGAGGAGTTCGTCGGCGCGCCGGTGGGCGCCTGCCACCAGGATCTCGGTGAGGTCGTCCAGCGCGCCGTGCCGGTGGGTGTGCAGCAGCGCCTGCGCCGCGGTCGCGACGGTGGCGTGCGGGGTCGCGGGCAGCGGCCGTTCGTCCTCGAACCAGCACGTCAGCCGTGGCTGTACGACGGCGGGCGCGGCGGCGAGCAACCGGGCGACGGCGTCGAGGTAGCGCCCGCCGGCCGCGTCGGGCGCCTGGTCGGCCAGCACGAGCCGGCGCAGCAGGTCGAGCCGCTCCGTGCCGGAGACCGGCAGCTCGGTCCAGAAACCGGGACCGAACTCGCCCGGTACGGGCCGCTGTGCGCGGCGCCAGCCGACGATGCGGTCGGCGAGCGGCCGCAGCACCTCGGTGTACGGCGTCGCGTCGGGGACCTGGAGCAGGGTGCGGGCGAGCAGCCGGGCGGCCCACCAGGAGCCGGGGTCGCGGTCCAGGGCGTCCGTCAAGTCCCTGAGACGGGCGGCCAGTTGGTGGGTGCCGTGCTGCCGGGCGAGGAGCAGCAGGGCCTGGACGACGGGGCCGACGCGATGGTGCGGCACGGGCGCGGGATCGGGCTCCGTCGAGGCGTGCGGGCGGTGGACCAGGGCCCGCAGGGCCTCGTCGAGGTCGAGGTGCATGCCCTGGATCCAGTCGGCCAGCTCCTCGTGTGCGAACCGGTAGCCGCTTCCGGCCGGGACGAGGAGGCCCTCGGTGAGCACGGCGGACGCCCACCGCGCGCCGCCGCCGATCCGGGCCGGGGCCGTGCCCCACGGGAACAGCGCCTCGAAGGACGCGCGGTCCAGCTCGCCCTGCCCGGGGCACAGGCTGCGCCGGGCGGCCTCGTGCACCTGCCCGGCCACGCGCGCGGCGAGCCGGCGTACGGCCGCGCCGCGCAGGCCGCTCCCGGCGGCGAGCCGGACCGCGATCCGCAGGCACATCAGGTCCAGGTGGGCGGCGAACACCTCGTGCCGGTCGACGGGTGCGGCGGCCGGAGCATCCGGGGCGGCGGCCCGGACCTCGGACAGCAGCCGGAGGGTGAGCGGATGCCGGGCGTCGCGGTCGGTGAGCAGGCCGTCGGGGATGCCGTACCGGGCACGGGCCGTGCGGGCCTCGTCCGCCGTCAGGTCGGGCAGGCGGAGGCAGGGCGGGAGGGGGAGGGCGAGGGAGGTGCGGGGGGTGCGGGAAACGGCCACGGCAGTGGGCGCCCCGGAGGCCGCCCGACCGGCTGGAGCTGCCGAAGCCGCATCGGCTGCGTAAGCGGCGGGAGCGGCGGAAGCCAGGGAGTCCGCCGGGATGTGCAGCAGGTCGGCGGGGAATTCGGCGCCCGCGCGCTCCCAGTACTCCTCCCGGCAGGCCACCACCAGGCGCACCCCGTTCGTACGCAGCCAGGCGGCCGTTTCCCCGGCCCACTCGGGCAGGCGGTGGGCGAGGCCGGCGGGCATCTCCTCGGGGTCGTCGAGGAGCAGCAGCAGCGGGCTGCCGGCCCGCGTGGCGAGACCGGCCAGGCGTTCGAGGCCGAGGTCACCGAGGTCCTCGGGGCGGACGGAGCGGTCGGCGGCGACGATCCGCGCGGCCCGTTCCAGGGTGCGGCGGGCCGCGTCGGCCACGCAGCCGTCGGCGTGCTCCAGGTCGGCGCCGCGCAGCCACAGTGTCGGGGCGGGTCGCTCGCTGCGGGCCCGGCGGGCGGCGAGGGCCGCGAGTTCCGTCGTACGACCGCTGCCCGGGGCGCCGACGAGCCCGAGCACGGCCCGGTCACCGGCCGTGAAGGCTGCCAACTCCCCCGCCACGCCGTCACGTTCGACCGGTTCCACGGCGTCGGCGAGGAAGCCCTGCGGGCCGTTCTGAACGACCGTGGTGTCGGTCAGCCGGAGGATGCCGGCCAGGTTGAGGTCGGCGCCATAGGCGGGCACGGAGGCGGCGTTGCGGGCGAGCAGTTCGGCGAGGGGGCCGTCGGCGGGCCGGAGCGGCGCCGCGAAGCCCGTGTCGCGCTGCGCGGAGTGCAGGGCGGTGCCGAGGACGCCGAGGACCGCGCCGGTCTCCGCGTCGAGCACCGGTCCCCCGGCCGCTCCGCCGCCCAGCCGCAGCGCGTCCCGGCCTGCGGTGCCGATGGCCAGCTCCAGTGCGTCCGGGAGGAGGTGGAAGCGGTCGGTGGCGGTGTACGTCACCTCGGTGGCGGCCAGCACCCGCGCCTCCCGCCAGCAGCCCGCGGGGATCCGTACATAGGTCCCGGCGTCGATCCGCTCCCGCGCGGTCAGCGGCAGCGGGTCCAGACCCAGGCCCTCGCTACGGACCAGGGCCAGGTCGAGGGCGGGCAGCGGGGTGACGGCGTCGGCGCCGACCACGCAGATGAGGTCGCCCGCGGCCTGCAGCACGAGCCGGGGCAGGCCGTCGACGGTCTCGTGGCTGGTGAGCAGGGTGCCCAGGTGATCGACGAGAAAGCCGACGCCCCGGGGGCGGCCGGCGAGGTCCCGGATCTGCACGAGGGCGGGGTCGGGGCGGGTGCCGGTGCCGGTGCTGTCGCGGGGTGCGTGGATACGGGGGCCTGCTGCGGCACCGGACAGGGCTGTGGTGCCGAGGGTGCCGGTGGTGTAGGCGGTGGCTGTGGTGTCGGCGGTGGTGGCCGTGCCGGTGGTGTCGTGGAGGCCGCCTGGGGCCTCGGGGTGGGCGGGGCCAGTGAAGTGAGCGGTGCCGGTGGCGTAACCGGTGCCTGTGATGTGACCGGTGCCGGTGGTGTAGCCGGTCTCGATGGTGTCGCTGTTACCGGTGCCGGTGGTGTCGCTGTTCCCGATGTCCGTACGGTCCCGTGGTGACCGTCGGATGCCGCGCGCCGTCTCCCGCGTGCTGTCCGCCGCCGCCCGGCGACCGCTTGCGGTGCGCGGGCCCCGTCCCGCCATGGCCGTACCTCCCCGCCCGTACCCGCGTTACCCGCGGGCCCTGTCTTGACGGTAGGTGCGTGATGATCGGCGGGACAGATCACCCGGCGAACGCGCCCCCTTCCGCTCCCCCGGTTCACTCCGAGCGCCTGCCCGGACGGGTGAATAGCCGGGGGCCCGTGGATAACCCTAGAGGTGGGGGAACCGAGGGGGGACCGTGGAGCGGCGGCAGGGGCCCACCCCGTGGCCGGCCGCCGCTCCACGGACAGACCGGTCCAGGGGCCCGTGCCGAATGGCTCAGCCGAAGACGGCCAGGCTCTTGGCCTTGCCCTTCTGCTCCTCGACCAGCGCGAGGAAGCGGCCCTCGGGGTCGAACACGGCGACGGCACCGGCGCCCGCGTACTCGTCGGGCATCTCCAGCCGGACACCGTTCAGCAGCAGCCCGGCGCGCCGGGCGTCCACCTGCCAGCGCGGGAACGCGGCCGAGGCGGCCTGCGCGATCGGCATCACGGTCAGCTCCTGCTGGAGCTGGTCCAGCGTCCTCGCCGTATCGATCTTGTACGGACCGACGCGTGTCCGGCGCAGTGCCGTGAGGTGGCCGCCGACGCCGAGGCCGCCGCCCAGGTCGCGGGCGAGGGCGCGGATGTAGGTGCCGGAGGAGCAGACCACGGAGACGATCAGGTCGAGGACCGCGGTGCCGTCGTCGGCGACCGCGTCCCGTACGTCGTACACCGTGAAGGAGGAGACCGTCACCGGCCGGGCCGGGATCTCGAAGTCCTCGCCCTCGCGGGCCCGCTTGTACGACCGCACGCCGTCGATCTTGATGGCGCTGACCTTGGACGGGACCTGCATGATGTTGCCGGTCAGCTTGGCGATGCCGGCGTCGATGGCGTCCCGGGTCACCCTGGACGCGTCGGTGGACGAGGTGATCTCGCCCTCGGCGTCGTCGGTGAGCGTGTTCTGGCCCAGGCGGATGGTGCCCAGGTACTCCTTCTCCGTGAGGGCGAGGTGCCCGAGGAGCTTGGTGGCGCGCTCGACACCGAGGACCAGGACTCCGGTCGCCATCGGGTCGAGGGTGCCTGCGTGGCCGACGCGGCGGGTCCTCGCGATCCCGCGCATCTTGGCGACCACGTCGTGCGAAGTGAAGCCCGACGGCTTGTCGACGATGACGAGGCCGTCGGGCGTGGTGTGCTTCTGGGTCATTCCGCGGCGTCGCCGTCCGTCTCGGTCGTGTCGGCGGCCTCGTCGTCGGCCGGCTTGCGGTACGGGTCCGCGCCGCCCGCGTAGTCGGCGCCCGCGGAGGCCTCGCGGACCTTCGCGTCGGACTGACGTGCCTTGTCGAGGAGGTCCTCGATGGTCCGGGCGGTGTCCGGCAGGGCGTCCGCGACGAAGGCGAGGGTCGGCGTGAACTTCACGCCCGCCGCGCGGCCGACCTCGGAGCGCAGGATGCCCTTGGCGCTCTCCAGGCCCGCTGCGGCGGCCTTCCGCTCCTCGTCGTCGCCGTAGACCGTGTAGAAGACGGTCGCCTCCCGCAGGTCACCCGTGACCCGGGTGTCCGTGATGGTGACGTGCGAGCCGAGCCGCGGGTCCTTGATCCCGCGCTGCAGCTTCTGGGCCACCACCTCCCGGATGAGGTCCGCCAGCCTTTTCGCCCGCGCGTTGTCGGCCACTGGTCCGTCTCCCGTTCTTTCTTCTGCTTGCGTTGGTGTGTTGGGTCTGGTCGTCAGTCGTCTTCGCCGTGGAAGCGCCGCCGTACGGACAGCAGCTCGACCTCGGGGCGGCCGGCGACCAGCCGTTCGCACCGGTCCAGTACGTCGGTGAGGTGCGCCGCGTCGCCGGAGACCATGGCGAGGCCGATGACCGCTCGCCGGTGGAGGTCCATGTGGTCCACCTCGGCCGCGCTCACCGCGTACTTGCGCTGGAGTTCGGCGACGATCGGGCGGACGACGGAGCGCTTCTCCTTCAGCGAGTGAACGTCGCCGAGGAGGAGGTCGAAGGACAGAGTCCCCACGTACATGTTGTGTAGCCGGTTCACCCGCCGGTACGGGATCGATGGCCCCGGGTCCGTGTGGCCGGGGACATCAAGAACGGTACCGCGTACCCGCCGGTGGCTCGACAGGGTTTCCGCGGCACCGTCGGCCGCCGGAACGGCGCGCTGGCCGACGGAGCCGAAGCCCCGCCGGCCAGCGCGAACCGTAGGCCGATTACACCCGCGGCTTCTCCCGCATCTCGTACGTCGCGATGACGTCGTCGACCTTGATGTCGTTGAAGTTTCCGAGGTTGATACCACCCTCGTAGCCTTCGCGGATCTCGGTGACGTCGTCCTTGAAGCGACGCAGGCCCTCGATGTTGAGGTTCTCCGCGACCACCTTGCCGTCGCGGATGAGGCGCGCCTTGGTGTTGCGCTTGACCTCGCCCGAGCGGATGAGGACACCGGCGATGTTGCCCAGCTTGGACGACTTGAAGACCTCGCGGATCTCCGCCGTACCCAGCTCGACCTCTTCGTACTCCGGCTTGAGCATGCCCTTGAGGGCCGCCTCGATCTCCTCGATCGCCTGGTAGATGACCGAGTAGTACCGGACGTCCACGCCCTCGCGCTCGGCCATCTGCGCCGCGCGGCCGGCCGCACGGACGTTGAAGCCGATCACGATGGCGTCGGAGCCCATCGCCAGGTCGATGTCGGACTCCGTGACCGCACCGACGCCGCGGTGCAGGACGCGGATGTCGACCTCTTCGCCGACGTCCAGCTGGAGCAGCGAGGACTCGAGGGCCTCGACGGAACCAGAAGCGTCACCCTTGATGATCAGGTTCAGCTGCTGGACCTCGCCGGCCTTGAGCACCTTGTCCAGGTCCTCCAGCGACACGCGGCGCGTGCGCTTGGCGAAGGCCGCGTTGCGCTCACGGGCGGCACGCTTCTCGGCGATCTGACGGGCCGTACGGTCCTCGTCGACCACCAGGAAGTTGTCACCCGCACCCGGGACGTTGGTCAGGCCCAGGACCTGGACCGGCGTCGACGGGCCGGCCTCGGCGACGTTGTTGCCGTTGTCGTCGAGCATGGCGCGGACGCGGCCGTAGGCGTCGCCCACCACCATCGTGTCGCCGACCCGCAGCGTGCCTCGCTGGACGAGGACCGTCGCCACGGCACCGCGGCCGCGGTCGAGACGGGACTCGATCGAGATGCCCTGCGCGTCCTGGGCCGGGTTGGCCCGCAGGTCGAGCGAGGCGTCGGCCGTGAGGACCACGGCCTCCAGCAGCGAGTCGATGTGCAGACCCTGCTTGGCGGAGATGTCGACGAACATCGTGTCGCCGCCGTACTCCTCGGCCACCAGGCCGTACTCGGTCAGCTGACCGCGCACCTTGGTCGGGTCGGCACCCTCGACGTCGATCTTGTTGACCGCGACCACGATCGGCACGTCGGCCGCCTTGGCGTGGTTGAGCGCCTCGACCGTCTGCGGCATGACGCCGTCGTTGGCCGCGACGACCAGGATCGCGATGTCCGTCGACCGGGCACCACGGGCACGCATGGCGGTGAACGCCTCGTGACCCGGGGTGTCGATGAAGGTGATCGCGCGGTCCTCGTCGTTGACCTGGGTGGAGACCTGGTAGGCACCGATGTGCTGGGTGATGCCGCCGGCCTCGCCCGCGATGACGTTCGTCTTGCGGATGGCGTCGAGCAGTCGCGTCTTACCGTGGTCGACGTGACCCATGACGGTGACGACCGGCGGACGGACCACCAGGTCCTCGTCGTCGCCCTCGTCCTCGCCGAACTCGATGTCGAAGGACTCGAGCAGCTCGCGGTCCTCCTCCTCCGGGCTGACGATCTGAACCGCGTAGTTCATCTCGCCCGCGAGGAGCTGCAGCGTCTCGTCGGAGACGGACTGCGTGGCCGTGACCATCTCGCCGAGGTTCATCATGACCGCGACGAGGGACGCCGGGTTGGCGTTGATCTTCTCCGCGAAGTCGGTGAGCGACGCGCCGCGGGAGAGACGGATGGTCTCGCCGTTGCCGCGCGGCAGCATCACGCCGCCGACGCTCGGGGCCTGCATGGCCTCGTACTCCTGGCGACGCTGCCGCTTCGACTTGCGGCCGCGACGCGCGGGACCACCGGGACGGCCGAAGGCGCCCTGCGTGCCACCGCGGCCACCGGGACCGCCGGGACGACCACCGAAGCCGGGACGGCCACCGCCGCCGGCACCGGGACCGCCGCCGAAGCCGCCGCCACCGCCACCGGGACGACCGGCGAAACCGCCGCCGCCACCCGGACGGGCACCGCCGCCACCACCGGGACGGCCGGCGAAGCCGCCGCCGCCACCGGGACGACCGCCGCCGCCGGGACGACCGGCACCGGCCGGGCCGCGACCGCCGCCACCAGGGCCGGGACGCGGGCCGGCAGCGGGACGCTGCGGCATCATGCCGGGGTTCGGGCGCGGACCGGACGGACCGGGACGCGGACCGCCCTGCGGGCGCGGCATACCGGCGGGCGACGGACGCCCGGAGGGGCCGCCGTGTCCGCCCGGAGCCTGCGGACGCGGACCGCCGCCCTGCTGGCCGGGGGCCTGCGGACGGGGACCGGCGCCGGGGGCACCGGGACCACCCGGACGCGGACCGCCCTGCGGGCGCGGGGCCTGCGGACGGGCCATGCCGGTGGAGCCACCGGAGGTGAAGGGGTTGTTACCCGGACGCGGACCGGCCGGACGACCACCCGGACGCGGGGCCTGGCCACCGGGACGCGGGGCACCCTGGCCCGGACGGGCCTGGCCCTGACCGGGACCACCCGGACGGGCACCGCCGGGCTTCGGAGCACCCGGACGGGCGCCGGGACGCGGACCCTGCGCGGCCGGGGCCTGCGGGGTCTGAGCGGCGGCGGCCGGCGGAGCGGTGAACTCCGGGGCGGCCGGAGCCGGACGCGGCGCGGGCTTCGGACCCGGCACCGGACGCGGGCCCGGAGACGGCGCGGAGGCCGCCGGAGCCGACGGGGCGGCCGGCTGCGGGGCAGCGGGCGCCGCCGGAGCCGTCGGAGGCTTGGGAGCCGCCGGCCTCGGGGCAGCCGGACGTTCCCCCACTGCCTTAAGGGCGTGGGAGGGACCCCCAGCCTGCGCCGGGGAGGGCGCGGCGGGCTTGGGGGCAGCCTTGCGCGGGGCGGGCTTCGCGGACTTGCCGCTGCCACCGCCCTGGAAGGCGTCGGTCAGCTTGCGTACTACGGGCGCTTCGATGGTCGAAGACGCCGAACGGACGAATTCACCGAGCTCCTGGAGCTTGGCCATGACGACCTTGCTCTCAACGCCGAACTCCTTGGCGAGTTCGTAAACCCGGACCTTAGCCACTTCGCTCCTTTGAGGTCCGGGTGAAGCCGGACCGTCGCTAGTTCATGGGCGTACTCATCGCGTACTCATCGAGTGCTCATCGCAATCTCGACCTGCTTTCGACTCGCGAGGTACCAGGCCGCACGGGGTTCCGTACGGCACGTCTTACGGTGTTGCCTGTTCGGCAACTGTTGTCTGCTCGACGTATCGGCGCAACGCCTTTGTGTCGAGCGGTCCCGGGACGCGCAGTGCCCGCGGGAACGCCCGGCGGCGTACCGCCTGGTCGAGACAGACCAGGGCGGGGTGCACATAGGCACCCCGGCCGGGCAGCGTACCGCGAGGATCGGGGGCGCATGCGTCCTCGATCTCCACGATCCGCAGCAGATCGTTCTTGGCCGCCCGCTCCCGGCACCCCACACAGGTGCGTTCAGGGCATGCCCGGGTGTGCGTCCGGCCAGACACGGTTAAGTCTACCTCCCCGTACCGACCTCACCCCTTCGGGGGAAAGATCGAACGGCTGTTGTCGTAAACCAAGCGACCTACGGCTTGGATCTATTCCCGGCGGATCCCCCCGGTCGGCCGATTATTCGGCCGGCTGCTCGGTGTCCGGACGGATGTCGATGCGCCAGCCGGTGAGCCGGGCGGCCAGGCGGGCGTTCTGCCCCTCCTTGCCGATCGCCAGCGACAGCTGGTAGTCCGGCACGGTCACCCGGGCGGAGCGGGAGGCGAGGTCCACGACCTCCACCTTGCTCACCCGAGCGGGTGACAGCGCGTTCGCCACCATCTCCGCCGGGTCGTCCGACCAGTCGACGATGTCGATCTTCTCGCCGTTCAGCTCACCCATCACATTGCGCACCCGGCCGCCCATCGGGCCGATGCAGGCGCCCTTGGCGTTCAGACCCGAACGGGTGGACCGTACGGCGATCTTGGTGCGGTGACCGGCCTCACGGGCGATCGCCGCGATCTCGACCGACCCGTCGGCGATCTCCGGCACCTCCAGGGCGAAGAGCTTCTTCACCAGGTTGGGGTGCGTACGGGAGAGGGTGACCGACGGTCCGCGGACGCCCTTGGCCACCCGGACGACGTACGTACGCAGGCGCAGGCCGTGCGGGTAGGTCTCGCCCGGCACCTGTTCCTGCACCGGCAGGATGGCCTCCAGCTTGCCGATGTCGACGAGCACGTTCTTCGGGTCGCGGCCCTGCTGGACCACGCCGGTGACGATGTCGCCCTCACGGCCCGCGTACTCGCCGAGCGTCGCGTCGTCCTCGGCGTCGCGCAGCCGCTGCAGGATCACCTGCTTGGCGGTCGTGGCGGCGATCCGGCCGAACCCGGTGGGGGTGTCGTCGAACTCGCGGGCCTCCTGGCCCTCCTCGAGGTCCTCGGGGTCCTCCTTCGCCCACACGGTCACATGCCCGGTCTCCCGGTTGAGCTCCACGCGCGCGTGTCGGCGGCTTCCCTCGGTGCGGTGGTAGGCGATGAGGAGGGCCGACTCGATCGCCTCGACCAGCAGGTTGAAGGAGATCTCCTTCTCCCGAACCAAGCCCCGCAGGGCGCTCATGTCGATGTCCACGGCTACGCCTCCTCCTCTTCCTTCATGTCCTTCTTGTCCTTGCGGTTGAACTCGACCTGCACACGCGCCTTCTCGATCTCCGGGAAGCCGAGCCTGCGGGTGGTGGCCTTGCGGCCCTTGACGCCCGGAACCTCGACGTCCAGGCCCTCGTCGTCGACCGTCAGGATCCTCGCGACCAATTCGTCGCCCTCGGCCAGCTGGAACTTCACGAGCCGCTCGGTGGCGCGCACGAAGTGCCGGTGCTCGGTGAGGAGGCGCTCCGCGCCGGGGGTTCCGACCTCCAGGTCGTACGCGGCGTCACCCATGGCGTTGGTCTCGTCGAGCTTCGCCGAGAGCGCACGGCTCACATCGGCGACGGCGTCCAGATCCGCTCCGGTGTCGGAGTCGACGACCACGCGCAGCACCCGCTTGCGTCCGACGGAGTCCACGGCGATCTCTTCGAGATCCAGCCCCTGGGAGGTGACGAGCGGTTCCAGAAGCTCTCGCAGCCTCTCGCTCTGGGTGGTGCTCATCCGGGTGACTCCTCGGCCGCGTGTGCTGTTGTGGGATGGGTCGCGTGTCTGGTCAAAGGGTATCCGGTCGCGGGGGCTGTTGCGTCCTGCCTCCGGCGGGGACCGGGCGCGTCCCGGCTCCGGCGGCCGTGGTTCTCGGGCGTCTGCGGGCCGTCAGCGGCTGGGCGCGCCCACCCGGCGCAGCCGCATGCCGTACGGCCCAGCCCCCCTTCGGCCTGCTGTCTGAGCCGGTGACACGAAGCGAGGGGGCGCGCGGGTACCGTGATCACGGCGGGCCGCCCTCCCGCCCGTGTGTTCGTACGAGCCCCCCGAGGACGTCAGCCGTGCCGTATGCCCCGCTCTTGCGCACCCCCTCGGGTCCGCGCAGAAGATCCCTGCTCGCCTCGGCCGCCGGCGCCGCCCTTCTCGTGGGCTGCTCGGCCGATCCGGACTCCGGCGGCCACAGCACGTCGGTGACGGACCAGGCACGCGCGCGTGCGGCGCGGGACAGCCGGGGGCTGCTGCAGCACTACGACGCCGTCCTCGCCGCGCATCCGCGCCTGGCGCAGCGGCTGCGTCCGCTGCGCGCCCAGGTCGCGGCGCACGTCCGGGCGTTCGCGGACGGTACGGGGCCCACGCCCGCGCGGTCCTCGGCCGCCCCGTCCGCGGCTCCGGCCACTGTGGCCATTCCGTCCTCCGAGAAGGAGGCGCTCGCGGGGCTCGCCACGTCCGAGCGCACGCTCGCCGACTGGCGCGCCAAGGACCTGCTCGACGTGCCGGGCGAGCTGGCGCGGCTGCTGGCGTCGGTGGCGGCGGCCGGGGCCGCGCACGCGTACCTGTTGGCGGAGGGGGCGAAGTGAGCGGCGAGGCGAAGGCGGCCGAGCTGACCGCGCTGCAGGCGGCACTGGCGGCGGAGCACGCGGCGGTGTACGGGTACGGCGTCGTCGGCGGCCGGATCGGGGCGGCGCGCCAGGGCGAGGCGCGGGCGGCGTACGACGCCCATCGGGCGAGCCGGGACGCGCTGACCCGCGCGGTCCGGGATCTGGGCGGCCAGCCGGTGGCCGCGGACGCCGCGTACGCGTTGCCGTTCCCGGTGCCGGACCCGGCCGGGGCGGTCCGGCTGGCCGCACAGCTGGAGGAGCGTCTGGCGGGCGTCTACGCGGACCTGGTGCGGGCGGCGACGGGCGCGCGGCGCGCCGCCGCGGCGGCGGCGCTGAGGGAGGCCGCGGTGCGCGCGGTGCGCTGGAGCGGGCAGAGCGTAGCCTTCCCTGGGCTCGCCGAGCGGGTCGGCGAGGGGACGGGCGCGGCCGGTGCCGCGCCGTCGGCCTCCGCCTCGGCGGCGCCGTGACCCGGTGGCCCGGCAGGCGCCCGTAGGACAGAACCCGGACTGGAAGGGAACGACTCGCGCATGGCTTTCGAACCGCCGCCGCGCCTGGTACGGGCGCTCGGTGAGACGGCACCGGCCGGGGACGACTGGCTGGCACAGCTGCCGGCGATCGCCGAACAGGCCGTTGCCAGGCGCGAGTTGACGGTGGAGCGGGTCCAGGAGCCGGGCGGGCGCAGCAGCCTGGTGGTCCTGGTGCGGCGGGCGGACGGCACCCCGGCCGTGCTGAAGCTGGCCCCGCCCCGGGCCCGTCCGGAGAGCGAGCGGGCGGCGCTGGCGCACTGGGCCGGGCTGGGCGCCGTACAGCTGCTGGAGGACGGTGCGGAGGACGGGGTGCTGCTGCTGGAGCGGTTGCACCCGGATGTGTCGGTGCGGTCGCTGCCGGAGCCGAAGGCGCTGCTGGAGGCGGCGGGGACGCTGCGCCGGCTGTGGGTCGAGCCGCCGGCGGGCCAGGTCTTCGAGACCGTCGCGGAGCGCACGGGGCGCCAGGCGGCGGCGATGCGGGCGGGCGCGGAGGCCGACACCGAGGTGGCGCCGCTGGTCGACGCGGCGCTCGCGGCGCGCGAGGAGCTGGTGGCCGCGCCGCCCGAACACCAGTTGCTGCACGGTACGTTCCGGCAGAGCAAGGTACTGGCCGGGGAGCGGATGCCGTGGCTGGCGGTGGGGCCCGATCCGGTGGTCGGTGAGTGCGCCTTCGATCTGGCGCGGCTGGTGCGGGACCGGGTGGAGGACCTGATCGCGGCGCCGTCCGGCGCGGGCGCCGTCCGGCGGCGGATCAAGCGGCTCGCGGAGTCGCTGGAGGTCGATCAGGAGCGGCTGCGCGGATGGACGCTGTTCCGGGCGGTGGAGTCCGGTGTGCGGGCGTTCCGGGTGGGCCGGCCCAAGGACGGGGAGCTGTTGCTGGAGTTCGCCGGGTGGCTGTGAGGGCCACGGAAGAAGCCCCCCGAGGCCTCAGCAGGTCTCAGGGGGCTTCGCCACGAGGGGTCGCTACGCCGTCAGGCGGGCGATCGCGTCCTCGACGGACAGTTCCTCGCGCTCGCCGGTCTTGCGGTCCTTCAGTTCCAGGACACCCTCGCCGGAGCGGCGGCCGGCCACCAGGATCTGCGGGACGCCGATCAGCTCGGCGTCGGTGAACTTCACGCCCGGGGAGACGCCGGCCCGGTCGTCGACCAGGACGCGGACGCCCGCGGCGGCCAGCTTCTCGGCGACGTCGAGGGCCAGCTCGGTCTGCAGGGCCTTGCCGGCGGCGACGACGTGCACGTCGGCCGGGGCGACCTCCTTGGGCCACACCAGGCCCTTGTCGTCGGCGGTCTGCTCGGCGAGCGCGGCGACGGCGCGGGAGACGCCGATGCCGTAGGAGCCCATGGTGACGCGGACCGGCTTGCCGTTCTGGCCGAGGACGTCGAGCTTGAGGGCGTCGGCGTACTTGCGGCCCAGCTGGAAGATGTGGCCGATCTCGATGGCGCGGTCCAGCTTCAGGCCGGTGCCGCACTTCGGGCAGGGGTCGCCCTCCTGCACGACGACGACGTCCACGTACTCGTCGACCTCGAAGTCGCGGCCGGCGACCACGTTCTTGGCGTGCGTGTGCTCCTTGTTGGCGCCGGTGATCCAGGAGGTGCCGGGGGCCACGCGCGGGTCGGCGATGTACCTGACCTTCTCGCCCAGGCCCTGCGGGCCGACGTAGCCGCGGACCAGGTCGGGGCGGACGGCGAAGTCGGCCTCGGTGACCATCTCGACGGTCGCCGGGGCGAAGTGCGCCTCGACCTTGTCCAGGTCGACCTCGCGGTCGCCGGGCACGCCGACGGCGACGATCTCGCCGTCCACCTTCACCAGCAGGTTCTTCAGCGTGGCGGAGGCCGGGACGCCGAGGGAGGCGGCCAGGGTCTCGATGGTCGGGGTGTCCGGGGTCGGGATCTCCTCCAGCGCGGGGACGGCCGAGCCGTCGGCCGGCTTGAGCGCGTAGGTGATCGCCTCGGTGTTGGCGGCGAAGTCGCAGTTCGGGCAGTCGGCGAAGGTGTCCTCGCCGGCCTCGGCCGGGGCCAGGAACTCCTCGGACTTGGAGCCGCCCATGGCGCCGGCGGTGGCCGCGCAGATGCGGTAGTCGAGGCCGAGGCGCTCGAAGATGCGCTGGTAGGCCTCGCGGTGCAGGGCATAGGACCGGGCGAGGCCCTCGTCCTCCAGATCGAAGGAGTAGGAGTCCTTCATCTGGAACTCACGGCCGCGCAGGATGCCCGCGCGGGGCCGGGCCTCGTCACGGAACTTGGTCTGGATCTGGTAGAGGATCACCGGCAGGTCCTTGTAGGACGTGCACTGGTCCTTGACCAGGAGGGTGAAGATCTCCTCGTGGGTGGGGCCGAGGAGGTAGTCGCCGCCCTTGCGGTCCTTGAGCCGGAACAGCTCCTGGCCGTACTCGTCCCAGCGGCCGGTCGCCTCGTACGGCTCCCGGGGCAGGAGGGCGGGGAGCAGCACCTCCTGGGCGCCGATGGCGTCCATCTCCTCGCGGACGATCCGCTCCACGTTGGAGAAGACCCTCTTGCCGAGGGGGAGCCAGCTCCAGATGCCGGCGGCGGTGCGGCGGACGTAGCCGGCGCGGACGAGGAGCTTGTGGCTGAGGACCTCGGCGTCCGCCGGGTCGTCGCGCAGCGTCTTCGCCATCAACTGGGACATGCGCTGGACCGGTGCGTTGGCCATGGTTCTCGTACTCCTGCCGGATAAGGGTGATGGCATAGGAGGTTAGCCGGGCCGCCTGTGCGGGCGGAAATCGATATGGCGCCGTCTTCGTGTACGGCTTCATTTGCGGCGCAGCGGCAGGGGGGCGCCCATCACGGCGTACGGCCGTGGCGCGCTCGGGAAGTGGACCTGGCGGGCGAGGTCGACATAGCCGAGGGAGTGGTAGAGGCCGCGGGCGGGGCTGTCGGTGTCGATCGCGGAGAGGATCGAGCGGGGTTCCTCGGCGGAGTCGGTGATCATGGTGATGAGCCGGCGGCCGATGCCGCGGTTCTGGTGGCCGGGATGGACGTGGAGTTCCGTGATCACGAAGGAGTCGTCCAGCCAGAGGTCGTTCCCGCTCGCGCGCAGGTACGGCTCGACGACCGTGGACCACCAGTGCGTACGGGAGTTGGGCATGCCGTACACGAACCCGACGAGCCGTCCGCCGACGCTCGCGCCGAGGGCCCTCGCGCCCCGGTACTGCATGTGCCGCTGGACGATCTGGCGGCGTACGGCGACCTCGTCCGCGCCGAGTCCGAAGGCGACTGCCTGGACGGCCAGGGCCTCGTCGACGTGGGCGGAGAGGTCCAGGGTGCCGATCACGAGGTCCATGCCGGGAGCGTACAGGGGGCTGCGCTCGTGGCGGCGGGCTAGAACAGCACGCTCATGAACGCGCCGATCTCCTGGAAGCCCACGCGGCGGTAGGTCCGCCGGGCCGCCGTGTTGAAGTCGTTCACGTAGAGGCTGACCACCGGGGCGACGTCGGCGAGCGCATAGCGCAGGACCGCTGCCATGCCGGGGGCCGCGAGTCCCCTCCCGCGGTACTCGGGGGCCACCCAGACGCCCTGGATCTGGCAGGCCTGGCGGGTCGCCGCGCCGATCTCCGCCTTGAAGACGACCTTGCCGTGTTCGTCGATGCGGGCGAAGGAGCGGCCGGAGCCGACGAGTTCGGCGACGCGCGCCTGGTAGAGGAGGCCGCCGTCGCCGGCCATCGGCGATACGCCGACCTCCTCGGTGAACATCGCCACGCACGCCGGCATGATCGTCTCCATCTCGTCCTTGCGGACGCGGCGGACGTAGGGGTCCGGGGCGATGTCGGCGGGCATGCGGTCGGTGACCATCAGCGGCTGGTGGGCGCGGACCTCGCGGGCGGGGCCCCAGTGCGGCTCCAGCAGGCGCCACAGCGCGGCGGTGGGTTCGGCGGGGCCGACGACGGAGGAGCAGCGGCGACCGGATCTCCTCGCCCGGTCCGCGAACGCGCGGACGGCGCGCGGGGTGGCGCAGACCGGGACCAGGTTCGCGCCCGCGTAGCACAGGGAGGTGAGCATGCCCTCCTCGTACCAGCCCCACATCTCGCCGCCGAGCCGCCACGGGTCGAGGCCCGCGATCTGCACCCGCGAGGTCACGAAGGCGTTCGTGACCGGCTCGCGGTCGAGGACGGCGAGCGCGGCGTCAAGGTCGCTCGGTTCGAGCACCCGTGAGCTGGTCTGGGTCAACACGTGCGGGGCCTCACCCTGGGCGTTCTGCTGGTCTCGGAACTTTACCCCGAGCGATTGTGACGCGCTTGGGGGCGAGATGGGCGGTGAGGTACGGCCGAGTCCCGCCACCGAACGGTGACGGGACTCGTGTGCACGGGGGTACGGCGGTCAGCCCGCGACCGACACCGACGGCTCGCCGGAGATCACGCCGTCCTTCTCCATCTGCTCGGCCAGCTTCATGGCCTCTTCGATGAGCGTCTCGACGATCTTGGACTCGGGGACGGTCTTGATGACCTCGCCCTTGACGAAGATCTGGCCCTTGCCGTTGCCGGAGGCGACGCCGAGGTCGGCCTCGCGGGCCTCGCCGGGGCCGTTCACCACGCAGCCCATGACGGCGACGCGGAGGGGGACCTCCATGCCGGTCAGGCCGGCGGTGACCTCTTCGGCCAGCTTGTAGACGTCGACCTGGGCGCGGCCGCAGGACGGGCAGGAGACGATCTCCAGGCCGCGCTGGCGGAGGTTGAGGGACTCCAGGATCTGGGTGCCTACCTTGACCTCCTCCACCGGAGGCGCCGACAGGGACACCCGGATCGTGTCGCCGATGCCCTGGGACAGGAGCGCGCCGAAGGCGACCGCCGACTTGATCGTGCCCTGGAACGCCGGGCCGGCCTCCGTCACGCCGAGGTGGAGGGGGTAGTCGCACTGGGCCGCGAGCTGCTTGTACGCCTCGATCATGATCACCGGGTCGTTGTGCTTCACCGAGATCTTGATGTCGCGGAAGTCGTGCTCCTCGAAGAGCGAGGCCTCCCACAGCGCGCTCTCGACGAGCGCCTCGGGCGTCGCCTTGCCGTACTTCTGGAGCAGGCGCCGGTCCAGGGAGCCGGCGTTGACGCCGATGCGGATCGGGGTGCCGTGGTCCTTGGCGGCCTTGGCGATCTCCTTGACCTTGTCGTCGAACTGCTTGATGTTGCCGGGGTTGACGCGGACCGCGGCGCAGCCGGCCTCGATGGCGGCGAAGACGTACTTGGGCTGGAAGTGGATGTCCGCGATGACCGGGATCTGGGACTTCGAGGCGATCGTCGCGAGGGCGTCCGCGTCGTCCTGGGTGGGGCAGGCCACACGGACGATCTGGCAGCCCGACGCCGTCAGCTCGGCGATCTGCTGCAGGGTGGCGCCGATGTCCGACGTACGGGTCGTGGTCATCGACTGGACCGAGACCGGTGCGTCTCCGCCGACCGCCACGCTTCCGACCTGGATCTGCCGGCTCTTGCGGCGCTCGGCGAGCTTGGTCGGAACGGACGGCATGCCGAGAGAAATCGCAGTCATCTGCTGTGCAACCCCAAGTCGTGGATCTAGGTCCGGTCCCGCAGGCGGTCGGGCTCCAGGGTTCGAGATTACGGCACGAGCCTTGGCCCGAGCACATCCCACCCGGTAAACCCACTCGATGGGAGGCGGCCCGGAACACAGGGTCCCGGGCCGCCTCGAACATCGTGTGGCTAGGAGATTTTCACCGGGTTAACCACGTCCGCGATGAGCACCAGGACGGTGAAGCAGACGAAGATCCCGGCCACCACGTACGCCACCGGCATCAGCTTCGCGACGTCGAACGGACCGGGGTCCGGGCGCCGGAGCACCCGGGCCACGTTCCGCCTGAGCGCCTCCCACAGGGCGCCCGCGATGTGCCCGCCGTCGAGCGGGAGCAGCGGAAGCATGTTGAACAGGAACAGGGAGAGGTTGAAGCCGGCGAGCAGCATCACGAAGTTCGCGAGCTGCTGGGAGGCGGGGATGTCCAGCGTGGCGATCTCGCCGGTGATGCGGGCCGCGCCGACGATGCCGATCGGGGAGTCCGGCTGGCGCGGGGCGTTGCCGAAGGCCGCGTCCCACAGGGCCGGGATCTTGGCGGGCAGGGCGGCGAGGGAGTCGACGGCGTCACCGACCCGGTCGCCCATCCAGGTCACGGACCCGCCGAAGTCCTGCTTGACGACTCCGGTGGCGGAGCTGAAGCCGAGGAAGCCGGCCTTGACGTAGCCCTTGACGTACTGCCCGCTGGCGTCCTTCTTCGCGACCAGGTTGGTGGTGATCGTCGGGTGCAGGGTCAGCTCCTGGCCCTTGCGGTCGACGACGATCGCGACGGTCTTGCCCCCGCTGTCCCGGATGAGGTCCGAGAGCGTGTTCCAGTCCTTGGTGGGCTTGCCGTCGAAGGAGACGATCTTGTCGCCCGCCTTCAGGCCGGCCTTGTGCGCCGGGGACTCGGGGTCGGACTTCTTGCAGGTGTCGCGGTGCTGGCTCTGGGCGATGGAGCACGGCGAGACCGAGGCGACGGTGGTGGTCTGCTGCGGGATGCCGAAGCCCATGAGCACGGTGAAGAACAGGCCGATCGCGAGGATCAGGTTCATGAACGGGCCCGCGAACATGACGATGACCCGCTTCCACGGCTTGCGCGTGTAGAACATGCGCGTCTCGTCACCGGGCTGCAGTTCCTCGAAGGCCGCGGAGCGGGCGTCCTCGATCATGCCCCGCCAGGGGGAGGTGGAGCGGGCGGAGACCCGGCCCTGGTTGTCGGGCGGGAACATCCCGATCATGCGGATGTAGCCGCCGAGCGGGACGGCCTTGATGCCGTACTCGGTCTCGCCCTTCTTGCGCGACCAGACGGTCGGGCCGAAACCGACCATGTACTGCGGGACGCGGATGCCGAAGAGCTTGGCCGTGGACAGGTGCCCCAGCTCGTGCCATGCGATCGAGACGAGCAGGCCGACCGCGAAGACCACTATGCCGAGGATGAACATCAAGGTCGTCATGCACGCGCCTCCGCGGTCGCCGTCGTGGCAGTGAGTTCACGGGCCCGGGCGCGGGCCCAGGCCTCCGCTTCGAGGACGTCCGACACCGTGAGTGAAGTTCCCGTGTCCGGGGTGCCGTGCTCCTCGACGACCCGGGTGACGGTCTCCATGATCCCGTTGAAGGGCAGCGCGCCGCCCAGGAAGGCCTCGACACACTCCTCGTTGGCCGCATTGAACACCGCCGGGGCGGTCCCCGCGAGCTGCCCCACGTGCCGGGCGAGGTCGACCGAGGGGAAGGCCTCGTTGTCCAGCGGGAAGAACTCCCAGGTGGAGGCCTTGCTCCAGTCGAACGCGGGCGCCGCGTCCGGGACGCGCTCGGGCCAGCCCAGGCCTATGGCGATGGGCCCGCGCATGTCGGGGGGCGTCGCCTGGGCGATCGTGGATCCGTCGGTGAACTCGACCATCGAGTGGACATACGACTGGGGATGCACGACCACCTCAATGCGGTCGAAGGGAATGTCGTAGAGGAGGTGTGCCTCGATGACCTCCAGGCCCTTGTTGACGAGGGTCGCGGAGTTGATCGTGATCACCGGGCCCATCGCCCAGGTGGGGTGGGCGAGGGCGTCCTCGACGGTGACGTGCGCCAGCTCGGCCTTGCCACGGCCGCGGAAGGGGCCGCCGGAGGCGGTGACGACGAGCTTGCGGACGTCGGCCCTCGTCCCCGACGCCAGCGCCTGGAAGAGGGCGGCGTGCTCGGAGTCGACCGGGATGATCTGGCCGGGCTCGGCGAGCGCCTTCACCAGCGGGCCGCCGACGATCAGGGACTCCTTGTTGGCGAGCGCGAGGGTGCGGCCCGCCTCCAGGGCGGCGAGGGTGGGCGCGAGGCCGATGGAGCCGGTGATGCCGTTCAGCACGGTGTGGCAGTCGGAGGCGGCGACCTGGGTGGCCGCCTCCGGTCCGGCGAGGATCTCGGGCAGCGGCTCACCCGCGCCGTACTCGGCGGCGAGGGCCTCGCGCAGGGCCGGTACGGCGTCCTCGCGGGCGACCGCCACGGTCCGCACCCGCAGCCGGTGCGCCTGCTCGGCGAGGAGGGCGACCCGGCCGCCGTTGGCGGACAGGGCGGTGACCCGGAAGCGGTCGGGGTTGCGCAGTACGAGGTCGATGGCCTGGGTGCCGATCGATCCGGTGGAGCCGAGGATCACCACGTCCTTGGGGCCGTCGCCCGCGACGGGGTCGTAGACGAGATGCGGGTCGGCGAGGGGTGCCGGATGGGTGAGGCTGTCGGTCATCCCCCCATTGTTGCCGCAAGCAGTGACGGTCAGGACAGGGCATCCCCCGGGCGGGTGCGTCGAAGGGTTTCGTCGCCGGATGAAGCGATTTTTCCCGTTGTGAAGTATCGGTGAAGATCCTGTGGTAACTCTTCAGTCGCAACACTTCGCGGACGACATCCTGGGGGGATCTCCATGCGTACTGTGCGCCTTCGCGCCGCCCTGCCCGCCCTCGCCGGCGCGGCCCTGCTCACCGGCACCCTGCTCAGCACCCCGGCCCAGGCGGCCGGGGGCGTGTCCATCTACCACGTCTGGTTCGACAGCCCCGGCACCGACAACCGCTCCAACGCGAGCCTCAACGCCGAGTGGGTGCAGATCAGGAACACCAGCGGTACGGCCGTCTCGCTCAGCGGCTGGATCCTGAAGGACGCCGCCGGCCACCGGTACGTCTTCCCGGACGTCAGGATCGGCGCCGGGAAGTACATGAAGATCCACACCGGTCGCGGCTCGGACACCGCGTCGGACAAGTACCAGGGCCGCCGCGCCTACGTCTGGAACAACGACAGGGACACGGCCACCCTCACCAGGGCGAGCGGCGCCAGGGTCGACTCCTGCTCGTGGACCACGCGGGACCCGAGCGACACGTACTGCTGACGGCTGTCGCGGCGGAGGACAAGTACCTCTCAGGACAAGTACCGAAGAAAAAGTGCACCTTTGGCCGCCGATCATGGCATCCTTCCGTAGGCGCCCGCCAAGAAGGGCCACAAAGGGGGAGGAATCACCATCATGAACCGTATGCGCACGACTGCGACCGTCCTGGCGACGGCCGGTCTCCTGACCGCAGCTCAGCTCGGTCTCGCCGGAGGCGCGTTCGCCGCGACCCAGACGCCGCAGCGCTCCGGCTGCCCGCTCAACCTGGTCTACCCGACCAGCTTCTACGTCGACTCGCATGGCTGGGTGACCAACGGCGGCCTGTACTTCGGCATCAAGAACAAGAGCACCACCCAGAGCTTCAAGAAGGTCAGCTTCACCATCACGAACGTCAAGAACATCCGCTTCGGCTCGGCCAGGGCCACGGGTGGCAGGGTCACCCAGAAGACGTCGCAGACGGTGACCGTGTACACGGGGACGCTGAACAAGAAGGCGAGCCTCGGCGTGAAGGTGCAGACGCACCTGCTCAACACCCGCACCTACGGGGTGAAGTTCACCCTGCGCGGCTCCGGCTGGAACTGCGCCGTGAACCCGGGCACCTGGGGCAACTGACCCCCAGGCGCCCGGTCGCTGGGCGCAGGAGCGGATCAGTCGCCGTAGGGGCGGCGTTCGCTCTTGCGCGTGGACGGTCCGGGGGTCGCGTCCGCGATCCACGGGCCGTCCCCGGACGGATCGACGATCCCTTCCTCCAGCCAGGTGTAGGACCCGCCGAGAACGCCCTTGACCACCTTCCGGTCGACGGCGTCGGTGTTGGTCCACAGCCGGTCGAAGAGTTCCTCGACGCGGATGCGGGACTGCCGGCAGAAGGCATCGGCCAGTTCATAGGCCTCGCGGCCGTGTTCGCCCCGGCTGCGCAGCAGTTCGGCGCGGACGCAGGCCGCGCTCATCGCGAACAGCTCGGCACCGATGTCCACGATCCGCCCGAGGAAGCCCTGCTTGGTCTCCATCCGGCCCTGCCAGCGGGACATGGCGTAGAAGGTGGAGCGGGCCAGCTTGCGGGCGGTGCGCTCGACATAGCGCAGATGCCCGGACAGATCGACGCTGCGCTTGAACTCGCCGTAGGACATGGGCAGTTGCCCTGGTCCGGCGACCAGCTTCGGCAGCCACTTGGCGTAGAAGACGCCCGCGTGGGCGCCCGCCTTCGCCTTGTCGGACAGGGACTTGTCGGGATCGATGAGGTCTCCGGCGACCGAGAGATGGGCGTCGACGGCCTCGCGGGCGATCAGCAGATGCATGATCTCCGTCGAGCCCTCGAAGATGCGGTTGATCCGCAGATCGCGCAGCATCTGCTCGGCCGGGACGGCCCGTTCGCCGCGCGCCTTGAGGGACTCCGCGGTCTCGTAGCCGCGGCCGCCGCGGATCTGGACCAGTTCGTCGGCCATCAGCCAGGCCATCTCGGAGCCGTAGAGCTTGGCGAGTGCGGCCTCGATGCGGATGTCGTTGCGGTCCTCGTCGGCCATCTGCGAGGAGAGGTCGAGGACGGCCTCCAGGGCGAAGGTGGTGGCCGCGATGAAGCTGATCTTGGAGCCGACGGCCTCGTGCAGCGCCACCGGCTTGCCCCACTGCTCACGCTCCGCCGACCATTCACGGGCGATCTTCAGACACCACTTGCCGGCGCCCGCGCACATCGCGGGCAGCGAGAGCCGGCCCGTGTTGAGGGTGGTGAGCGCGATCTTCAGGCCCGCGCCCTCGGGCCCGATGCGGTGGGCGGCGGGCACCCGGACCTGGTGGAAGCGGGTGACGCCGTTCTCGATGCCGCGCAGGCCCATGAAGGCGTTGCGGTTCTCGACGGTGATGCCCTGAGAGGTCGCCTCGACCACGAACGCGGTGATGCCGCCCTTGTGCCCCTCGGACTTCGGCACCCGCGCCATGACGACGAGCAGATCGGCGACCACGCCGTTGGTGGTCCACAGCTTCACCCCGTCGAGGACGTAGTCGTCGCCCTCGGGTACCGCCGTGGTGGCGAGGCGGGCCGGGTCCGAGCCGACGTCCGGCTCGGTGAGCAGGAACGCGGAGATGTCGGTGCGGGCGCAGCGCGGCAGAAAGGCGTCCTTCTGCTCCTGGGTGCCGAACATCTTCAGCGGCTGCGGTACGCCGATCGACTGGTGGGCGGAGAGCAGTGCGCCGACGGCGGGGCTCACGGAGCCGACCAGGGCGAGGGCCTTGTTGTAGTAGAGCTGGGTGAGGCCGAGACCGCCGTACTTGGGGTCGATCTTCATGCCGAGGGCGCCCAGCTCCTTCAGGCCCGCCACGACCTCGTCGGGGATGCGGGACTCCCGCTCGATGCGGGCCCCGTCGACCGTGCTCTCGCAGAACGCGCGCAGTTCGGCGAGGAACGCCTCACCGCGTCGCACGGACTCGTCGTCGGGGAGCGGGTGGGGATGGATGAGGTCGAGCCGGAAGCGCCCGAGGAACAGTTCCCTGGCGAAGCTCGGCTTGCGCCAGTCCTGTTCCCGGGCGGCCTCCGCCACCCGGCGTGCCTCGCGCTCGGTGACGGTGGTGCGTGAAGTGGTGGGGGCGGACATTGAGGCTCACCTCGCCGCGAAGAGGGATGGTTGCGGATCGTTCGCTACCGACCAGTGCTACTGGATCGTTGGTACCCGAAACGGGCCGACCCCACCACCCCTCGCGCGTCCATCCGGCCGAAAGCCCTGCCAAAGCCGCGGCGCGCGGGTGTGTACTGCTGCTGCAGCCCCCTGCCGCACAGCCGGCTCCGGAACGGCTGTCCCAGCACTGTCGAAGCGCTTCGACAGCCTCTTTACACCACGCCCGGCTGAGGATAGTGTCCATCACACCCTCCCTCATCTACATCCACAGCGCCCATTGTCGAAGCGCTTCACAAAGCTTGGAGCACGGATGGTCACCCTCGCCGAGGTCGCCCAGCACGCCGGAGTCTCGGCGAGCACGGTGAGCTATGTCCTCAGCGGCAAGCGGTCCATCTCCGCGACCACCCGGCAGCGGGTCGAGCAGAGCATCCGGGAGCTGGGCTACCACCCGAACGCCGGCGCCCGCGCCCTGGCCGGCAAGCGCTCGAACATCATCGCGCTGATGATCCCGCTGCGCACCGACATGTATGTGCCGGTGATGATGGAGATCGCCATCGCGGTCGCCACCACGGCCCGCACGCATGGCTACGACGTCCTGCTGCTCACCGGAGAGGAGGGGCCCGACGCCGTGCGCCGGGTGACCGGCAGCGGTCTCGCCGACGCCATGATCCTGATGGACGTCGAGCTGGAGGACGAGCGGCTGCCGCTGCTGCGGGATACCGACCAGCCCTCGGTACTGATCGGCCTGCCGGCCGACTCAGCGGGTCTGACCTGCGTGGACCTGGACTGGACGGCGACCGGCGCGCTGTGTGTGGAGCATCTGGCGGGGCTCGGCCACCGCGACATCGCCGTCATCGGCGAGGCCCCGGCGGTCTACGAGCGGCACACCGGGTTCGCCGAGCGCACCCTGGACGGGCTGCGCTCCCGGACCAGTGAGGCGGGTGTCCGCGTCCTGCACCGCCCGTGCGAGGGCGGGTACGACGCGATGGCCCTCACCCTGGCCCGGATCTTCGACGAGCGCCCGGCGACGACCGGTTTCGTGGTGCAGAACGAGTCGGCGGTGGAGCCGCTGCTCGCGCTGCTGCGCCAGCAGGGCCGGGCCGTGCCGGAGGACGTGTCGGTGGTCGCGATCTGCCCGGACCAGGTCGCCGTCCAGGCCTCGGTGCGGCTGACCTCGGTCGCCATCCCGGCACAGGAGATGGGCCGGAGCGCGGTCGAGCACCTGGTGGCCAAGCTGGACGGCCGCGGCGGCGACGAGGTCGTCCTGCTCCCCCCCGAGCTGACCGTACGCGCGAGTTCGGGCCCGGCACCGACCGCGCCCTGACACCCCTGCAGCCACCGGCCGGACCCCGGACCCCACCGCTCACACCCTGCCGACCTCGCCGACCTCGCCTCCCGGCCCCGCCGACCGAGCCCTCCCGGCACCCGCCGGTCACGCCCCGGGGGCCGCCGTTGTTCCCCTTCCCTGGGCCACCCTCACGCCCCGCCCCGGCGCGCCCCCTGCCTGCTTCCCTGTCTGCACTCCTCACTTCAGGAGCACGCCGTGAATCAGCCCGCCGTCACGCGGCCCAAGGTCTCTCTCGCCCAGTCCTCCCCCACTGTCGGCACCTTCCGTGAGCGGGACGGGGTGCTGGAGTGGAGGGGGCGTCAGGAGACGGTGCGGATCGAGCCGTGGGGTGCGGACGCGGTCCGGGTGCGCGCCCGGCTCGGCGGCCCGGTGCTGGAGGGGCTGCCGGGGGCGCGCGTCGAGGGCGGCACGGCGCATGTCTCGTGCACGGTCACGAACACCGGAGACCGGTCGGCGGACGAGGTGGTGCAGCTCTACGGGCGGGCGGCGGACCCGTCGGTGCCGCGCCCGCGCCGCGAACTCCTCGCCCACCGCCGGCTGGCCCTCGCCCCCGGCGAGCCGGCCCGCGTCGCCTTCGACATCCCGCTGACCGCCCTGGAGTTCTGGGACGTGGCGCGGGGCGGCCGGCAGCTGGAGGAAGGGCCGTACGACCTGCTGGTCGGCGCGTCCAGCGAGGACATCCGGCTGCGCACGATCGTGCACCTCGACGGCACGGCCCCGGCCCCGCGCCCGGTGACCCGACGCGGTCTGGAGGGAGCCGACTTCGACGAGCGGTCCGGCGTCGCGATCGTGGACCGGACGCGGACGGCGGGCGACGCGGTGACGCCGGCGCACGACGGGACGGCCGAACTGGTCCACCGCTCCTGCGACTTCGGTACGGGCGTGCGCGAGGTGACGGCACAGGTGGCGGGCGCGGGCGTACTGGAACTGTCCCTGGACGGCGGCCCCGTGCTGGCCACGCTGACCCCGGCCGCCCCCACCGCCGACGTCTACGCCTGCACCACCCTGGCCGCCGGCTTCGCCGCCGCCGGTGTGCACGACGTCCGCCTCAGGCTGCGCGGCCCGCTGCGGCTCGCGCACGTCGGCCTCCCCGGTTGAGGGTCCGCGGGAGTCCGACGACGGGGAGGGGCCCGGCACCGGAAGGCTGCGGTGCCGGGCCCCTCCTCCATGGCGGGACATGCGAAACGGCCCGGGTCGGGGACCCGGGCCGTTCGGTGTGCGCTGTGGTGCAGGTCAGCCCCGGCTCGCCTTGGCGAGGGCCGGCACGAAGCGCAGGGCGTCCAGCGTGCCCACGCCCGTGGCCATGTCGTAGCCGTTCACGGCCTTGTAGCCGTTGACACCCTGGTAGCTGTTGTCCGTGCCGTCGTTGACGTCGACGATGCCCGGGTTCTTCTGCTTCAGGAGGGTGTAGAGGGCCGCGTTGATGTCGCCCACGCGGTGGCCGGCCGCCTGGTCGGCGAGGGCCACGATGCCCGAGAAGAGCGGGCTGGCCTCGCTGGTGCCGCCGGAGACGTCCCAGCCGGTGGCGGTCGGGTCGTAGCTGCCGTACACCCAGGCACCGCCGTTGACCGCGGCGGCCATCGAGATGTCCGGGGTGCCGCGGCGGGTGCCGACGGCGTTCTTCACGCTGTCCTGGAAGGACGGGCGGGTGAACACGTGGGACTGGCCGCCGCCGCCCGCGCCGTTGTCGTTGTAGACGCTGTCCGGCTTGACGCGGTCGCCCTTGTCGTTCAGGTGCAGCTGGGTGCCGCCGATGGAGGTGACCAACGGGTCGGAGGACGGCCAGGAGTTGACGCGGTACTTGTAGAACGTCTTGCCGTCCGCCATGGCGTCGGTGGCGCCGCCGTCACCGGAGGAGGCGAGGACGGTCACGTGCTTGCGCTTGGCGTCCTCGAAGGCGTACCGCAGCTTCTTGATGCTGGAGAAGTCGCCCTTGTCGAAGCCCGGGAAGGTGTTCTCGGTGGCGCCGAAGCTCTGGCTGATGACGTCGCCGACCCCGTGGTCGATCATGGACTTCTCGGCGGACATCATCTCCGGCAGACCGGTGGTGCCCTCGGTCTCCGCGACCGCCGTCTCCACCAGCACGATCTTGGCGTCCGGCGCGACGGCGTGCGCCATCTCGACGTCCAGCGTGGTCTCGCCGGCCCAGCCGGTCATGTCGGAGTTCTTGGGGTCGAAGGGCGGGACGTTGCCCCACTTGACGACGTTGACCTTGGTGCTCTTCAGCCCGAACTGCTTGCTGTAGACGTCCAGATCGTGCTGGACGGTCGGGGAGCCGAAGGAGTCGACGATGACGATCGTCCGGCCCTTGCCCGTGATGCCCTTCTTGTACAGCGGGTTCAGGTTGTACGCGGTGCGGTACTGCAGCGGGTTGTAGCAGGCGATGTGCCACTTGGACTCGCACTGCGCGATGGGGAGGGGGCTGGCCACGCCATGGACCAGGTTGTGCCCCGCGATGGCCGGTATCGCCTTGGTGTGCGGTACGCCGGCGGGCGCGGCGGTGGTGGCGCCGGCCTGGGAGGTGGCCGCCAGTGCGGCGGCGACGAGCGCGACGGTGGCGGCGGACGCCGCGACGCCGCGCCCGGAACGGGCTATGTGCATGTGGTCCCCTGAGTGTCCTGTGCCGTCCCGATCGGGACGAACCCGACTCGGACGAAGTGGTCAGGCGCATCTCATCGGGTGAGACATGGACAGAACAAGACTCGGGGCAAGACTCTTGAACAGCCGATATCAATTCCTTTACCAGGAAGCAGAAAACGGGCAGAACACAGGAAAACGGCCGCAGCCCCCGCACAGTGGGCTGCGGCCGTCTCCGGCTGACCTGTCCGTGGCAGGTCAGAGCGCGAGGCCGGTCAGGACCAGCACCCGCTCGTATGTGTAGTCGTCCATCGCGAACTTGACGCCCTCGCGGCCCACACCGGACTGCTTGGCGCCGCCGTACGGCATCTGGTCGGCGCGGTAGGACGGGACGTCACCGATCACCACGCCGCCGACCTCCAGGGCGCGGTGGGCGCGGAAGGCGACCTGCAGGTCGTGGGTGAACACGCCTGCCTGGAGGCCGTACTTGGAGGAGTTGACGGCGGCGAAGGCCTCCGCCTCCCCGTCCACCTTCTGCACGGTGAGGACCGGCCCGAAGACCTCCTCGCAGGCGATGGTGGTGTCCGCCGGTACGTCGGTGAGGACGGTCGGCGCGTAGGCGGCACCGTCGCGGTCGCCGCCGGTGAGCAGCGTGGCGCCGGCCTCCACCGCCTCCTTCACCCAGGACTCCACGCGCCTCGCGGCGTCCTCGCTGACCAGCGGGCCGACGTCCGTCTTGGCGTCGGTCGGGTCACCGGTGACCTGGGCCTCGACGGCGGCGACGATACGCGGCAGCAGGCGGTCGTACACCGAGGCGTCGGCGATCACGCGCTGCACGGAGATGCAGGACTGGCCGCCCTGGTAGTTGGAGAAGGTCGCGATGCGGGTCGCGGCCCAGTCCAGGTCGGCGTCGGAGGCGAAGTCGCCGAGGACCACGGCCGCGCCGTTGCCGCCCAGCTCCAGCGTGCAGTGCTTGCGCGGCACCGAGTCCATGATCGCGTAACCGACCTTCTCGGAACCGGTGAAGGAGATGACCGGCAGCCGCTCGTCCTGGACGAGGGCGGGCATCTTGTCGTTGGCGACCGGCAGGATGCTCCAGGAGCCGGCCGGGAGGCCCTCGGTCTCGGCGAGCAGGTCGCCGATGATCAGGCCGGAGAGCGGGGTGGCCGGCGCCGGCTTGAGGATGATCGGCGCGCCGGCCGCGATCGCCGGGGCGATCTTGTGGGCGCACAGGTTCAGCGGGAAGTTGAACGGCGCGATGCCGAGCACGACGCCCTTCGGGAAGCGCCGGGTCAGGGCGAGACGCCCCTGACCGCCGAGGTCGGTGTCGAGCCGCTGGGCCTCGCCGCCGTTGAACCGCCGGGCCTCCTCGGCCGCGAAGCGGAACACCGAGACGGCGCGCCCGACTTCGCCCCGGGCCCACTTGATCGGCTTGCCGTTCTCGGCGGAGATCAGCCGGGCGATCTCCTCGGTGCGCTCGACCAGTCGCTTGCTGACGTGGTCGAGGGCGGCGGCGCGCACATGCGCCGGGGTGGCGGCGAACTCGTCCCGCACGGCGTACGCGGCGGCCACGGCCTCCTCGACCTGGGCGTCGGTCGGCACGCTGACCTTGCCGACGGTCCGGCCGTCCCACGGGGAGGTGACGTCGAAGGTGTCCTCGCCGGTGACCTGGCGTCCGGCGAGCCAGAAGGCGTGGGTGGAAGTCATGTCCCGGCCCTTCCGCGTTTGGGGGTGTACTTGGCTTTCGTGGTCCACGGTAGGGCGGGGGCGCCCGGGGGTCGCTTGTCCGACCCGTAGCAGTAGAGGCGCGGGACACTACTGTTTGGACTACTCGCTGGAGGTCGCCTTCAGGGCGAGCCACAGCTCCATGCGTACGTCGGGATCGTCCAGCGACCGCCCCAGGATCTCCTCGACCCGCCGCATCCGGTAGCGCAGCGTGTGCCGGTGCACCCCGAGATCCGCCGCGGCCGCGTCCCACTGCCCGTGCCGCGACAGCCACGCCCGCAGCGAGGCGACCAGATCCCCCCGCCCCGTCGCGTCATGCTCGTGCAGCGCCCGCAGCAGCCCGTCGGCGAACGCCTTCACCGCGTCGTCGGCCAGCAACGGCAGCACCGACCCCGCGGCCAGCTGCTCGTGCTCCACCAGCACCCGGCCCCGCCGCCGCGCCACGGACAGCGCCTGCTCGGCCTGCTTGTAGGCGGCCGCCGCGGCGATCGGCCCGGCCGGCGCGGACAACCCCACGACCAGCTCTTCCTCTTCTCCCCCGGCCTGCTCGGGCGCCGCACGGGCCGCCTCCAGCGCCGCCGCGTACCGCATGCAGGCGGCCACCGCCGCGCCCCCGTCGGCGGCGAGCACCACCAGCCGCTCCCCCTCGGGCACGACCAGCACGGCCTCCCCGGAACGCGCGGCGGCCGCCTCCATCCCCTCCGCGAGCCCGCCGAGCGGATCACCGCCGGTGTCGGCGGCGAGGGCGGCGCCCCCGGACCCGGACTTGGCGACGTGGCCGTGGGCATCCGCGTGCACCCGGGCGGCGGATCCGGGCACCGACTCGGCGACGACCATCCGGAACGGCGCGTCGAGCAGCCCGCCGTACAGGTCCCCGGCGACCGCCCGGGCGTGGTCGGGCTCCCCGGCGAGCAGCATGCGCAGGACCGCCGTACCGAGGCGCTGTTCGGCCGCGTGCAGGGAGCGGGAGCGTTCGGTGGTGAGCGTGAGCAGGGCGATGGCGGAGTGCACGGCGTACCGCTCGGCGGTGCCGAGGGCGGCGGCGGTTCCCACGGCGAGCGCGGCGCGCGGCCGCCGGCCGGTCCCGAGGGAGTGCATCTCGACCCGGTCCTCATGCTCGGGCCCGCCGACGACGGCGGAGGCCGGGGCGGGCCGCTCCCGCAGCCGTTCGACCTCGGCGGTGAGCCGGGCGGCGCGCCGGCCGGCCCACTCGGGCGCGGCCGCGACGACGGCGCCCGAGGCGTCGTACAGGGCGGCCCACCCGTCGACCTGGGCGGCGAGCGCGCCGAGGAGCCCCTCGGGTCCGGCGCTCAGCGCCTGCCTGGTCAGCTCGCGCTGTGCGGCGAACCCTGCCGTGACGGCGCGGTACTGGTCGGCGGCGATCGCGGCGGAGACGGCCTTGCTGATGGCGAGGAACGGGGTGCGGCGGGGCACCTCCAGCAGCGGCAGCCCCTCCTCCCTGGCGGCGTCCACCAGTGCCTCGGGAATCTCCTCGTAATTCACCCCCACGGCGAACCCGAGCCCCACCACCCCCGCCCCGACCAGCCGTTTCACATACCGCCGCATGGCCTCGGGATCCTCCGCGTCCAGCTTCAGCGCGGTGATCAGCAGCAGCTCACCGCCCTCCATGTACGGCACGGGGTCGGCCAGCTCACTGACATGGGCCCAGCGCACGGGCACGTCGAGCCGATCCTCGCCCGCGCGCACGGTCAGCTTGAGCGCGGAGTGGTGGACGAGCGAGGCGAGGGTAGGGGGCATGGGGCCTTCACGGTGCGGGAGACGGGGTGATCTTTTGGCCGAACCGTATGAACGGCCTACCCCAATCCTGCCTCACCGTACGGTCCCCGCACCGCCGCTCACCCCCGCAGATCCACCAGCAACGGCGGCGCATGCTCCCCCCGCACGCTCGTCAACGACAACACCGCATGCCCGGCCGGCACCCCATGAGCCAACTCAGAGGCCGACCAACGCTCACGCTCCACCTGGCGCACGGTGACGGCCTCCGTCGTCACCGCCCTGCCGGTCACCAGCTTGCGCAGGGCGTGGATCGCGCGGGTCATCGGCTGGTCCGCGAAGACGGTGTGCCGGGCCACGTCCCGGGTCTCCACCCACTGCGTGCCCCAGGCCTCCGCGAACCTGCCGCCGTCCCAGGTGGTCACCCCGGAGAACGCCATACGACAGCCCACAGCCGCGTACAGCGGCCCGTGCAGCGCCTCGGGGACGTCACCGACCGTACGCAGCGCCAGTACCACGCCCGCATTGCGGGAACGCAGGCGCTGGATACGCCGGACGGACTCCGTCGTCACGGCGCCGGTGGCGTCGTCCAGGACGAGGCAGACGAAGTGGGCCCGTTCGTCCGCCGACGCCACGGCGGCGAACTGGGCGAGCAGCAGCCGGGTGACGATGCGGGACGCCTCTTCGTGTCCGCGGTCGGGCAGCTCGATACGGACGCGCAGCGGATGGTGGGCGACGGCACGCAGGGAGAACGGCCGAGCGCTTCCGCCGTCCCCGCCGAAGAACTCGGCGAACGCCGGCCGGTCCAGCACGGCGAGCCGGTCGGCGAGGACGGGCCCGGGATCGCCCGCAGTACCCGCCTGCCGGGCGCGTGCGTCGAGTTCGCGGCGCTGGGCGGCGTGCTCCTCCCCGGTGAGCGCACCGCTCAGCGCGGCCAGGGCCGAGGCCTCGCCCTCCAGCAGTACCCGCAGCACGGGCAGGGCCGGGAAGCGTCCATAGGCCGCCCGGTAGGGTCCGAGCAGCTGGGCGAGCGCGGTGACCGCCCGCTGACCGCTCACCATGTCCAGGTCACCTACCAGCCCCTCCGCCAGGAAAGCGGCCGCCTCGTCAGGGTCGTCGGTGTCCGCGTACGGGTCGAGGTCATGCACGGACGCCGGGTCGCCGAGGCGCACGGCCACGTCGTAGGCCGAGTCGGGCCCGAGCGGGGTGCCGGCCGCGCACACGGCGACTACGGCGCACTGTCCGGCCAGCGCCTGCAGGCCGAGCGACTCGACGACGGGCCGGATCAGATGGCGTGTCTTGCCGGAGCCCGAGGGCCCGACGGCCAGCAGCGAGGTGCCCAGGGTGTCCGGGGCGAGAGCCGCCCCGGCGCCACTGTAGGCGAGCGGGGTGCGGTCCCCCGCCGCCCACTGCCCGATGCGTACCTGCCCGGCGAGCAGATCGTGCCGGGCGGCCCGGCCGGGCAGGTCACGTGTGCCGGAGGGGTGGGTCCAGGCGGCGCCGCCCTCGCGCAGCACCGTGTCGGTGAAGGAGGAGACCCGGGCCCGGGCGCGCGCCAGGGTCCACATGTGCCCGACCCTGACGCAGTCCACGTCGTTCATCCGGCCGGCGTGCACCTCGGCGGCGAGCACGTCCGCCGCCTGGTGCTGACCGGCCTCGCGCAGTTCCGGCCACTGCGACGGCCGCCGGTCGACGGCCGGTTGCCCGGCCTCGGCCGTGCCGGCCCGCGCCCGCGCGGCGAGCGTCTCCTTCGCCAGGGGCCACCAGCCGCCGATGCGGGCGAACGGCCACAGCACCAGCAGGGTGATGAGCGCGTACAGCCCGTCCGTGAGCGGTTTCGACGCGAACACGCCGTAGTCGCCGCCGTTGAGCAGGACGATCAGGGAGAACAACGGATCCTGCACGGGCAGGGCATCCCAGCCGAGGCCGAACCAGCTCGGGAAGACGAAGGCCAGCACGATCAGCGCACCGAGGGCGGCGGTGAGGGCGCGAGCGGGTTGTTCGCGTCGGGTGACGAAGTGCCGGACGACGTCGTACCAGCTGCCCAGGCGCGCCATGGCGTAGACGAGGATCGCGAAGAACACACCGTCGGCGACCGTCTTGACCTCGGCACCCTGGTAGCCCTTCGGCGACGTGGTACCGGCCCACCACCAGTCGTCGGGCGTGAGCAGCTTCAGGGTGGTCCACTGGTAGGGGAGGCTGCCGTGCCGCCACAGCGACCACACAAGCAGTCCCACGACCAGGGGGACGACGAAGCCGACGATGGTGACGGGGGCCAGGCGCCGGCCCTGGCGTGCCACCTTGGGCGGGCTGTAGCCGTAGCGCCAGATACCGGGCTCGACGGCCGGGCGCGGCTGGTCGAGCCAGTCGGCGACCGGCGCGCCGGGATGCGACGGGTGGGGGGCGACCCCTGGCCGTGCGGCCGGCGGCGGCATGCCAGGCGCCCGCGTCGGCCGCGGCGGCACGGCGGGCGCCTCGTACGGCGTCGCCGCGCTGTTGTACGGCGCCGCGGGCCCGTTCCGGGGCGCCGCGGGCGTGTCCGTCGGCTCCGCTGGGCGCGGCACGGGGTGAGCATGCGTGCCCCGCGCGTCCTGCGTCCCGTCGCTGTCCATCGCCGTTGCCCCCTGACCAGCCGTTCCGTCCACCGTCAGCGAGTCAATCTAATGCCCTCGCAAGGGGAGTTCAGCGATTGCGTGGCCAGGCGCACGATGAGATGCGCGCACGCCGACGCGTCGCCCTCCCGGTTCCTCTATATCCACTCCGGACAACCGTTGTCGCCGACAACGCCCACATGGAGCATGCCCACCCCCCACCCCCGGCCCTAGCCTGCGAAGAAAGATAGGTAAGCGGCCGAAAGCGCACCGCCCGGAATCGTCCGGGACGCCAGATCAGACCGCCCGGTACGCAAGATCGTCAGGAGCCCTCATGACCGCACTTCCGCAGGAGCGTCGCGTCGTCACCGCCATCCCCGGCCCGAAGTCGCAGGAGCTGCAGGCCCGCCGTACCGCCGTGGTCGCCCAGGGCGTGGGCTCGGTGCTGCCGGTCTTCACCGCCCGCGCGGGTGGCGGGATCATCGAGGACGTCGACGGCAACCGGCTCATCGACTTCGGGTCCGGTATCGCCGTGACCTCCGTCGGTGCCTCCGCCGAGGCCGTCGTACGGCGGGCGAGCGCCCAGCTCGCCGACTTCACCCACACCTGTTTCATGGTCACCCCTTACGAGGGGTACGTGGAGGTCGCGGAGGCCCTGGCCGAGCTGACCCCCGGCGACCACGCCAAGAAGTCCGCGCTGTTCAACTCCGGCGCCGAGGCCGTCGAGAACGCCGTCAAGATCGCGCGTGCCTACACCAAGCGGCAGGCCGTGGTCGTGTTCGACCACGGGTACCACGGCCGGACCAACCTCACCATGGCGCTGACCGCCAAGAACATGCCGTACAAGCACGGCTTCGGGCCGTTCGCGCCCGAGGTGTACCGGGTGCCGGTGGCCTACGGCTACCGCTGGCCGACCGGCGCGGAGAACGCCGGCCCCGAGGCCGCCGCGCAGGCCATCGACCAGATGTCCAAGCAGGTCGGTGCGGACAACATCGCCGCGATCATCATCGAGCCGGTGCTCGGCGAGGGCGGCTTCATCGAGCCGGCGAAGGGCTTCCTCCCGGCGATCCGGCAGTTCGCCGCGGACAACGGGATCGTGTTCGTCGCCGATGAGATCCAGAGCGGCTTCTGCCGGACCGGGCAGTGGTTCGCGTGCGAGGACGAGGGCATCGTCCCGGACCTCATCACGACCGCCAAGGGCATCGCCGGCGGGCTTCCGCTCGCCGCCGTGACCGGCCGCGCCGAGATCATGGACGCCGCGCACGCCGGTGGCCTCGGTGGTACCTACGGCGGCAACCCGGTCGCGTGTGCCGGTGCGCTCGGCTCCATCGAGACCATGAAGGAGCTGGACCTCAACGGCAAGGCCCAGCGCATCGAGGAGATCATGAAGGGTCGCCTCACCGCCATGGCCGAGAAGTTCGACATCATCGGTGATGTGCGTGGGCGCGGCGCGATGATCGCGATCGAGCTGGTCAAGGACCGCGCCACCAAGGAGCCGAACCCGGAGGCCACCGGCGCGCTCGCCAAGGCCTGCCACGCCGAGGGCCTGCTGGTCCTGACCTGTGGCACCTACGGCAACGTGCTGCGCTTCCTGCCCCCGCTGGTGATCGGCGAGGACCTGCTCAATGAGGGTCTCGACATCATCGAGCAGGCCTTCTCGGCCATCTGAGCGACTCATCCGGGCGAGTGGTCCGTACCTCTGAAGGCACCTGCGGCAGGCCGTGTGAAGAACGTGTGCGAGGTGGATGACGGGACGCGATTCCGTCTGCCCAAGCGCCCCGGGCTGCCGTAGGTTCTACCCAGATGAGAGATACACCCCGTCCACAGGGGACTGTGGGCGATTTCAGGGCGAGGCCTCCCCAGCTTCGACCTGGTCGTGCCCTCGCGCACACAACCGGCGCCTGACGGCTCCGGGATCTCCTCACCGATCGGACGGTCGCCGCCCCAAACCCCCCGGGGCGCGCGACGTTCCGATCCGGACGGCCGCCTCGAAACCACCCCCCCCTGTTCCGAGGCGGCCGACCTCCTTCTCAGCCGCGCCGGCTCCCGCGGGCCGAAGAACCTGCGAAGCTGGGCGCCGTGTCGACCGCCTCCCGCCGCGCCCCTCTGCTCGTCCTCCCGGCCGTGCTCTTCGCCCTGCTCACCTGGCAGGTCGTGGACCACGGCCCGCTGCTGCGCCTGGACGCCCGCCTCAGCCGGGCCCTCGTCCATCCGGACCGGTGCTCCGAGATCCTCTCCGACGGCGGCAACGTCCAGGTCGCCCTGCCGGTCCTCCTGCTCGCCATCGGATACGTGCTGTGGCGGGGCCGTCGCACCGGTACGCCACGGTGGTGGCTGCCGCCGCTCGCCGCGGCCCTCCTGATGGTGCTGGTCCCGGTGGTCGTCGTACCGCTCAAGGACTGGACCGCACGGCCGGGGACCCCCGTGGTGCCCCCGGCCGTGGGCTACTTCCCCTCCGGCCACACGGCCACGGCCGCCGTCGCGTACGGCTCCGCGACCCTGCTCCTGCTCCCCTGGCTGCGCTCCCCGGCCGCCCGCCGCGCTCTGGCCGGCGTGGCCGCGGCCCTGGTCCTCGGGGTGTCGTACGGCCTGGTCCGGCACGGCTATCACTGGCCGCTGGACGTGGTGGCCAGCTGGTGTCTGTGCACCGTGCTGCTGACCCTCCTCGGCCTGGTCGTCGGCCGGGGTACGCGTCGAAGCCTTTCCGGAACTCCCCGTTCGAGCAGAGCCCGGAGCGGCGGGCGACTGCCCGGTGCCGCTGCCGCCGGAGCCGACCAGGGTGATGCCGTCGGGACATCCGGCCCCCGACGCTAGCCGCCCCCTGCCAGCCCGGCCGCCGCCTCGTGCATCGCCAGTTCCAGCAGCGCCGGGTCGGTCAGCGTGCCCGAGCCGTCCGGCGGTACCAGCCAGCGCACCCCCCGGGTCATCCGGCCCGGGTGCGGTACGACGATCCAGGTGCCGGGGCCCGCGGTGCGGATGCCGGTGCCGACCCAGCGGGCCGCGGTGCCCGGCGGCACGAAGAACCCGACCCGGTTGTCACCGAAGTCGACGAGTACCGGGCCGGGCCGGTCGAGGATCCGGGTGAGCACGTCCAGGGTGGGATAGCCGAGGTCGCCGGGCAGGATCAGTACGTCCCAGGTCCTGCCGGCGGGCAGCAGCGCGATCCCCAGGAGGTTGCGCTCCCATTCCCAGCGGCAGGCCTCGGGGTCCGGTGCGACGGATGCCAGCCATTCGACGGCCGTCTTCGCCCCAGTCATCAGAAGGCCTCCCTCTTCTGTCGCCCGACCGTTGTGCGCACGTTCTGCGCGGTCGCGTCGGGAGGAGAGAGGGAGGCCTTCCGGGGGCATTACGCGGGTTCCGCGTCCCCGTTGAAGTGACTTAGGTCACACTACGGTGCCGACCAGGATCACCAGTCGTACTCCGAGTCCCAGTACACGTAGTAGCAGTGGTGGTGGTCCCAGTAGTAGTACCGGTGGTTGTCGTAGTCCCAGTAGTAGTGCCTGCGGTGGTCGCGGTCCCAGTAGTCGCGGTGGTCGTGCCGGGGCGCCGCGGTCACGGCGGCCGCCTGGTGCATCGGTGCCGCCGAGGCGGCCGCGGCCGGGAGCATGACACCTGCGGCGACGGCGACGGCGGAGGCCACCGCCGTCGCCAGGGCCAGGCGGCGCTTGGGACGGAGTTCGTCGTGCTTGCGGGTGATGCGGGTCATGACCTTCTCCTGCCGATCCGGTGGTAGCCGGTGCCTCCCGGTGAGGACCGTGCATCCAGTACGCCCGGATGCGGCAGCCAGGTCATGCTCCGAAAACTCGTGGCTTGACGCGGCCATAAGGACCGGGTAAAAGCCGCGAAAGCCACCAGAAGGGATCAGCTGTCGAAGCCCAGACCCAGCCGGTCCATCGTCCGCAACCACAGATTGCGGCGGCCGCCATGCGCGTCCGCGCGGGCCAGGGACCACTTGGTGAGGGCGATCCCGGTCCAGGCGAACGGCTCGGGCGGAAACGGCAGCGGCTTCTTGCGGACCATCTCCAGCTCCGTGCGCTCGGTGCGCTCCCCGTCCAGCAGGTCGAGCATCACGTCCGCGCCGAAGCGGGTCGCGCCCACCCCTAGGCCGGTGTAGCCGGCCGCGTACGCGACCTTCCCCTGGTGTGCGGTGCCGAAGAACGCCGAGAAGCGCGAGCAGGTGTCGATCGCGCCGCCCCAGGCGTGCGTGAAGCGGACGCCCTCCAGCTGCGGGAAGCAGGTGAAGAAGTGCCCGGCGAGCTTGGCGTAGGTCTCCGGCCGGTCGTCGTACTCGGCACGCACCCGGCCGCCGTAGTGGTGGATCGCGTCGTAGCCACCCCACAGGATCCGGTTGTCGGCGGAGAGGCGGAAGTAGTGGAACTGGTTGGCGGAGTCGCCGAGTCCCTGCCTGTTCTTCCAGCCGATCGACTCCAGCTTGCCTGCGGAGAGCGGCTCGGTCATCAGCGCGTAGTCGTAGACCGGGACGGTGTAGGAGCGCACGCGGCGCAGCAGGTTCGGGAAGATGTTGGTGCCGAGCGCGACCCGGCGGGCGCGGACCGCGCCGTACGGGGTGCGTACGGTCACCCCCGCGCCGTAGTGCTTCAGTGTGAGCGCGGGCGTGTGCTCGTACACCCGCACGCCGAGCTTGATGCACGCCTTCTTCAGGCCCCAGGCCAGCTTCGCGGGATGCAGCATGGCCACGCCCCGGCGGTCCCACAGGCCCGCCTCGAAGGTGGGCGAGGCCACCTGCTCGCGCACGGCGTCGGCGTCGAGGAACTCGATGCCGTCCGCGAGCCCCTGCTCCGCCAACTCCCGGTGCCAGTCGCGCAGTTCCCAGGCCTGGTAGGTCTCGGTGGCGACGTCGATCTCGCCGGTGCGCTCGAAGTCGCAGTCGATGCCGTGCCGGGCGACCGCGGCCTCGATCTCGTCGAGGTTGCGCCGGCCCAGCTCCTCCAGCCGGTGGATCTCGCCCGGCCAGCGGGCCAGCCCGTTGGGCAGGCCGTGGGTGAGGGAGGCGGCGCAGAAGCCGCCGTTGCGGCCGGAGGCGGCCCAGCCCACCTCGCGGCCTTCCAGCAGCACCACATCGCGCTGCGGGTCGCGCTCCTTGGCGTTGAGCGCGGTCCACAGTCCGCTGTAGCCGCCGCCGACGACCAGCAGGTCGCAGGTGTCGGTGCCGGTGAGGGCGGGCTCGGCGGGCGGCTTGCCGGGGTCTTCCAGCCAGTACGGGACCGGCAGGGCTTCGGAGAGAGAGGCGATCCAGTTGTCTTTGCCACGACTCATGGCGCTTGGGGCCATGATTTCAACTCCCTACAAAGGACTTTCTGAAAGGCTTATGCCTTTTGCTTGTTACGGCGATTGCTGATGACCATCGAGGCCAGCGTCATGAGGACGGCGACGAGGAACATGGCCGTACCGATCACATTGATCTGGACCGGTGTGCCGCGCTGCGCCGAACCCCACACGAACATCGGGAAGGTGACGGTCGAGCCGGCGTTGAAATTGGTGATGATGAAATCGTCGAAGGAGAGCGCGAAGGACAGCAGCGCGCCCGCGGCGATTCCCGGTGCCGCGATGGGCAGGGTGACCCGCAGGAAGGTCTGCACGGGACCGGCGTACAGGTCCCGGGCGGCCTCCTCCAGACGCGGGTCCATCGACATCACACGGGCCTTGACCGCGGTGACGACGAAGCTCAGGCAGAACATGATGTGCGCGATGAGGATCGTCAGGAAGCCGAGCTGTGCGCCCATGTTGAGGAACAGGGTGAGCAGCGAGGCGGCCATGACGACCTCGGGCATCGCCATCGGCAGGAAGATCAGCGAGTTGACGGCGCCGCGCGCCCGGAAGCGGTAGCGGACCAGCGCGAAGGCGATCATCGTGCCGAGGATCGTGGCACCGATCGTCGCCCAGACGGCGATCTGCAGGCTGATGGACAGCGAGCCGCACATGTCGGCGACGCCGCACGGCTGCTTCCAGGCGTCCAGGGAGAAGTGCTGCCACTCGTAGTTGAAGCGCCCCTTCGGCTTGTTGAAGGAGAACACCGTCACGATGACGTTCGGCAGCAGGAGATAGGAGAGCGTCAGAATTCCCGCGATGACGACGAGATGGCGCTTGAACCAGTTGACGAAGGGCATTTAGACCAGATCCTCCGTCCCGGCCCGGCGGATGTAGATCGTGACCATGGCCAGGATGGCGGCCATGAGGATGAAGGACAGGGCCGCGGCCGTGGGGTAGTCGAGAATCCGCAGGAACTGCGTCTGGATGACGTTGCCGATCATGCGGGTGTCGGTGGAGCCGAGGAGTTCGGCGTTGACGTAGTCACCGGCCGCCGGGATGAAGGTCAGCAGCGTGCCGGAGACCACGCCGGGCATCGACAGCGGGAAGGTGACCTTGCGGAAGGTGGTCCACGGCTTGGCGTACAGGTCGCCGGCCGCCTCGTGCAGCCGTCCGTCGATCCGCTCCAGCGAGGTGTACAGCGGCAGGATCATGAACGGCAGGAAGTTGTACGTCAGTCCGCACACCACCGCGAGCGGTGTGGCGAGGACGCGGTCGCCGGCCGTCCAGCCGAGCCAGTTGGTGAGGTCCAGGATGTGCAGCGAGTTGAGGATGTGCACGACCGGGCCGTTGTCGGCGAGGATCGTCTTCCAGGCCAGGGTGCGGATCAGGAAGCTGGTGAAGAACGGCGCGATCACCAGAATCATGATCAGGTTCCGCCAGCGGCCCGCGCGGAAGGCGATGAGGTACGCCAGCGGGTAGCCGAGCAGCAGGCACAGGAGCGTCGCGGCGGCCGCGTAGAGGACGGACCGCAGGAACTGCGGCCAGTACTCGCTGAACGCGTCCCAGTACGTCGCGAAGTGCCAGGTGACCTTGTAGCCCTCCTCCAGGGAGCCCTGCTGCACGGAGGTGGAGGCCTGGTAGATCATCGGCAGCGCGAAGAAGACGATCAGCCAGAGGATGCCGGGGAGCAGCAGCCAGTACGGGGTGAACCGGCCGCGCTTGCGCGGGGGCTTGTTCTCCGGCTCGGCGGGGGCGAGAGGCGGGGGCGCCTCGGTGAGCGTCGACATCAGGCGGCAACCTCTTCCTCGGTGCCCGCGTCGATGTCCTGGGCGGCGTCCAGGCCGAAGGTGTGGGCCGGGCTCCAGTGCAGGACGACGTCGGCGCCGGGCACGAGCCGGCCGTCGCGCTCGACGTTCTGCACGTACACCGACAGCTCGTCGCAGACCGGGCTGTCGATCACGTACTGGGTGGAGACGCCGATGAAGCTCGCGTCGGCGATCTTGCCGGTGAGGCGGTTGCGGCCCTCGGGGATCTCGCCCGCGTCGTCGGCGTGCGCGAGGGAGATCTTCTCGGGGCGGATACCGACCAGTACCTTGCCGCCGGCCTTCGTGGGCGCCGAACATCGCGCCTCGGGCAGCACGAGCTTGCCGCCGCCCGCCTTGAGGACGATGTCGTCGCCGCTCTTGGTGTCGACCTCGGCCTCGATCAGGTTGGAGGTGCCGAGGAAGTTGGCGACGAAGGTGGTGTTCGGGTTCTCGTACAGGTCGGTGGGCGAGCCGAGCTGCTCGACACGGCCCGCGTTCATCACGGCGACCGTGTCGGCCATGGTCATGGCCTCCTCCTGGTCGTGCGTGACGTGCACGAAGGTGATGCCGACCTCGGTCTGGATGCGCTTGAGCTCCAGCTGCATCTGGCGGCGCAGCTTGAGGTCGAGGGCGCCGAGCGGCTCGTCGAGCAGGAGCACCTTCGGGTGGTTGATGAGGGCGCGGGCGACGGCGACGCGCTGCTGCTGGCCGCCGGAGAGCTGGTGCGGCTTCTTGCGCGCCTGCTCACCGAGCTGGACCAGCTCCAGCATGTCCTCGACCTGCTTCTTCACGCTCTTGATGCCGCGCCGGCGCAGACCGAAGGCGACGTTCTCGAAGATGTCGAGGTGGGGGAAGAGGGCGTAGGACTGGAAGACGGTGTTCACCGGCCGCTTGTACGGCGGCAGGTGGGTGACCTCCTGGTCGCCGAGGAAGACGGTGCCGGTGGTGGGCTCCTCCAGGCCGGCGATCATGCGCAGGGTGGTGGTCTTGCCGCAGCCGGAGGCGCCGAGCAGGGCGAAGAAGGAGCCCTGCGGCACGGTCAGGTCCAGCGGCTGTACGGCGGTGAAGCCGTTGGCGTAGGTCTTGCTGATACCGGAGAGGCGGACGTCGCCGCTGTTGTCTGGTGTCGTCATCGTCGTCACGCCCCTGTGAGCTTCGAGAACTTCTGCTGGTAGGCGGTCTCTTCCTTCTGCGTCAGCGCGCGGAAGGCATGGGACTTCGCCTGCATGGCCTTGTCGGGAATGATCAGCGGGTTGCTCGCCGCCGATTTGTCGATCTTCGCAAGGAACGGCTGCACTCCCGCGACGGGGCTCACGTAGTTGATGTACGCGGCCAGCTGGGCGGCCGGCTCGGGCTCGTAGAAGTAGTCGATGAGCCGCTCGGCGTTCGTCTTGTGGCGCGCCTTGTTGGGGATCAGCATGTTGTCGGTCGAGGTCATGTAGCCGCTGTCGGGGATGACATAGCCGACGTCGGGGCTGTCCGCCTGGAGCTGGACGATGTCGCCGCCCCAGGCGATGCACGCGGCGAAGTCGCCCTTGGCCAGGTCCGAGGTGTAGTCGTTGCCGGTGAAGCGGCGGATCTGGCCCTTGTCGACGGCCTTCTGCAGGCGGGCGATGACCGCGTCGAAGTCGTCGTCGGTGAACTTCGCCGGGTCCTTGCCCATGTCGAGCATGGTCATGCCGATGCTGTCGCGCATCTCGGTGAGGAAGCCGACGCGGCCCTTGAGCCTGGGGTTGTCGAGCAGGTCGGAGACCGACTTCACCTCGATGCCGTCGAGCGCCTTCTTGTTGTAGGCGATGACGGTCGAGATGCCCTGCCAGGGGTAGGAGTAGGCGCGGCCCGGGTCCCAGTCGGGGGCGCGGAACTGGTCCGACAGGTTGGCGAAGGCGTGCGGCACGTTGGCCGGGTCCAGTTTCTGGACGTACCCGAGGCGGATCATGCGGGCGGCCAGCCAGTCGGTGAGGACGATGAGGTCACGGCCGGTGTCCTGGCCGGCGGCGAGCTGCGGCTGGATCTTGCCGAAGAACTCGTCGTTGTCGTTGATGTCCTCGGTGTACTTGACCTGGATGCCGGTCCGCCGGGCGAACCCGTCGAGCGTGGGGTGGCGCTTGGTCTTGTCGTCCACGTCGATGTACTCGGGCCAGTTGGAGAAGTTGACGACCTTCTCCTTGGCCGAGTGGTCGTCGGCGGACACACCGCCCTGCGTCTTGGTCGCCGCAGGGATCCCGCAGGCGCTCAGCGCCCCGAGTCCGCCGACCGCGAGCGCGCCGCCCGCGGAGGCCCGCAGCAGCGACCGGCGGGGCATCGCGGCCCGGCCGTTACGCAGACTCCGGCGTACGGCGGCGGCTTCGACCGGCGTCAGGCGGTCGGGCTCGTACTGCTCCATGCGCGTGGTGCCCTTTCGGGAGGGTTGGGTGGTCGGCCTGGTCGAGGGCCGGATCGTCACACCCGGCGGCAGCCGGTGAGGCAGCTGCTACCGGTCCCCGAAGATCGTGCGGTGCCAGTCCTTGCGGGCGACCGCCGTATTGTCGAACATTACGTGCTTGACCTGCGTGTACTCCTCAAAGGAGTACGCCGACATGTCCTTGCCGAAGCCGGAGGCCTTGTACCCGCCGTGCGGCATCTCGCTGATGATCGGGATGTGGTCGTTGATCCACACACAGCCCGCCTTGATCTCGCGGGTGGCGCGGCCCGCGCGGTAGACGTTGCTGCTCCACGCGGAGGCGGCGAGGCCGTACGGGGTGTCGTTGGCCAGCCGGATCCCCTCATCATCACCGTCGAACGGCAGTACGACCAGTACCGGGCCGAAGATCTCGGACTGGACGATCTCGCTGTCCTGGGCGGCGTCCGCGATCAGGGTCGGCCGGTAGTAGGCGCCCTTCTCCAGGTCGCCCCGGGGTGCCTCGCCGCCGGTCACCACGCGCGCGTAGGCACGCGCACGGTCCACGAAGGCGGCGACCCGGTCCCGCTGGACATGCGAGATGAGCGGCCCGAGGTCGGTGCCGGGAGCGAAGGGATCTCCGAGCCGCACGCTCTCCATCAGCGCGGCGGTCTGCTCCACGAAGGCCTCGTACAGCGGTCGCTGCACATACGCGCGCGTGGCGGCCGTGCAGTCCTGGCCGGTGTTGATGAGCGCGCCGGCGACGGCGCCGTGGACGGCGGCCTCCAGATCGGCGTCGTCGAAGACGAGGAAGGGCGCCTTGCCGCCCAGCTCCAGGTGCAGCCGCTTGACCGTGGCGGTGGCGATCTCGGCGACCCGCCTGCCGACGGCGGTGGACCCGGTGAAGGAGGTCATGGCGACATCGGGGTGGCCCACCAGGTGCTCCCCCGCCTCCCTTCCGGTGCCGGTGACGATGTTGATCACACCGTCGGGGATCCCGGCCTCCGTGGCGGCCTGCGCGAAGAGCAGCGAGGTGAGCGGGGTCAGCTCGGCGGGCTTCAGCACGATGGTGTTGCCCGCGGCGATCGCCGGGAGGATCTTCCAGGCGGCCATCTGCAGGGGGTAGTTCCAGGGGGCGATGGACCCGACGACGCCGATCGGCTCGCGCCGGACGTACGACGTGTGATCGCCCGAGTACTCACCGGCGGACTGCCCCTGAAGGTGCCGGGCGGCGCCCGCGAAGAACGCGGTGTTGTCGATCGTTCCCGGCACGTCGAACTCGCGGGTCAGCTTCAGCGGCTTGCCGCACTGCAGGGACTCCGCACGGGCGAAGTCCTCGGCGCGCTCGGCGAGCACGGCGGCGAACCGGTGGAGCGCGTCGGAGCGCTCGCCCGGGGTGGCCGAGGCCCAGCCCGGAAAGGCGTCGCGCGCGGCGGCGACGGCCGCGTCGACGTCGTCGGTACCGGCCAGCTCGTAGCGGTACACCTCCGCGCCGGTGGCGGGGTCGACCACGGCATGGGTACGGCCCGAGGTGCCCTTGGCCGGCCGGCCGGCGATGAACTGCGCGCCGTCGGCGAATCGCTCCTCGGCGGGAAATCGTTCCGGGGTGGCGGTGCCCGGGTTGTGCATGTCGCTCTCCTCCGCCGTTCGCCCCGTCCCGGGGGGTGGGTGGCGTAGCTCCAGCTCGATTTGAGTGCCGATCCTGACAGAGCAATAGGACTCCAACAAGTGATTCCGTTGTTGCCTTTTGGTTACGCGACGGAATCTGTCGACCAGGTGTCGAGTGGAGACGGAAAAGGACGGACGGAGTGTCAGTGGTGCGTGCCACACTCGCGTGCATGGGAAAGATCGACGGGGTGGAAGCGCTGATCAGCGAGGTCCGGGCCGGGGCGAAGGTGAAGTACCTGCACTTCTGGGGGCACCGGCCGAGGCCGGACGGCAGCATCGGCGCGAGCTGTCTGAGCCAGTGGTGGCCGTCACCGTTCGTGGTGGACGGCGTGGAGTACGCGACGGCGGAGCACTGGATGATGGCGGGCAAGGCCCGGCTGTTCGAGGACGCGGAGGCGGAGCGGCGGGTGCTGGCCGCGGAGCACCCCGCCCAGGCGAAGAAGGCGGGGCGGGGTGTCAAGGGCTTCGACGAGGCGATATGGGAGCGGGAGCGCTTCCGGATCGTGGTCGAGGGCAGCGTGCACAAGTTCGCGGCGGATGACGGGTTGCGCGCGTTTCTGCTGGGCACCGGTGACCGGGTGCTGGTCGAGGCGAGCCCGCTGGACCGGGTGTGGGGCATCGGCCTCGCGGCGGACGACGAGGGGGCGTCGGATCCGCAGCGGTGGCGGGGACCGAATCTGCTGGGGTTCGCGCTGATGGAGGCGCGGGAGCGGCTGGCGGGGGCCTGAGGGGCCGGCCCGGAGACCGGCCCTGAACGCGACGAATCAGTGGCGGCCTAGGACGAGGCGCTGACTCCGCCGACGAGGCTCGCGAAGAACAGGAAGACCAGCACCGGCAAGAGCACAGTGGCGATGATGCCGCAGACAAGACCGGCGGTCGCCGCGCCCTTGTTGTTGGCCTCGCCGCGGTTTGCCTTACCCCGGCCGATGGCACCGAAGATGATCGCCAGGATGCCCAGGATCATCCCGATGATCTCCAGGAAGAAGGTGAGGCTGCAGACCACGCCGATGATGCCCAGCACCAGACCCGTGGTGCCCATGCCGTTGCTCGGCTGCATCGGCATGGCGTAGCCGGGGGCCTGCGGGTAGCCCATCGGCGGGCCGGCCGGGTAGGACGGCCCCGGGCCCGACTGGGGGTAGCCGTAGCCGGGCGCGGGCTGCTGCGGGTATCCGTATCCCGGGGGCTGCTGCGGGGCCGGCGGTCCGAAACCACCGGCGTCGGGGTTGATGTTGGACATGAAGTGCTTTCCCCTCCGTTGACGATCAAGGCATCGTAATGGCCGCGCAGAGGAGAGGGAGGGGGTTCCGGCCGACGGGCGGCCGAAGGCCGCGGCCTGGCGGACTCAGCGGCCGGCGGCCACCGTCGCCGAGACGCTGCGGGCGGAGCCGTCGTCGTACGGGTGGGATTCGCTGTGATGGATGGCGGCGTTGATGCCGATCGCGAGCAGGACGATCACGACGACACCGAGCACGATGCCGATGATGCCCATGATCAGGCCCGCCTGGGCCTGGCCGCGGTTGGTGGCCTCGCCGCGATCGGCCCGCCGGCGGCCCTTGATGCCGAAGACCACCGCGAGGATGCCCAGCACCAACGAGACCACGCCGTACAGGCAGAACAGGCACAGGGAGAGGATGCCGAGCACCATCGCCGCGATGCCCAGACCGTTCTGCGGGGCCATCGGCATGCCGGGCCAGCCGTAGCCCGCGGGATAGCCGGGGTAGCCGTAGCCGCCGGTCGCGGGCGGTACGGATATGCCGGGGCCGGAGGGTGCGATCGGCGGAGGCGGTACGGCCTCGCCGCCCATCGGGGCCATGCCCGGCGCGCCGAAACCGGGCGCGGCGGCCGGCGGGGCGTAACCGGGAGGGGATGCGGGCGGGGGGAAGCCGTCGGCCGGCAGGGAGGTCAGGGTCGCCTGATTGTGGACGGACGGCGGCTGCACGGGCGGCTGGTCGTGCGCCGCGGGCGGCTTCTTCTCCAGCGAAGGCCGGTCCTCGGGCGGCGCCCACGGGTTGTAGTCGCCCCCCGGGGCTCCGCTCGGCTGCGCTCCGTCGCTCACGGGCATGTCCCCCTCGGTCGTTCTGTCCCGCCATGCTACGGCCTCGCCGTCACACCGCCGCGGCCCGGTCCCGCAGCGGTCACGCAGGGCCCGGGCGGCGGGCGAGGTGCACGTGGGCCGCCCGCCTACGATGTCGTCGTACCACCGATCAGCCGATCACCCGCGCCGTGCCCGCACCGGGCCGTCGGCGCCTTGCCAGGGGAGGATCCCTTGACCGACAGCAGCTCCGTACCCGCCGCCGGCACGGCCGACCGCGATCTGCGGACCTTCATCGCCGGACTGCCCAAGGCCGAACTCCACGTCCACCACGTCGGTTCCGCCTCCCCGCGCATCGTCTCGGAGCTGGCCGCCCGCCACCCCGACTCCAAGGTCCCCACCGACCCCGAGGCCCTGGCCGACTTCTTCACCTTCACCGACTTCGCGCACTTCATCGACGTGTATCTGTCGGTCGTCGACCTGATCCGCACCCCGGAGGACATCCGGCTGCTGACCTTCGAGGTGGCCCGCGACCTGGCCCGGCAGCAGGTGCGCTACGCCGAGCTGACCGTCACCCCCTTCTCCTCCACCCGGCGCGGCATCGACGAGCTGGCCTTCATGGCGGCGATCGAGGACGCCCGCAAGGCGGCCGAGGCCGAGTTCGGGACCGTGCTGCGCTGGTGCTTCGACATTCCGGGCGAGGCGGGCCTGGAGTCCGCCGAGGAGACGGCACGGCTCGCCACCGACGAGCGGATCCGCCCGGAGGGCCTGGTGTCGTTCGGGCTCGGCGGCCCCGAGATCGGCGTGCCCCGGCCGCAGTTCAAGCCGTACTTCGACCGGGCCATCGCCGCCGGTCTGCACTCCGTGCCGCACGCCGGCGAGACGACCGGCCCGCAGACGGTGTGGGACGCGCTGCACGAGCTGCGCGCGGAGCGCATCGGGCACGGCACCAGCTCCGCGCAGGACCCGAAGCTGCTCGCGCACCTCGCCGAGCACCGCATCCCGCTGGAGGTCTGCCCCACCTCGAACATCGCCACCCGCGCGGTCCGCACCCTGGACGAGCACCCGATCAAGGAGTTCGTGCGCGCCGGGGTGCTGGTCACCATCAACTCCGACGACCCGCCGATGTTCGGCACCGACCTGAACAAGGAGTACGCGGTGGCCGCCCGGCTGCTCGACCTGGACGAGCGGGGCCTCGCCGACCTCGCGAAGAACGCCGTGGAGGCGTCCTTCCTGGACGCCGGGGGCAAGGCGCGGATCGCGGCGGAGATCGACACGTACACCAGCACCTGGCTCGCCTCCTGACCCGAGCCGTACGCCCACCACAATGGGGGTCATGCAGACCGTGACCGCCGTGGCCCACCGCGGCGACCCCTACCGCTTCCGCGAGAACACCGTCGACTCGCTGCGTTCCGCCCTCGACCGGGGGGCGGACGCGGTCGAGATCGACGTACGGCTCACCCGCGACGGCGTCCCCGTGCTGCTGCACGACGACACGCTGCGGCGGCTGTGGGAGCACGACCGGCCGCTCTCCGCGCTGTCCGCCGACGAGCTGCGCGGGCTCACGGCGGGCGGTGTGCCGACGCTCGCACAGGCGCTGGCGGCGACCGGTGACAGCCGGGTGATGGTGGACCTGTGCGGGCGCGTCGACCGGCGGACGGCGGACCGGGTCATGGACGTGGTCCGGCAGTGCGGGGCCCGGGAGCGCACCTACTACTGCGCGGGCGCCGAGGCCATGCTCGCGGTCCGCGCCGCCGACCCGGCCGCCGAGATCGCGCTGACCTGGACGTCCCTCGCCCCGCCCCGGCCCACGCTGCTGGCGGCGGTCCGCCCGCGCTGGCTCAACTACCGTTTCCCGCTGGTCAGTCGGGACCTCGCGGCCCGCGTCCACCACGACGGCCAGTTGCTGTCCGTCTGGACCCCTGACACCCGCCGCTCGATGAGCCGGCTGCTGGACCTGGGCGTCGACTCGATCACCACGAACCGCGTCGACGTCCTGCACGCCCTGCGCAACGGCGGTTGAGCACCTACACCCGCGAGCGTTGGGCCACCGTCGACGTGTCGGGCGGGGTGGCGCGGGTGACGTACTGCGGGACGGGTGCGGAGTCCGTGCCGGTGTCGCGGACCAGGCCGTAGCGCCGCGCGCCCTGGGCTGGGCCGGAAGTGATGTCCTTCTCGGCCGCGTCCCAGGTGCTCGGGAAGACGCTGAGGCCGTAGTCGGCGCCGCGTTCGTTCTGGGTGAGGGTGACGGTACCGTCCAGGTAGAAGTACTCGTTCTGCCACATCTGCTGGGTGCCGGGCGGAAGGACGGCGTAGCCGACGGCCGGGTTGCCCATGCCGGTGACCGCGGGGTCGGTGCCGAGCGCGTCGTCCATGCGGCGGCCGCCGCCCGAGGCCACATGGAAGAGCCTGCCCGCAAGGCCGGTCCAGGCCGGCATGACGAGGCTGCCGGCCCGGTACTGCGGCGAGATCTGCCAGCGAACCAGGACATAGCCCTTGCCCCGCAGGGTCACGCGGTCGCCGCGGTGGTTCATGACGGCGTGCGCGCCGCCGGTGCTGGTGACACCGGTCTCGGGCCGGTGCGGCAGGGCGGCGGGCGGGATGTCCGGGTCCGGCGCCCGGTCCACGGCGTCGACGACCGTGCCGTACAGGCCGGCCGAAGGCGTCGGGGAGGCGGGGGGAGACGGAGGACGGGACGGCGGACGGGTCACCGGTGGCGGTACGGCCGTGCTGGTCGCCGTCGGCGTGACCGCCGGGTGCGGCCGGTGGTCCGGGGGCCGTACAGCCACATAGGCACCGCCCGCCACGATCGTCGCGCCTGCCGCCAGCACCACGGCGGGCTTGGTGAGTGCGCCCAGCGCCTTGGCCGACCAGCCGGCGGAACCGGCCGCGCCCGCGGCTGCCGCCGTCCTGCCGCCCAGGGCGAGCGACAGGGTGAAGCCGGCCGGGACCGGGACCAGGGCGATGCCGAGCAGCAGCCGTTCCGCCGGGACGAGGGACTCCGGCGCCTCCCCGCAGTAGCCGCAGCCGCGCAGATGCCGGGCCAGCCGCTTGCGCCAGACGGAGTCGGGCCGCCCGTCCCAGCGGGCGGTCAGCTCGCGCAGCTCGGGGCAGGCGCCGTCCAGCGCCCGCACGATGCCGCGCGCGGTCTCAAGGCGCCCCTTCGTCCGCTGGACGCGCACGGCGGCGTGCTGCCGGCTGATGTCGAGGGCCTGCGCCAGCTCGCGCCGGGTCAGTTCGCCGGCGACCTCCAGCCACCACAGCGACAGCAGCCTGCGGTCCTCGTCGTCCAGCCAGCGCGCCGCCTCCACCACCTCGCGCCGCTGACCCTCCAACTGCAGCCGCAGCACGGTGAGTTCGGCGAAGTCGGCGCTACCCCCGGGCGTGTTCCGGGGCAGCGGGTCGGCGGATCCGCGGCGCGCCCGCTCCCGGATCTGCCGCATGGCGATGGCCACCAGCCAGGACCGGAAGCTGTCCGGGTCGCGCAGCGAGCCGAGGTTGCCGACGGCGCGCAGCATGGTCTCCTGTACGACGTCGTCGACGTCCGCGTGCCCGTTCAGCGCGCGGCCGACGATGTTGTAGACGAGCGGCAGCCAGCCCGCGACCAGGTCGTCCAGGGCCTGCCGGTCGCCTGACTGCGCGGCCGCGACGGTGTCGCGCCAGTGCCGCCCGTCCACCGATCCCGTCTCCCGTACGTCTCTCACGCTCGCGTCACCTGCTGTAGAGCAGCGTCCCGAAGCCCAGCTGGTCGTAGCCGCCGCTGTTGGGCCCGTAGTCGCCGCCCCCGCCCTCCGCGCGCACCTTCTCGGCCATGGCCGTGACGTACGGCGTGCTGAGCCCGCGGCGGCGGGCGTAGTGGTGGTGCAGAATCTCCCAGACGGGGCGGATCTCGCCACGGGCCGTGGCAGAGATCACGGTCTGCTCCCGCCACTGCCCGTGTCCGGTGCCGGACCGCCAGCCGTACGGGGTGAAGGGCACGTCCTTGCCGAGGTTGTAGCGGGCGACGTACTCGGCGGCGTGCAGGAACCGGTCGTGGTCGTGGCCGTAGAGGTCGACGCCCTGGTTCCAGGCCATCTCGCAGATCGCGCCGAGCAGTCCGATGCCCATCATGGAGTGCCCCTGGTCGCGGCCGCTCTCCTGCCACTGGGCGAGGCCCTGGGCGTCGTAGCGGACGGGGATGGCGTTCCTGAGGGCGCCGTTGCCGTGGCCGTGCTCCAGGTAGGTCACGGCGCGGCGGAAGGTGGCGCGGTCGTCGAGGAGGATGCCGATCGCCATCAGGGAGGCGAGGTTGCACAGGTCCCAGTTGGCCCAGTAGTTGGCGGGGGCATCGCGCGGGCCGGGAGCAGGTCCGGCGCCGGCCGCGGGCCTGCCCGTCCCCCTAGGGGGCGCCCCGTACAACTCCCCCGGTGCCGGGGCCCGTTGCCCGGGGTCGGACCCGGGTCGGGTGTCCTCCTCGCCGACGATCCGCGTACCGGCGCGGCGCCGGAGGATCATCACGTACCGCTCACCGACCGGACCCGCCCCACCCGGGCGGCCCGACGACTTACGGAGCATCCATGCGTCCACGCACCCGTGCCGCCGTCCTCACCACGACCGCCCTGGTCCTGGCCCTGTCCGCCGCTCCCCTGGCGGCCCCCGCCTTCGCCGCCCCCACCACGACGGCGGCCCACCGGACGACGGCCCGCCCGACCGCCGGCCCGGACGCCGAGGCACTGCGCGCCGCGCTCGCCGGACTGCCCGATGCCGACGCGACCGCCGCGCTGGTGCGGGTCGGCGGCAGCGACGGCGCCTGGCGGGGCAGCGCGGGCGTGCACGATCTGGCGAGCGGCCAGGCGGCGGACCCGAACGCGCTCTTCCGCGCCGGTTCGACCACGAAGGTGGTGACGGCGGCGACGGTGCTGCGGCTGGCCGCGCAGGGCCGGATCGACCTGGACGCCCCGGTCCAGCACTACCTCCCGGGGCTGCTCACCCCGGCCTTCGAGCCCGTCTCCGTACGGCAGTTGCTGAACCACACCAGTGGCATCCCGTCGGGCGACGGCTGGGGCGACGACTTCCAGGACCAGTACGCGCACCGCTTCGACACCCTGACCCCGGCCCAGGTGGTGGCGTCGGCGGTGGCGAAGGGCCCGGAGTTCTCCCCGGGGGACCGGCAGGACTACCTGAACATCAACTACACGATCCTCGGGATGCTGATCGAGAGGGTGACCGGGCACGCGTACGCCGACGAGGCGACGCGGCTGGTGCTGCGCCCGGCCGGCATGCACCACACGTACTTCCCGGGGACCGACCCGCGCATCCGCAGCCCGCACAACCAGGGCTACCAGAAGGTGACCCGGGCCGACGGGACGACGGAGTTCGTGGACGTCACGGAGTGGAACCAGGCCGACCGCTGGGCCGCCGGCGACATGATCTCCACGACGGCCGATCTGGAGCGGCTGGTCACGGCGCTGTTCTCGGGCCGGGTCGTGCCGGAGCCGCAGTTGCAGGAGATGTTCACGGTTCCGCAGGTGAAGGAGGGGACCGCCAGCTACAGCGCCGGACTTCGGCGGTTCGAGTACGAGGGCACGGTGTACTGGACCAAGTCCGGTGCGCGGTACGGCTACAGCACGGCGATCGCCGCCACCCGGGACCTGAGCCGCACCCTCGTCTACTCGGTGGACTCGACGGACGCCAAGGGGGAGGACGCGAACCCGGTCGCCCAGCGGATCGTGCTCGCCGCGCTCAGACAGCGGTGACGGCCCAGGGGGCGGTGAGCGCCTCCAGCCGCTTGATCTTCTTCCGTACGACGTACAGCGGGACGACGCCGAAGACCCCGAAGGACATGTCGATCAGGCTCCACCAGAAGGGGATGCCCCGGATCGGCCCGCAGACCAGGGCGAGCGGGATGATCCCGGCGCAGGCGATCATCCCGAACTCGACGACCCAGATGTTGCGGACGGGGTCGCGGTACGGCCCCAGGAAGGCGACCGCGATGACGAGGTGGGCGAAGGCCAGCCAGTCGGTGCCGTAGAGGAGGAAGGGGTAGTCGGTGTCGGCGGTGTCGAGCCCGTCGCGGACCCGCTCGATCCAGTGCGCCAGTCCCGGCAGGTACTGGGGCACGGACAGCGCCCGCAACGCGCTCTCGGTCCAGCGCAGTTCGTGGACCAGGGGGAAGGCGGTCGCCCCGCTGAGCACGAGGCACACGACGAAAAGGGCCAGCCAGACGCGAATGCCCTTGAGCAGGGCGGCTCTGTCGCTCATGGGATGAGCGTACGCCGTCAATTGAACACGTTCAAAAAAGCCCCCCGACTACTCCAGCGGCGCGTCCAGGGCCACATGCCGCACGCCCGGCAGATGGCCGTCCAGTTCCCCGGGTTCGAAGCGGCACATCCCGACCGCGTGCCAGAACTCGCCGGTGACGTCTCCCTCGTACTTGTAACCGCCGGTCGGGGACAGGGCCGCCCAGCCGGCGGGCATGCCGACCAGGGTGGCCCGCAGGGTGGCGGGGGCGTCCGCGGGGACGTGCCACAGCCGTACCGTGCCGTCCTCGCCGCCGCTGGCCAGCAGGGAGCCGTCGGGGCTGAACGCCACCGCGAGGATCCGCCCGGTGTGGCCCGTCAACAGCGCCGTCTCCTCGCCGGTCTCCGGGTTCCACAGGCGGACCGTGCGGTCGTCGCCCGCCGTCGCCAGCAGGGGGCGCCGGGGGTGGGCGGCGGCCGTCCAGAGCTTGCCGGTGTGGCCGGTGAGACGGTGGGCGATCTCGCCGTCCCGCCAGATCAGCGCCGTACCGTCCCAGGAGGCGCTGGCCAGCCAGGAGCCGTCGGGGGCGAACGCCACCGCGTACACCCGCTCGGTGTGGCCGTCGAGTTCGCTGGTGATACGGCGGCCGTCCATGTCCCAGATCCGCACCTTGCGGTCGTCGCAGCCGGTGGCCAGGACCGCGCCGTCGGACCGGAAGGCGATCGCGCGGACCCGGCCGTAGTGCTCGGTGATGGTGGCGACATGCGCTCCGGTGGCCCGGTACCACAGCCGTACGGTGTCGTCGTCGTTGGCGGTGGCGAGCAGTTCGCCGTCGGCGCTGAACGCCTCCGCCCACACATGGTCGGTCTCGACGTCCAGTTCGCGCTGGTACTCGCCGGTGGCCGCGTTCCACAGGTAGATGTCGCCGTCGCTGCTCGCGGTGGCCAGCAGCGGGCCCGCGGGCCCGAACGCCGCCGAGACCAGCCGGTCGCTCTGGCCGGTGAGTTCGCGCAGCCGCCGGCCGGAGGCGGAGTGCCAGACCCGGACCACGCCGTCGTTGCCGCCGGCCGCCAGCATCGCGCCGTCGGCGCTGAAGGACAGGGTGCCGATGCGCCGCCCGTGGCCGCGCAGGATGCGCCGGCCCTGGCCGGTGGCCGGCTCCCACAGCCGTACGACACCGTCGTTGCCGCCGGTCACCAGCAGCGCGCCGGGGCCCTGGGCGGGCGTGTCACCGTGCGGGCGGAACTTGCACACCCACACCGAGCCGCGGTGCTCGGCGGGCTGCCGGCTGAGCGGCGCGGCGACCGGGTCGGCCGCCGGGTCGATCCGCCACAGCCGGACCACGCCTGCGCTGTCCCCGGCGGCGAGCAGGGTCCCGCCGGGGTCGAACAGCACCTGGTACACAGCCCCGCGGCAGCCGCCGAGCAGCCCGGCGCAGCCTCCGGCGGCCAGGTCCCACAGCCGTACCTCCCCCTGGGTGTCGCCGCTGATCAGCAGGGCGCCGCCGGGGTGGAAGTCCAGGGTGTAGACCCGGCCGGAGTGCCCGGTGAACGCATGCCGCAGGGTGCGGGCAGCGAGGTCCCAGATCCGCACGGTGCCGCCCGCCCGGTCGCCGCCGCGGTCGGCGGTGGCCAGCAGGGTGCCGTCCGGGCTGAACCGCGCCCGGTACACCGCGCCCTGGTGGCCGGGCAGTTCCCCGGTCTGCCGCCCGGTGGCGAGGTCCCACAGCCGTACGGCGCCGGAGGCGTCCCCGGTGACCAGGGAGGTGTCGTCCGGTCCGAACGCCACGGTGTAGACGGGTGCGGTGTGGCCGGGCAGCCGGTGCAGCGGGGTGCCCGAGGCCGTGTCCCAGACGGTGACCACGCCGTCGGCGTCGCCGGTGGCGATGAGGACGCCCTCGGTGTCGAGGGTGAGCGGCCAGACGCCGTCCGGGTGGATCTCCAGCCGGTGCAGACAGCGGCCGGAGACCGGGTCCCACAGGCGTACGGTGCCGTCCGCGCTGCCGGTGGCGAGGACGCGAGCGCGGCACTTGACGGCGTAGACCCGGCCCGTGTGGCCCTGCAGGGTGCGCAGCGGCATGCCGGTGGCGGCGTCGCAGACGAGGACGCCGCCGTCCTCGCTGCCGACGGCGAGCAGTTCGCCGTCGGGGCTGTAGGAGATGGGTTCGGGCAGCCGGCTGGTGCGCATGTCGAAGCCGTACGGCACACCGACCGCGGAGGGCCTGAAGCCGGAGTCGACGGCCATGCCGGGCGCGATCGAGGCGGTGGCCAGCTCGGGGCTGTCCGTCAGGGTCCCGGTGGTCGCCGAGATCAGCGCGGCGCGGCGCCAGCGGCCGCCGTCCACCCGGGCGCCGGTCAGGTCGGTGCCGATCAGCCGGGCCCGTCTCAGGTCGGCGCCGCGCAGGTCGGCGCCGGTCAGATCGGCGCCGTCGAGGCGGGCGCCGACGAGGCGGGCGCCGCGCAGGACGGCGCCGGAGAGGCCGGCGCCGACGAGGCGGGCGTCGGTGAGGTCGGCGCGGGTGAGGTCGACGCCGGAGAAGTCGCGGTGGGAGAGGTCCTCCCCGGCGAGCGCGGCGCCGCGCAGATCGGTGTGGGCGGGCACCCGGAGCCGGCTGAGGATCTTCACGGCGTTGGCGTGGGCGGCTTCCAGGGAGGCGTCCCCCGAGGTGCCGGACAGCTCCCGCTCGGCCCATGCCTGGCAGATCCGGTGGTCGGCGAGGTCGCACAGGAACTCGACGGCCAGCTGGCTGAGTTGGCGCCGGTGCAGCAGGATGTCGTCGCCGTCGGTGAGCCGGCGGGCGCACTCGCGGGCGACGAGCCACTCCACGACCGAGCCGTGGATGAAGCGGAACACGCCGTCGTCGCTGCGCACCAGCAGGCTGCCGGAGCCGATGGCGTGCGCGGTCTGCGGCACCGAAAGCCGGGCGTCCGCGAGCCCGGTCAGGGTCTCGGCGACATCGGTCAGCTCGTCGAGGCGCAGCGAGTCCTGGCCGCTCTCCCACAGCCGCAGGGCGAGCGCGGTGACCGCGTCCCAGAGCTGGTCCAGGGAGAGTCCGGGGGCCCGGCCGGGGCTGCCGCCGCCGCGCTGCGCCTCGAAGCCCAGCCAGGCGGTGAGCACTTCCTGGTACAGCCCGGCGGGGCTGAGGGCGCGTCCGGCACCGGCGACCGCGCGCAGCTGGTCGTCGTCGAGGTCGGCGACGAAGCCGAGCAGCCGGGGGTTGCGGCACAGGGCGAGCAGGTCGGGGATGGCGTCGAGCAGCCGGAGCCGGTGGTCGGCGGCGCGGTCGTCGCCGGCGTAGCGGTTGACCAGGTAGGCGCGGATCTGCTGCGGGGTGAACTCCTGGACGGCCAGGACCCGGCGGTGCGGGAGCAGGCCGACGCGTTCGCCGAGCGCGGTGAGCACCTGGCCCTGGGAGCGGAAGTGCTGGGTGCGGCTGGAGACCAGGATCTTGGCGCTGTCCACGGCGGAGTCCAGCAGCACCTGGAGGCGTTCGGCGGCGCGGTCGTAGGTGACCTGGTTGACGAGTTCGTCGAAGCCGTCGAAGAGCAGCACGATGCGGCCCTGCTGGAGCATGTAGCGGAAGGCGCGCAGGTCGATGTTGTCGACGCCGTGGGCGGCGAGGTGGCCGGCGACGAGTCCCTCGAAGGAGTAGGCCCGGTCCAGGGCGTGCAGTTCGATCAACAGCGGGACCAGGTACGGCAGTTCGGCGGGGATACGGCGGGCCAGCTCGCGCAGCGCGAAGGTCTTGCCGTGTCCGAAGTCGCCGAGGAGCAGCAGGAAGCGCCCCTGGTCGGAGTCGAGCAGCCGGAGCATCTCGTCGACCAGCCCGTCGCGGTCCTCCGCGTCGAGGCGCTCCACCTCACGGTACCGCTGCGGCAGGTACATGCCCGGGGGATAGCGGGGGTCGGTGCGCAGCCGCTCGCTCTGCGCGGAGACGTATCCGCGCAGGTCGAGCAGGCCCTGGAACTCGGTGAAGCTGCGCACCCGGATGCCTCGTCGGCGGGCCGCGTCGCGCAGCTCGCGGGCGGGCGGCGGGCCGTCGTGGACGAGTTCGGCCTCGGTCTCGGCGTCGGCGGCGTGCACGAGGGCCGCGAACCGGTCGACGTCATCCGCGGCCGGGGTGCCGGTGTGCACGGCCACGCGCTGCTGGCGGACGAAGCCGGACTGGGTCCAGGTGACGAGCAGTTGCGGCACCGGCCCGTCCACCGGGCGGATCTGGGCGCCCTCGTGGCGGGTGCGGCACACCTCCGCGACCCGGGCGAGGAGTATCTCGGCCGGGGTCTGCACGGCACGCGGCTCGGTCTCGGGCGCGGGGCCGCCGCCGGGGACGGCCGGCGGTGCGGCGTCCGGGGTCTGCGGCCCGAAGGCCCGCTGGGCCCGCTGGGCCCGCCGCCACGGGACCGGCCGCCGCCGGGGCTCGCCCGGCCCCTGCCAGACGGCCAGCTGGTCGCGGCTGACCCGCAGCAGCTGGTGCCCGCCCGGCCGGGCCGTGCCGATCACCGGCACCTCGCCGGAGCCGGTGGCCAGGTCGGGCCGCGCGGCGCCGGAGTCGGCCGGGCCGTGCAGCAGCAGATGGAGCCGGGGCGCGGTCAGCCGGGTCAGCACATCGGTGTCGCGCAGCGGGCCGCTGCCGTCCAGCGCGGCCGTACCCGGCGCACCGGCCCTGCGGACACCGGCGGCGGGCCGGGCGGCGCCGGGCGAGTGCCGTACGACGCCGATCCGCAGCCATCCCTCGGTCTCGTGCGGCCGCAGCGCCTGCGCGAACCAGGCGGCCTGCTCCCGCCCGATCAGCCCGTACTGGTCGTCGCGCCGATGGCTGTAGGCCATGGACGAGTTCAACCCCGCGACCACGGTGTGCAGTTCGGGCACGGGGAAGAGGGTCCAGGGCTGATCGCTGTCGAAGACGACGTCGAGCCCCTGGTACAGCTCCTGGAACAGCCGGGCGAAGTGCCGCCACTTGGGCCAGTACGGCGGCCGGGGCGGCATCTCGTCGGCCTCGCAGGTGCTGAAGTAGGCCTGGCAGGCGGCCTGGTTGACGTCCTGGCCGCCGGGGACGAGGGCGACCCGGTGCGGTTCCAGCCCGAGCAGGGCGCGCAGCCCGGTGAGGAACGCGAGGGCCTGCTCGAACTCGCGGCGGCTGCCGGAGGCGGTGAGGTCCCCGGTGACGACCAGCAGATCGGGCGAGGGCGCCCCCGCGTCGGTCAGTTCGACCAGGTCGCCCCAGATCGCGGCCTGCAGCTCGGCGGGGTCCTGGCCCCGGCCGAAGGCGGGTCCGGCCAGCTGGAGCACGGTGACCGCCTCCCGCTCCCGGACCTCCGGGGTCACCCGCGGATACGACGGCGGCGCCGCCGGTCTGCGGCGCCCCGCCCATCCGGGTCCGCCGAGCGGCCGTCCGGGGCTCGGCGCGGACGGGGCGGGCGGCACGGGGTGGCCGTTCGCCCCCGGGTAGTCCGGGCGGGCGCTGGGCCGGGCCCGCCCGTCGAGGGCCTGCCGGACCCGGGCGAGCAGCAGCTCCCGGGCCGCCGCCGGATCGGCGACCGGCACCAGGTCGACGTAGGTGATGGTGGCGAGCAGCCCCTCCACCGGGATGTCCTCGACCCGCACGGTGATCAGCCGCCGCTCCGGCGCGTCCGGGTCGGCGCGCAGCGCGGCCTGCCACTCCATCCGCCCGTACCGGGAGCGCTCGTAGTTGTGCGACAGTACGGCGATGACGGCGGCGGACTCGCTCACCCCCCGGTCCATGAAGTCGACGAAGTTCGTGCCCGGCACGAAGTCCCAGGCCTGCAGGACCGTCCGGTACCCGGCCTCCTCCAGGGTCCAGGCGATCCAGGACGCCCAGCGTTCGTCGGCCGGCGAGTAGCTGATGAAGAAGTCCAATGGCCCGGTGTCCCCCGGGGTGTTCTGACGAGCCACCATGTATGCATGATGCCGTGAAAAGAGAGGCTGATACCGGTCGTTTCCAGGCGTTCGACGGCGCCCAGGTCACAGCAGGGCACAACTGTGCGACCCTTCCAACCGTGCGTGCCTTATTGCGTCTGCATGTCCTCGACCGGGTGGCGATCGGTCTGCTGGCGACCGGACTGCTCTGTGTGGCCACGGGATTGCTGCCCACCGGTTCCGCATCCGACGCGATGACCCGCATCGCACCGCTGCTGCCCTTCCTGGGCACGGTGATCGTGCTGGCCGAACTGACCAGCAGGGCCGAGGTGTTCGACGTGCTGGCGGCGCGGGTGGCCAGGGCCGGGCGGGGCAGCTATCCCCTCCTGTTCCTGTTGTGCATGGCCTTCGCCTCGGTCACGACGATCGCCCTGAACCTGGACACGACAGCGGTCCTGCTGACACCGGTGATGCTGGCGCTCGCCTCGCGGGTGGGCATCGCGCCGGTGCCGCTGGCGATGACCACGGTGTGGCTGGCCAACACGGCGAGCCTGCTGCTGCCCGTGTCGAACCTGACGAACCTGCTGGCCGCGAACCGGGTCGCGCTGTCCCCGCTGGGCCTGGCGGGCCGGATGTGGGCGCCGCAACTCGCCGCGCTGATCGTGACGATGGCTTGTTTGTGGCTGTTCTTCTGGCGGCGGGGCATGCGTGGGGGGCCTGTTGCCGACGAGTCGGGACTGATGACCGCCGTACCGGTGTCGGGACCCGGTGCGGCGCGCGCGGCGGACGTCCACCCCGACGCGGCCGACCGCTATGTGCCGCCCGCCGTGCACCGCCCCGCCGATCCGGTGCTCTTCCGGGCCTGCGCGCTCGCCTGCGCCGGTTTCCTGGTCGCCATCCTGGTGGCCGACGTGCCGCTGTGGATGGCCTCCACGACGGCCGCGCTCGTCGCCGTGGCCGCCTTCGCGGTCCGCGACCGGTCAGCGATCCGGCTGTCGCTGATCCCCTGGCGGCTGCTGGTGATGGTGCCCGGCATGTTCCTGGTGGTCGAGACGGTCAACGCGCACGGACTGCACCACCTGCTGGCCTCGGCGGTCGGCGACGACGGCGGCACGCTGGGCCTGTTCCGCGCGGCGGCGGTGGGCGGCGGCCTGTCCAACGCCCTCAACAATCTCCCCGTCTACCTCGCCGGGGAGGCGGCGGTCCCAGTCGCCAACCACGACCAGCTCCTCGCCCTGCTGACCGGCACCAACGCCGGCCCCGTGATCACCCCTTGGGCGTCCCTGGCGACCCTCCTGTGGTACGAGCGCTGCCATGCGTACGGCGTCCGGGTGCCGGTGGCGCGGCAGATGGGCACGGGCGCGGTACTGGCGACGGCGGCGGTGGTCGCGTCGGTGACGGTGCTGGCGCTGACGCGCTAGACGACCCCTCTCCCCGCCACACGGCCACAAGAAACAACCAAAAATTAGCCAAGATCAGGCAATGTGTGCTTCTATTTCGGCCGCAAAACGATCACTCAAGGACGGCACCGCACCGCACGACTACGAGACCGGCTTCACCATCCCGGCCGGGATGAAGGCCGTCACCCACGACGACGGCTCGGTGTCCCTGTACTCCGAGGGCGACGACCAGGCCGATAAGCAGCCGCGGAAGGACCCCGCCGGCTTCTTCGACGCGCCCTGGGCCAAGGACGCCCACGGCAAGGACGTCCCCACCAGCTACAAGGTCGTCGGCAACCGGCTCGTCCAGCACGTCGAGTTCGACGCGAAGAGCGCCTTCCCGATCGTCATCGACCCGTCCTGGTGGTCCACCACCAAGAAGGTCCTGTGGTGCGCCGCGACCGTCGCCGGGTTCATCGCCGCGTTCACCCCGGCGGGATCCTCCAAGCGCGTCGTCACCGCCGTACGCCTGGTGAAGAAGATCGGCGTCAAGAAGACCGCGCAGCTCAAATGATGTGCCGTAGCTGCTCGCACATCACGTCGGGACCCCCGACGACCTGCCGAAGCACCGCCTCGCTGAGAAGGGCATAGAACTCGGGCGAGTCGAAGCTGTCGAGAATGCGGGCCCGTTCGAGGCGTGTGACAAGGAGCTTGTCACGCTGCTCGTCATTGTTGCGAGGGTAACCGGAATTCAACACCGCGTACGCGTAACGCTGCGTCTGGAGTATGCCTGGCACCAGGCTCGGCGCGTACTCCTTGATGATCGTCGCCTGGCTCTCGAACTCCATCGCCTCGGCGAAGTGCTCCGCCACCTGCCTGCCATCCAGCGTCGGCAGGAACCGCACGAAAAACCCGTCCGTACCCAACTCCCGATCCAGCCGCCGCGCATCTTCGATGTCCGGCCTGCGCCGCCCCGCCTCAATGTGGGCGATATGCGTGCGCGACATCACGACACGCTGGCTCAGTTCCTCCTGTGTGAGTCCCGCCGCCTCCCTCCTCCGCTTCAGCTCCTGCCCGTACTGCTCCCGCGTACGCGGATTGTCCTCGATGGCCACCTGTACAACTCCCCCTGGTGCGCACCCGGTTGTCACGCTCGGTCATCTTCCGAAGGTACTCCCGCCCACCTCACTCTGTGCACGTATCGCCACGGAAAGTGAAAGGCGCGGGAATGCGGGACAAGGAAGAGGACGGGTTCGTCAGCGTGTACCTCACGCTGGCGGTCTCCCGGGACGGTGGACGGACGTGGGGCCCGACGGTGACGTACCGGCCGCCGAAGAACGCCGCGCCGCTGGACCTGTCGGGGCGGTTCCCGCCGTGTGCGTGCCCTCGGTGCCGGGAGAGAAAGGGCTGACCAGGTCGAGGAGGTGCGGCAGCATCTCCGGGCGCCCGGCGACGAAGGAGCGCCCGGTGTCGGGGCCGCCGAAGCCGCCGCCGAACTCCGCGCCGTCCAGGTGCCGCAGGGCGACACCGGCCTCGCGGGCGAGCAGCGCTCCGGCGGGGAGGTCGATCGCCTCCGCGCGGTAGCCGACGAAGCCGTCGATGTCGCCCCGGGCCAGCATCGCCCAGGCGACGAGGGGCGCCCAGAGCTGGAGGAGGCGCCGGGAGCGGAGTTCGAGGGTGTGGCGCAGGGCGCAGGCGACGGGGTCGTCGCGGGAGACGGTGTGGCCCTGGGTCCAGGCCAGCAGGGGTCCGGCGACGGGCAGCGGGCGACCGCTCGCGGGGACCGTGAGGCGCCCGCCGGGCCCCTGGGCCCCGCCGCCGCGCCGGGCGGACCAGGTGCGGCCGGTGCTCGGGTCGTGGACGACGCCGACGACGGGGGTGTCCTCGACGCACAGGGCGACACCGACGACGTAGACGGGGAGCCCGATCACCACGTTGTTGCTGCCGTCGAGGGGGTCGATCAGCCAGGTGCGGCCGCCGCCGTCACCGGCGAGTTCACCGGACTCCTCGGCGAGGATGCGGTCGTGCGGGAAGCGGTCCCGGATCCGGCCGACCACCAGTTGCTCGGCGGCCAGGTCCAAGTCGGTGACGACGTCGCCGAGTCGGCCCTTGGCCCGGGCGGCGAAGCCGTCCGGGAAGCGGGAGCGCAGCAGCGCCCCGGCCTCCTCGGCGGCGCCCACGGCCGTACGGTGCTCGACGGCGTATCCGGACGACGGGTCAGGGTTCGGGCTCATGGATCCTCCTGAGGGCGGTCCGAGCGATCCGGGCGGTCTGGGTCGCGTCGCACGTCCGGCGGACCATGCGGTGCCCGGGGGCGGACGGCGGGCCCAGGGAGAGGTCCAGCCTGCCGGGCAGGGTGCGCCCCAGGACCAGGGTGGCGGTGGGGCGGCCGTCCGGTACCACGCTGGTGTGGAACGCCCCCGCCGGGAGGGTGTAGCTCTGGCCCCGCGCGCTGGTCTGTTCTCTGCCGGGCCGTGGGCGCACCAGCCGTTCGGTGGGACGCAACTCGTCGACGCCGGACGGATCGCTGAGCACTTCGAAGACCCGGTGGGTGGGTTCGCCGGTGTCGTCGTCCACGTCCACACGCTTGTTGTCCAGCCGCCCGTACAGCACAGTGCTGGTCAAGTCCCAGCTGTGGCAGTGGACTTGGGGTACGGAGTGGTCGGGTTCGGCCTCCGGTGCACCGAAGACGTGGACACAGACGCCGTCGTCGCCGTCGCGCAGGACGGGCAGGCAGACGAACCCCAGTGGATGGCGTACCGCGTGCAGGTCGTGGCGGCCGGAGACGATCCGGTCCAGTTCCGCGACGGCGTGTCGTACCAGCTCGGCGGTGGCGTGCCGCCGGGCGGCCCGTTCGAGGGCCGGGTAGTCCATGTTCCTTCCCCCCTTTGGCCGGAACACGGCGCTCACCTGCGGTACGGATTCTCCGCGCGCAGCGCCTTGTCGATGATGTCGCCGACGTCACGATCGCTGAAGCTCGACGGAAGTGGCAGGCCGAGCCGGTCGAGGAGGCGTCTGACCTCGTCGACGGTGGGCTCGTCGGCGAGGGGGACGGCCTCGCGCAGATCGAGCTTGACCGCCTGCTCGCGGCTCTGGTGCAGCTCGGTGACGTAGTAGTCGTAGAGCGGCCGGTCCCGCTCCACGTAGAGGCTGACCCGGCTGGGGTCGTCCTGGGTGATGATCAGGCAGGTGTCCGAGAGGTCGAAGCGGAGCGCCGGTGCGACCGAGGACAGGTGGACGTCTATCTCCAGGGTGTCCAGCCGCTGCCGGTGCCAGCTCGCGGCGACGACGGTGGCGTACGCCTCCTTGCGGGTGCGCTCGACGGTCCACTCGGCGACGCCGCCGCCGGGCCCCGGCCCGAAGGTGCTGCGGAACCGGGCGTACGCGGCGCACACCTGGTCGTCGGCGGGATTGATGATGTCGATCTTCATGCTGAGGGAGCGCCGCTGGCGTTGTGCCTCCAGCATGCACTCGGGCAGCGTCACGGCCCGCAGATAGGTGCCGGTGCCGCCCTTGAACACCCAGCGGCTGGTGGTACGCCGGGCCTGCTCGTGGGCGAGCGCGGTCTCCGCCCCGGAGAGCGCGCGCACCATCGCCAGGTCCTCGATGGCCCGGCTGGTTCCCTGCGTCGCGACGCGGAGGTCGGCCATCCGCCGCCGGCGCTCGGTGAGCGAGCCGTACACCAGCGCCGCCAGCACCAGCAGCGTGGCGCCGGAGACGATGTTGGGGTCCATGCTCTGGCTGAAGACGTCCATGGCCCCGACGACCAGGGCGACGGCGATGGCGATGACCCCGTCCAGGTTCCGTAGCGTCCAGGCGATCGCGTTCTCCAGGCGGCGCCCGGCCCCCTGCGGCGTGCTGCTCGTCACGTCCACCCTCCCCCGACGGTGACTTCCATCGTAGGAGCAAGGGCCGTTGGTCAGCCATGCGTCAAATCAGCCGTCCCAGCGCATGACGTCACCGATGACCGAGGCGACGTAGGGAAGGTTCCAGTACGCCGAGTGCGTCCACATCCCGGTGCCGGCCCGATGGCTGACGGGGAGGTCGACCGGGGCGGTTCCGTCGTGCAGCCGGAACACCTTGGCGGCGGCGAAGGCCAGCACGTCCAGGGGCTCCCAGAGATTGGTCCAGCGGTTCAGGGAAGCCGGGAGATGAACGGGCACGGTGCCCCCGTAGGGGGTCAGTTGTCCTCCCCGGGGATCGCAGACGTGGAAGAAGGCCGCCTGGGAACCGAACGTCACCAGGGACTCGGTCCACAGGGGCACGGTGGCCGTGGCCATGTCGACGGCGATGACACCGCCGAGGCTGTGGGCCACGACGCGCACCGGGCGAGCGGCACTGCGCCCCAGGTCGGGGTGGACTTCGTCGATGACCTGGCGCACCCGGGCGTGGATGGTGTCCCGGTGACGCTGGTAGACGAGCACATCACCGAGGAAGCGGGTGGTGCCGGGCCCGAACCGGCTCCGCACGGCGTGGTTCAGGCGCGCGCCCACCGCCTGGACGGCCGCGCCCGCGACCCGGTCCAGATCGGCCAGCCGGCGGCGCACCAGGGTGCGGACGCGGTCGTGCCCGCCGGGTCCGCCGGGTCCGCCACCGCGCAGACCGTCGTACGGGTCGTCCCGGTCGGCCTCGGCCTCGGCCTCGTCCAGCAGCGACCGGGCCAGCGAACGCCCCGTCTCGCGCAGCAACCGCGCGTCGCCGGTACGGCACAGCCACTCGGTGTCGGCCCACGCCTCCCGCAGGTACTCGATGATCTGATCGGCATCGAGCGGCGAGCCGCCGCCACCGTCCCGCAGCCCCTGCCCCTCGTCCCGCGCATCGTCCGGTGCGTCGAGCTGTGCGCGGACGGCGGCCTCGACCTGCGACAGCTGCCGCGTCTCGTCGATCGCGTCGGTGAACAGCGCGGCGGCCACGGGGTCCGGCAGGAGATCCGGCAGGAGATCCGGCAGGGGCTCGGCCAGAACGTCCGCCGATGCTTCGCCGTCCGGTTCCACGCCGTCGCGCAGGGTGTCCCGGTGGCGGCCGGGGTAGGCGGGCAGCGCGGCGTCGATGAACCGCTCCTGCGCGCCCAGGTCGCCCCAGTGGACGGGAACCATGTCGACGCCGGACGCCGCGGCGAGCGCCGACACGGACGCGGTGAACTCGTCGGGGTCGCGTTGGGCGACTCCGTGGATGACGAAGACCGGATCCTTCACGTACTGCTCTCCCTCGGTTCCGCGATGTGTGCCGTGGCTGCCGGGCTGCCGTACACGGCGTAGGCCAGCCAGGTCGGATCGCCGGCATGCTGGTCGCGCGTGGTCTGCCGGGCCAGGAGCGAGGCCTTGCCGAGCGGCTGCCGACGGGTGATCAACTGGTCGTAGAAGGTCTCGGCGAACTGCAGCGCGGACCGTGACCGTACGGGCCAGAGCGTGCCGACGAACGCGCCCGCCCCCGCGTTGAGGAACTGGGGTGCCCAGCCCAGGCTCTCGCCGAACCACTCGATCTCCCCCGCGCTGCGGCAGGCGTTGAAGAACACGAGCGGGCGATGGGGGCGCAGGGTGCGCAGTTGTACCGCAGACGCCAGCTCGATGGGGTCGAAGGGTCCGTCGGCCATGGTCACGCAGGAGCCGGTGCCGGTGAAGGCGTTGTGGCAGGCGAAGTGGAGCAGACCGGCGTGCCCGCCCTCGATCAGCGCGGTCAGCGCCGCACCGTCGGTCAGCACCCCCGCGTCGGACACCGTCGTGCCCAGACGCGCCCGCAGGGACGTCACCTCCTCGCCCGCGTCGTCCGGCGAGCCGGGCGGCACCACATACGCCACGCGCGGCAGTCTCAGGCTGCGGACCCGGTCCTGCCCGTGCACCCGGCGCACCACGGGGAGCCACTCCGCGAGAAAGCCCCGGTCCTCGTGTCCCTCGTTCAACGGATACAGCAGTTCCCAGGGGACGATGTCGTGCTCCCCCAGCACGGTGAAGGCCGTGACCTGGTCGACCTCGGCCCAGAACTGGCTCTGGACGCGCTGCGGGACCACGGATTTCCACAGCTCCACGCCTTGGCTCTTCAGCCGGCCGGACAGCCAGGAGGCGTCCCTGCCCCCTCCGCCGCCCGCCGCGGCCTTCGCGGCCTTCCTCAGCTCGGCGTAGATGGCCTCGGACCCCTTGCGGGGGTCGCCGCCCCGGAAGTCGACGACCTCACGTGCGTAGAACGTCTCGCTGATCAGCTGGAAGCTGTAGGCGCCGGCTCCGTCCTCCTTGAGGACCTGGAGCGTGACCTCTCCGGGATCGAACGCCACGGAGGCCAGCGGCGCGTGGCGCTGCGGGCCGTCCCTGGTGATCTGGCCGTGCCCGACCGACATCTGGCAGATCACCTCGCCGAGGAACGTGCCGCCCCTGAACGCCCGGACCGTCACCTCGTGCAGCCCCGGCTTCGACGCTCTGAGCCTGAAGAGCAGGACGTCCGAGTCCACGCCGGGCATGACGTGCAGGGCCTGGTGCAGGTCGTCGACGGCCTCCAGACCGGGAGCGTGCAGGGTGACGATCACCTGCGCCCCGGCCGGCGGGAGGCGGAACGAGCGCAGGGGCGCGCCTCTTTCACCGCCCTGGACGATCTGCACATGCAGCGGTACGACCCGGCCCGGCGAGGTCTGCTCGACCAACTCGGCGACCAGCGACCGGGGTTCCATCGAGGCGGGCCCTGCGGGGGCCGCGTCCGGGGGCGGCAGAACGAAGAAGGGCTGCGGCGGGCCCGCCGAGGCCGGCGGCCACCCTGGCGGCGCCTGTGGGACGGGGGGAGCACTCGCCGGTACCGGTCCCGGTACCGGTCCCGGTACCTGTGCCTGTGCCGGTGCTGGTGCCGGCGGCTCGGGATGCGGCTCGTCCCCCGCGTCCGTGCTGTACCAGGCCGGTGGGACGTAGTCGAGCGTGAACTCGTCCGGTGCGACCAGGAGATCCGGCTCGTCGAGCGTTTCGGGTTCCTCCAGCAGGCCGACCACGGTGACAAGCCGGTTGAGTTCGTAGGGGCCGGGCGGTGCGGCGCTCCGCGCGCCTTCACCAGGACGCCGAGTGTCCCGGACGCGCGGCTCCGGCAGGTCCTGCGGTGCGGGGGCGGGAGGACCGGCGGTGAAGTTGCACTGGGGTGCGGGCGGTTCGGGAGCGGCCGGGTCGGCAGGGCTGCCGGGCCCGGCGTCACGACCGGTGTGCCTGGCGTCGAGGCGGGCGCGAAGGCGGCGCAGACAGCGCTGGCGCATCGGTCCGATGCTGCCGACGGGGATGCCCAGTGCGACGGAGATCTCCCGATAGCTGGGCGGCGGGGAGGCCAGAAGCAGGCGCAGCAACTGCCTGCACCGCTCCCCGAGTTGCTCGAACTCCTCCCACAGCTGCCGGACCCGCTCGCCCTCGGCGGCCGCCCCCTCGGGGTCGGGTAACGCCGCGTCGGGCACAGGGTCCTCGTCGACTCGGCCGGGCGTCCGGGGTTCGTCGGCCGGGGCCGGTCGCGGCATTCCCTTGAGCGCCCTGAGGCATTCGTGGCGCGCGGTGGCCGCCAGCCAGGCCCCGGCCTTGTCCGGTTCGCGGATCCGCGAGGCGTGCCGAGCGAAGCTGAACCACACCTTCTGGTAGACGTCGTGCGCGTCCGCGTCGGGCAACCGGTGCGCGCGCACAACGGACCACACCAGCGGGCTCAGCCCTTCCACCAGCGCCTTCCAGGCTGCCGTGTCGCCGTCCACGGCCGCCCGGACGAGTGCGCCGACTTCAGCTCGGTCCACGGCTCCCCCTTTGGTACGGCAAGCCATCGTATGCCGGACACACGCTCACGACAGGTCGTTGCGCCCCAGCCAGGCGGGCTTCACCGGCACCCCGTCGGCGTACTTCTCGACGTCGTCGACGTCCTCAACCTCTTCAACTTGCCCCACCGGTTCATCCGCGGCGGAGTCCTCCAGCAGCTCCGCCACCGTGAACCGGGTGGCGAACGACTGCCACGCCCCGTCGACGACGAGGAGGAACCCGTCTCCCTCCCGAAGAAGCCGACGGCGCCGGGGGCTTCGGGGGTGCTCGGGCGCATAGCTCCGGGCCCGCCGCTCCAGCTCCGCGAGCGCCTCGGCACGGGATCCGTGGACGTGCGCCACCACACAAGCCTCGACATGCTTACGATCACCGGAACTCACGGTCGTCTCGATGACCAGCCCCCATACCGACATGTTCCAGGCCCCCTTCGGACTCGTACGGCCCTCCACGGTAGAAGGCCGCCCACGCACGTCCGCAGGGCGCGGACGACCGCCTAGAGCCCCACGATCCTGTTCCAGCGCTTGGCGAACTCCACCCGTTCCGTGGAGGTGATGTCGCGGGCGATGGCGAGGTGCTTGCGCATCGTGGTGTCGGGGAAGATCAGCGGGTTGTCGGCGAGGGCCGCCGTGTCCTTGTCCTTCGAGGCCGCCAGGACCTCCTTGGCGGCCGGGACCGGGCAGACGTAGTTGACCCAGGCGGCGAGCTTCGCGGCGGCCTCGGGGGCGTAGTAGTAGTCGATCAGGCGCTCGGCGTTGGCCTTGTGGCGGGCCCGGTTGGGGATCATCAGGGAGTCCGACCACAGCTCGGCGCCCTCCTCGGGCACGACGAAGCGGATGTCGGGGTTGTCCGCCTGGAGCTGGATGACGTCGCCCGAGTAGGCCTGGCAGGCCAGCACGTCGCCGCTGACCAGGTCCTTGGTGTAGTCGTTGCCGGTGAAGCGGCGGATCTGCCCGCGGTGGACCTGCCGCTCCACCTGGTCGCAGACCTGGTGGAAGTCGTCCGCCGTCCACCGGGTGATGTCCACGCCGTCGCCCTGCATGAGCAGCGCGAAGGACTCGTCCAGGCCGGACAGGAGGGTCACGCGGCCCTTGAGGTCGCCGGCCCAGAGGTCCTTGACGTGCCGGATCTCGCGGCCGAGTTTCCTGCGGTTGTAGGCGATTCCGGTGATGCCCGACTGCCAGGGGACGGTGAAGAGACGGCCCTTGTCGAAGGCCGGTGATCGGAGCAGCGGGTCCAGGTACTCGGCCACGTTCGGCTGGTGGGCGCGGTCCATCTGCTGCACCCAGCCGAGGCGCACGAAACGGGCGCACATCCAGTCGCTGATGACGATCAGGTCGCGGCCGGTCGACTGATGGTTCATCAGCGCGGGGCTGATCTTGCCGAAGAACTCGTCGTTGTCGTTGATCTCCTCGGCGTAGTCGACGGATATGCCGGTGCGCTTCACGAACGTGTCCAGCGTGGGGCGCCGGTTCGGGTTCTTGTCGTCGGTGTCGATGTACAGCGGCCAGTTCGCCCAGGTCAGCTTCTTGTCGGCCGCGGAGTCATCGGCGACGGCCCGGTCGCCGGGCGCGACATAGGCGGCGGGCACCCCGCAGCCCGCCAGGGCGCCGAGCGCGGCGGTGCCGCCGAGGGCGCGCAGAAGGGAACGGCGGGACATCGCGGACGTACGAGAGGAAGTCAGGGGCACCCCGGAAGGATGCCCGCCCGCCCGCCGGACGGACAATCGACGCTGCGTCGAGCATGCCCCCGCCTGTCCGACACCTTGTCGATCAGCGCCGGTCACCCACCGCTCACGCCTCGGCCGGCCCCCAGCTTCCCACCAGCCCCAGCGCCTCGGCCGCGCCCGGCTCGGGCGCCGGGAGATAGCTGACGAGAACCTGGCCGGGCTCGGGCGTGTGGAGCACCTCGAAGTCCAGGGCGAGCGGCCCGACCAGCGGATGGCAAAGGGTGTAGCGGCCGGGGCCCTTGTCCGCCACGTCCTGGCGGGCCCACAGCGCGGCGAACTCCTCGCTCTTCATGGCGAGCGTGCCGATGAGGGAGGCGAGCGCGGGATCGTCGGGATAGCGGCCCACGCTCACCCGCAGGAAGGCCACCGTCGCCTCCGCCTTCGCCCGCCAGCTGTCCGCGAACAGGTCCCGGTAGGGCGGATCGAGGAAGATCAGGTGCGCGAACGTCCGCCGGTCCTCCGGTACGTCGGCGAAGTCGCCGAAGACCGCAGCGGCGAGCGGGTTCCAGGCCAGCACCTGAGTGAGGTGGCCGCAGACGTAGGCGGGGCCGGGCTGGGCGTCGATCAGCCGGCGCAGGGAGGGCCGTACCGCCGCGCAGGCCGGTGCCGCGTCCGGCAGGGCGCGGTCGGGCCGAGCCAGGTTGCGCAGATGCGTCCGCTCGGCCGGGTCCAGGCGCAGCGCCCGGCCGACGGCCTCCAGGACGGAGTCCGAGACGTGCGGGTTGCGGCCCTGTTCCAGGCGTACGTAGTACTCGACGCTGACCCCGGCCAGCTGCGCCAGTTCCTCGCGCCGCAGCCCGGGCACGCGCCGGGGTCCGTACGCGGCCAGGCCGACGTCGGCCGGGGTGAGCCGGGCCCGCCGGGCCTTGAGGAACTGACTGAGTTCGGTGCGCCGTTCGCCGGGTGTCGTCATGTCTTCGAGTATTCAGCGCCCGCGGCGAAGATGGGTGGTCAAGTCTTTCCCCCCTATAAAGCTTGCCTGTTGGGGGTGGTCCGGGGCGCGCAGAGTTGTGGACGTCAGCGAACCGACAAGCGTGACAAGGACGTACGACGATGACTCTCCCCCTCCGCCCCCTCGGCTCCTCCGGCCTGGACATCTCCGTGATCGGGCTCGGTGCCTGGACGTTCGGCGGCGACGGCTGGCGCTTCACCTGGGGTGCGCAGGACGACCGGCAGTCGATCGAGACCGTGCACCGGGCGGTCGAGCTGGGCGTCAACTGGATCGACACCGCGGCCGTGTACGGGCTCGGCCACTCCGAGGAGGTGGTCGGCAAGGCGCTGGCCGAACTTCCCGCGGCCGACCGGCCGTATGTCTTCACGAAGGTGGGCCTGGTCTGGGACCCGGAGAACCCGGCTGCGGCACCCCGCCGGATCATGCAGCCCGACAGCGTACGGCGCGAGGTCGAGGACTCGCTGCGCCGGCTCGGCGTGGAGGCGATCGACCTGTACCAGGTGCACTGGCCGGACACCGGCGCGTCCCTGAACTGGGACGGCACCGAGCCCCCCGAGGACGCGCAGGCCACCCCGCTTCAGGAGTACTGGCAGGTGATGGCCGACCTGAAAGCCGAGGGCAAGGTACGGGCGATCGGGCTGTCCAACCACTCGCCCGAGCAGCTGGCGGCGGCGCAGCGCATCGCCCCGGTCGACGCGGTCCAGCCCCCGCTGTCCCTCCTCAACCGCTCGGCCGAGCCGGAGATCGACTGGGCCGCCGACCACGGCACCGGCGTGATCCCCTACCAGCCGCTCCACTCGGGCCTGCTCAGCGGGACCTTCACCCGGGAGCGGCTGGCCTCCCTCGACCCGTCCGACTGGCGCCGCACCCACCCGGACTTCACGACCCACCTGGACAGCAGCCTCCGTACGGTGGACCGGCTGCGGACGGTCGCGGCGGCGCACGGCACGACGGTGGGGTCGGTGGCGATCGCCTGGGTGCTGGCCCGCAGGGGCGTCACGGGGGCGATCGCGGGGGCGCGGCACCCGGGGCAGATGGCGGACTGGGAGCAGGCTGCCAGCCTCCAACTAACCGAGCAGGAGCTGGAGTTCATGGCGGGCGAGTGACACAGCGCGGCCCCGGACGGGTAGGTGAGCCCGTCCGGGGCCGCGCTGCCGACGCCGTAGCAGACCAACTCCCCAGGGGCGCGGGGAACTGCGCGACCAGCCCCCACGCGCCCGCGGCCGACAAGCGGCCGAACCCAGCGGAGCGTTACTCGCCCAGGGACGTCATCACGTGCTTGATCCGCGTGTAGTCCTCGAAGCCGTACGCCGACAGGTCCTTGCCGTAGCCGGACTTCTTGAAGCCGCCGTGGGGCATCTCGGCGACCAGCGGGATGTGGGTGTTGATCCACACGCAGCCGAAGTCGAGCTTCTTGGACATGCGCATCGCGCGGGCGTGGTCCTTGGTCCATACCGAGGAGGCGAGGGCGTACTCGACGCCGTTGGCCCACTGGACGGCCTGGTCCTCGTCGGTGAAGGACTGGACGGTGATGACCGGGCCGAAGACCTCGTTCTGGATGATCTCGTCGTCCTGCTTCAGGCCGGAGACGACGGTCGGGGCGTAGAAGTAGCCCTTGTCGCCGACCCGCTGGCCGCCCGCCTCGACCTTGGCGTGGGCCGGCAGGCGGTCGATGAAGCCGGAGACCTGCTGGAGCTGGTTCGGGTTGTTCAGGGGGCCGAAGAGGACGTCCTCGTCGTCCGGCTGGCCGGTCTTGGTCTCGGCGGCCGCCTTCGCGAGCGCGGCCACGAACTCGTCGTGGATGGACTCCTGGACGAGGACGCGGGTGGCGGCCGTGCAGTCCTGGCCGGCGTTGAAGAAGCCCGCGACGGAGATGTCCTCGACGGCCTTGGCGATGTCGGTGTCCTCGAAGACGACGACCGGGGCCTTGCCGCCCAGCTCCAGGTGGACCCGCTTGAGGTCCTTGGAGGCGGACTCGGCGACGGACATGCCGGCGCGGACCGAGCCGGTGATGGAGGCCATCGCCGGGGTGTCGTGCTCGACCATCAGCCGGCCGGTGTCGCGGTCGCCGCAGATGACGTTGAAGACGCCCTTGGGCAGGATCGAGCCGATGATGTCGGCGATCAGGACGGTGGAGGCCGGGGTGGTGTCCGAGGGCTTCAGGACCACCGTGTTGCCCGCGGCGATGGCCGGGGCGAACTTCCACACCGCCATCATCATCGGGTAGTTCCAGGGGGCGACCTGGGCGCAGACGCCGACCGGCTCACGGCGGATGATCGAGGTCATCCCCTCCATGTACTCGCCGGCCGAGCGGCCCTCCAGCAGTCGCGCCGCGCCCGCGAAGAAGCGGATCTGGTCGACCATCGGCGGGATCTCCTCGGAGCGGGTGAGCCCGGTCGGCTTGCCCGTGTTCTCCACCTCGGCCGCGATCAGTTCCTCGGCGCGCTCCTCGAACGCGTCCGCGATCTTCAGCAGTGCCTTCTGCCGCTCGGCGGGGGTGGTGTCGCGCCAGGCCGGGAAGGCGCGGGCAGCGGCCTCCATGGCGGCGTCCACGTCCGCCTGCCCGGACAGCGGCGCGGTCGCGTACGCCTCGCCCGTCGCGGGATTGACCACCTGGGTGGTCCGTCCGTCGGCGGCGTCCCGGAACTCACCGTCGATGTGGTTGCGCAGACGACGCAGCTCGGTGCTCACTGCCGGCCTCCTGATCTGGTTCTCACTGTCCAATCACTGAGACACCCACCCTAGTCGTCAGGCCCACGTTTTCAACACCCCCGACACCACCACTTCTGCGAAATCCGCAAGACTGGAAGTCCCAAACAACGAATTTCATCGCTTGGGCCTTGCGAAACTGTCGAGACGTCGTGCACAGTGAGGTCGTGGCCAGTCGAAGCGCAGACCAGAGGGACTCGTCCCGCGAGTCCAGGAACGGCACCCCGACGTTGGATGCCGTCTCCCTCGCCATCATTCAGCAGCTCCAGGAGGACGGCCGCCGGCCGTACGCCGCGATCGGCAAGGCCGTCGGCCTGTCGGAGGCGGCCGTGCGCCAGCGCGTCCAGAAGCTGCTGGACCAGGGCGTGATGCAGATCGTCGCCGTCACGGACCCGCTCACCGTGGGCTTCCGCAGGCAGGCGATGGTCGGCATCAATGTCGAGGGTGATGTCGAGTCGATCGCGGACGCGCTGACCGGCATGTCGGAAGTCGAGTACGTGGTGATGACCGCGGGCTCGTTCGACATCCTCGCCGAGATCGTCTGCGAGGACGACGACCACCTGCTGGACGTCATCAACAAACGCATCCGGGCGCTCCCCGGTGTGCGCTCCACCGAGAGCTTCGTCTACTTGAAGCTGAAGAAGCAGACCTACATGTGGGGAACCCGATAACCGTGACCCAGAAGGACCTCAGCCGCACCGCGTACGACCACCTGTGGATGCACTTCACCCGCATGTCCTCGTACGAGAACTCCCCCGTCCCGACCATCGTCCGGGGTGAGGGCACCTACATCTACGACGACAAGGGCAAGCGCTACCTCGACGGTCTCGCGGGTCTGTTCGTGGTCCAGGCCGGTCACGGCCGCACGGAACTCGCCGAGACCGCCTTCAAGCAGGCCCAGGAGCTGGCCTTCTTCCCGGTGTGGTCCTACGCCCACCCGAAGGCCGTCGAGCTGGCCGAGCGCCTCGCCGACTACGCCCCGGGCGACCTGAACAAGGTCTTCTTCACCACCGGTGGCGGCGAAGCCGTCGAGACCGCGTGGAAGCTCGCCAAGCAGTACTTCAAGCTGCAGGGCAAGCCGACCAAGTACAAGGTCATCTCGCGTGCCGTCGCCTACCACGGCACCCCGCAGGGCGCCCTGTCCATCACGGGTCTGCCGGGTCTGAAGGCGCCGTTCGAGCCGCTCGTCCCGGGCGCGCACAAGGTGCCGAACACCAACATCTACCGCGCGCCGCTCTTCGGCGACGACCCGGAGGCCTTCGGCCGCTGGGCCGCCGACCAGATCGAGCAGCAGATCCTCTTCGAGGGCCCGGACACCGTCGCCGCGGTCTTCCTGGAGCCGGTGCAGAACGCCGGCGGCTGCTTCCCGCCGCCGCCCGGCTACTTCCAGCGCGTGCGCGAGATCTGCGACAAGTACGACGTGCTGCTCGTGTCGGACGAGGTCATCTGCGCCTTCGGCCGCCTGGGCACGATGTTCGCCTGCGACAAGTTCGGCTACGTCCCGGACATGATCACCTGCGCCAAGGGCATGACCTCGGGCTACTCCCCGATCGGCGCCTGCATCATCTCCGACAAGCTCGCCGAGCCGTTCTACAAGGGCGACAACACCTTCCTGCACGGCTACACCTTCGGCGGCCACCCGGTCTCCGCGGCCGTGGGTCTCGCCAACCTCGACCTGTTCGAGCGCGAGAACCTCAACCAGCACGTCCTGGACAACGAGGGCGCCTTCCTGCAGACCCTGCAGAAGCTGCACGACCTGCCGATCGTCGGCGACGTCCGCGGCAACGGCTTCTTCTACGGCATCGAGCTGGTGAAGGACAAGCACACCAAGGCGTCCTTCAACGAGGAGGAGACCGAGCGCGTCCTGTACGGCTTCCTCTCCAAGGCGCTGTTCGACAACGGCCTGTACTGCCGTGCCGACGACCGCGGCGACCCGGTCGTCCAGCTCGCCCCGCCGCTGATCTCCAACCAGGAGACCTTCGACGAGATCGAGCAGATCCTGCGCGCCACCCTCACGGAGGCGTGGACGAAGCTCTGATCATCCTCCGATGATCCTTCTGGATGATCAACACCGGCCCCGGTGCCCCCGTTCGAGTGAGAACGGCGGCCCGGGGCCGTGTGCTGTCCGGCCCTCCGGTACCGGCTGCCTAGCGTTCCAGTGACCGATCAGCCCAGCGTTCGTTCCCCCGGACGAGGGAACAGGCACGGGACAAGCGGATCAGAACCGAGGTGTACGCCCATGGAGGCCCCGCCGGACAACGACGTGCTCTGGGCACGCGCGCTGCACTTCAGGCACCCCGACGGGTCGCCCGGACTCGCCGGGGTCTCGCTCGCCGTGCGCGAGGGCGAGATCCTCGCCGTCATCGGGCCGCGCGGCAGCGGCAAGACGACCCTGCTGCGCTGTCTGTCCGGCCTGCTGCCGGTGCGCACCGGCGAGGTGTGGTTCAACAGCACCCCCCTGCACACCCTGGGCCCGATGCGCCGCGAGCGGCTGCGCCGGGACCGCTTCGGCTGGATCGACCCCACACCGGTCCTGGTTCCCGAGCTGAACGCCTGGGAGAACGTCGCCCTCCCCCTGATGCTGCGCGGTGCCCCCCGCCGCAGGGCCAAGGTCGCCGCGCTGGAGTGGCTGGAGCGGCTCGACATCGGCGACAAGGCCCGCAACCGCCCGCACGCACTCCAGCAGGCCGAGCGCCAGCGCGTCTCGCTCGCCCGGGCGCTGGCCCAGGCCCCCATGGTCCTCTTCGCCGACGAGCCGACGGCACCGCTGCACCGCGCCGACCGCACCCATGTGCTGCGCACGCTCATCACGGCCGCCCGCTCGCACGGCATCACCGTGCTGCTCGCCACGTACGACCCTGACACCGCCGCCCTCGCCGACCGCAGCGTGGCCCTGCTGGACGGCCGGAGCGTGCGCACCCTGTATCTGCCGGACGTCCCGGACAAGGAGGGCCGGGCCGCGTGCTCGCTCTCCGTCTGACCCGTGCGGCCCGGCCCGCCGTCCAGCTGCGCCGCCTGCTGGTGACCGCGGCGGCCGGCGGCACCGGCTTCCTGATGCTGGCCTGCCTCGGCTACGCCCTGAACCACCCGGAGCAGGCGGACGCCGCCGCGCTGCGGCTGGCCTGGTGCGCGGTGCCGTTCGCCGCCACGGTGTACTTCGCGCTCGCCGTCGCCCGCACCGACCCCGGCACCCGGCCGCGCCCCGGCCTGTCCGCCGTGGGCCTCGGCCCGGCGCGCCTGATGGCGGTCTCGGCGCTGACCACGGCCCTGTCCTGCGCTCTGGGCTCGCTGCTGGCCCTGCTGGTCTTCCTGCATCTGCGCGGCGACCTCACGGGCATGCCCTTCGACGGCGCGGCGGCGGACTTCCTGGCGGCGGGCCGGCCCCTTCCCGTCCCGGCGGCCGCGACCCTGCTGGCCCTGCTCCCGGCCTTCGCCTCGGCGACGGTCGCCGTGGCACTGCACCCCAAAGAGCCCCTCCCCTCCGCCCCGGGCCCGCACAAGTTCGGCCGCTTCGGGGCGTACGGCCAGGCGGTGGCCCGGGAGACGTTCGGCGCGTACGGCAGATTCGGCGCCCGCTTCGGCCGACAGGCCGCGGCCGACCGGCAGTTCGCGGACGACCCGCACGCCGCGGACGACCGACCGACCGCGCACGACCGACGGACCGCGGACGACCGACGGACCGCGGACGGCCGGGAGAAGGCAGACGGCCGGCAGTCCGCGGGCGATCGACCGACCGCGGCCGACCGGCAGTCCATGGGGGACGGCGGGCAGTCGGCCGAGGGCGGCGGTCAGGGCGGCAGCCAGTCCGTGGACGGCGCGCCCCCGCCCGAGCTCCCCGCCCCGGACGCGGACTGGACCGACCTCGGCGCACAGCCCCCCAGAGGCACCCCCGCCGGCTTCCCCTGGGGCATCGCCCTGCTCACCACCGGCCTCACCGTCCAGTCCTACGCCGGTCGCTCGAACGTCACCGTGCTCGCCGGCTGGTTCCTCACCGCCACCGGCCTGGTCCTCGCCGCCCCCGGCCTGACCCACCTGTGCGGCCTGCTCCTGCAGTGCACCCGCCCCGGCGCCCTCCGCCTCCTCGCCGGCCGGGTCCTGATGACGGAAGCCACCCGCATCGGGCGCCCGTTGGGCGTCGTCAGCGCGGTCACGTCCGCCGGCTACGCCATGATCACGCTGTACGCCGGCTCGGCACCGGCGTTCGGCCCGCTGACCACCCTCGGCGCGCTGCTCGTCACCGGCTGCACGGTCGCCACCGTGCTCACCGCGGCCGTGGAGACCCGCCAGTGCCGGGCCGACACGACCGCCGCGCTGCTCCGGCTCGGCGCTCCGGTCTCGACGCTGCGCGCGGCCGCGGCCCTGCGCGCGGCCGCGCTGCTGGCGCTGTTCGGCCCGCTCACCCTCCTCGTCGCCGCCCTGGCGGCACTCCCCGTGGACCGCTGAGCGGCCCGTCGCGGCGCCCTTCCGAAAAAAACTCTCCGGCGACCGATGAGTTCTCGCGGGGCCCCCGGTCTACCCACCGAACGCGCTGACCCCAGCACCAACCACCACGGGAGAGACCCCATGTACCAGCAGATGATCTTCGTGAACCTGCCCGTGAACGACCTCGACGCCTCGAAGAAGTTCTTCACGGAACTCGGCTACTCGATCAACCCGCAGTTCAGCGACGAGAACGCCGCCTCCGTGGTGATCAGCGACACCATCTTCGCGATGCTGCTGACCAAGCCGTTCTACGCGACCTTCACCAAGAAGGAGATCGCCGACGCGACCACCACCAGCGAGGTGCTCGTCTGCCTGAGCGCGGAGAGCCGCGAGAAGGTGGACGAGCTGGTCGACAAGGCGATCGCGGCGGGCGGCACGCCCACCGGCCAGACCCAGGACCACGGCTTCATGTACGGCCGCGCCTTCGACGACCTCGACGGCCACACCTGGGAGGTCATGTGGATGGACCCGGCCGCCGTGCAGGGCTGACCCTGCGTCAAACGTCACGGTGCTTAATAAGCAGGTAAAGCCAACACCCGTTGGCGGCATATGCATTGACACTACTTACGGAGCGCTTATAAACCTGTGAGCCTCTTGGGGAGGTTGGGACCTCACCTCATCCGTCGTCCCAACTCCTCATCAACCCCCCGCAGTTATGCACTCTGTAAAGGACAAACGTGTCCATAACTCGCCGCAGCGCACGCCGTTCCGTGCGCATCCTGGGTGTTGCCTCCGCCTCGGCCGCGGTGGTGCTGGGTCTGTCCAGCACCGCGCTCGCGTGCAACATCCGTGACTTCAAGGCCGAAGCCAAGTGCGACGGCGACAAGGGCGTCATCGTCGTCACCGACACGGACGCCTCCGGCACCCCGGCGAAGATCACCGTGTTCGCCACGAACAGCGGTGGTGTCGAGACCAAGGTGGGCGAGCAGGAGGTCAAGGGCTCGGCCCAGGGCACTCCGGTCAGCTTCCCGGAGGAGTGGAAGCCGAACGCGACGTACCGCGTCCACATCAAGGCGGCCAACATCGTCGACGAGGACATCCAGCCCGGCCTGACGACCCCGTCCACCGCCTGCAAGACCGCCAGCCCGACCCCGACCGCGCCGGCCTCCTCGAAGCCGACGCCGACGCCGACGAAGTCCTCCCCGGCCACCCCCGCTCCGTCGGCCTCCGGGCCCAGCTCCGCCCCGGCGAGCGCGCCGAGCAACGCGCCCTCCCCGGCGGCCGGTCACTCGAACCTCGCCGAGACCGGCGCCAGCTCCAACACCGGCCTGATCGCCGGCATCGCGGGCGCGCTGGTCGTCGTCGGCGGCGGCGCGGTCTACTTCGGCATGCGCCGTCGTGGGGCGCGCGGCAACGGCTGACGCCCCGCCCTTCGTACCGCACCGCGGCCCGTCCCCCTATCCCCAGGGGACGGGCCGCGGTCGCGTCTCAGCCGAAGGTGGCCTGCTTCAGCCAGAACTCCAGCAGCTCACGCTCGCCGAGGACCTCAAGACCGGGGGTGTCCAGCGGCACCCGGCCGTAGAAACCGAGCAGCACGGAGGTGAGCGGGCCGCGCAGGGCGACGGTGGCCTTCTTGTGCCCGCGCCGCCAGCTGACGCCGTCCTCGCCCAGCTCGACGAGCCACTCGGCGTTCAGGTCCGGGCCGGCGTCGGTGGCGTGCAGATGGATGCTGCGGCCCGGGCCGCGCAGCTCCTTGCCCCACTCGCGCGTCCCGGAGCGCTGCACCCACTCCACGAGCTGCAGCCACTCGTCCAGCGTGTCGGCGGCGACCTCGGGCGCGACCTCGTAGGGCTCCCCGACGGTGAGCGCGGCGTCCGCACGGTGGATGGTGATCTCGTGGGTCATCCGGCGGGCCCAGAACCCGCTCGTGGCCATGCCGGTCCACGACCACACCTCGGCCTCGGGACCGGCCTCGCGGAGCGCCCCGACGACCAGCTCGCCGGTCTCCGCGAGCCATGCGTCCAGGGCCGCGGCGTCCCCCTCGGCCTCCGGTCCCTCGCCGAGCGGCACCTGATCGTGCGGGATCATCTCCTGGGCCCGGGTCCGGACCAGCGTGGCCGTCCAGCGCAGGGCGCCGCCCATGTGCCGTACGAGCCGTTCCAGGGTCCATTCCGGGCAGGTCGGCACGGTGGCCGACAGATCGGCCCCGGAGGCCACCAGGGCCCTGAACTGGCCCACCTGGTGGGCGATTTCGTCACAGTAGCGATCGTGTGCGAGGAGCGTCATGGGCCCACCCTAAAGGGCGGATGATCACCCGAGCACGACGATCTCGGCCACGTCGAACTCCACCCCGACCGCGTCCCCCACCTCCGGCGCGTCCCGCAGCGCGCAGGCCGCCTCCAGGCGCGGCCCGTCGGCCGCCTGGAGGCGTACGGCCACATGGGTGCCCTTGAAGGTGCGGGCGGTCACCGTGCAGGGCAGGCCGGCGGCGGCCGCCACGAGCCGTACCCCGGCGGGCCGGACCAGCAGGGTGCGGGCGCCCTGCGGGGAGCCGTCGGGCACCGGCAGCTTGCCCCAGGGGCTGTCGGCCGCCGTACCGACGACGGTCGCCTCGGCCACGTTCTCGAAGCCGAGGAAGCGGGCCACGAACGCGTCGGCGGGCCGCTGCCAGACCTCAAGGGGCGTGCCGGACTGCGCGATCCGCCCGTCCCGCATCACCACCACCCGGTCCGCGAGTGCGAACGCCTCCCCCTGGTCGTGGGTGACGGCGAGCACGGTCGTACCCAACCGGCCGAAAAGTTCCCGCAGCTCGACCACGAGGCGCTCCCTGAGCGAGCGGTCGAGCTGGCCGAGCGGCTCGTCCAGCATGAGCAGCCGGGGCCGGGGGGCGAGCGCGCGGGCGAGGGCCACGCGCTGCTGCTCACCGCCGGACAGCGAGGCCACGGCCCGCCGGGCGGCGCCCGGCAGCCCGACCAGCTCCAGCAACTGCCCGACCTCGGCGCCCCGTTCGCCCTTGGCGACACCGTGCATCCGCAGCCCGAAGGCCACGTTCGCGCCGACGTCGCGCTGCGGGAAGAGCTGGTGGTCCTGGAACATCAGGCCGACGCCCCGCTTGTGCGCGGGTACGCCCGACTGGTCGCGGCCGTCCAGCAGCACCTGCCCGCAGTCCAGCGGCTGGAGCCCGGCGACCGCCCGCAGCAGCGTCGACTTTCCGCTGCCGCTGGGTCCGAGGACGCACACCACCTCGTGCTCGGCGACATCGAGATCGACCGCGTCGAGCACGGCCCGCCCGCCGAAGCGCACGGTCGCGGCAGCAAGGCTGAGCAGCATCACCACTCCCCCGTCGGCATCTAGAACTCCCCCGTCCGGTCGGTGCGCAGCCGCTCCAGGATCATCAGCGCGGCGGCGCACACCAGCATGAGAATCGTCGAAAGGGCCATCGCCTGGCCGTAGTTGAGGTCGCCGGGGCGGCTCAGCAGCCGGGCCACGGCGACCGGGAGCGTCGGGTTGTCGGGCCGGGCGATGAACACGGTCGCCCCGAACTCGCCGAGCGAGACGGCGAACGCGAACCCGGCCGCGACCAGCAGCGCCCGCCGCACCATCGGCAGATCCACCTCCCGCCACACCCGCCACGGCGAGGCCCCGAGCACGGCCGCCGCTTCCCGCAGCCGTGCGTCCACCGCGCGCAGCACGGGCAGCATGGTCCGTACGACGAAGGGGGCGCCGACCAGCGCCTGGGCGAGCGGGACGAGGATCCAGGACTGCCTGAGGTCCAGCGGCGGCTTGTCGAGCGCGATCAGGAAACCGAAGCCGACGGTCACGGCGGACACTCCGAGCGGCAGCATCAGCAGCGCGTCGAAGCCCCGCAGCAGCCGTCCGGCGTCCCGGCGGGCCAGCGCGGCGGCGGCGAGACCTCCGATCACCACGGCGATGGCGGTGGCGACGGCGGCATACTGCAGCGAGGTCCACACCGCGTGCACGGGCGCCACCAGGAACGTACCGCCGTCGGCGTTCGCGAGCGCCCGGTAGTAGCCGAAGCCGGGTGCGTCCAGGGAGCGGCGGACGAGGACGGCGAGCGGCAGGACGAGTAGCAGCGCGACGGTGGCGAGGACACCGGCGAGCAGGGCCCACTGGCCGGCACCGCGCGGGCGGCGGGCGGTGGTCCCGGGGTCGACGAGCCTGAGGGCGGTCTCCCGGCGCCGTACCGTCCAGGCGTGCACGGCGAGGATCGCGCCGACGGCCGCGAACTGGACCAGGGTGAGGACGGCGGCCGTGGAGAGGTCGAAGACCTCGGAGGTCTGCCGGTAGATCTCCACTTCGAGGGTGGAGAAGGTGGGGCCGCCGAGGATCTGCACGACGCCGAAGGAGGTGAAGGTGAACAGGAACACCATCAGCGCGGCAGCGGCCACAGCGGGCGCGAGGGCCGGGAGGGTGACCTTCCGCCAGGCCCGCAGCGGCGAGGCGCCCAGCATCCGGGCGGCCTCCTCCTGCCGAGGGTCGAGCTGGGCCCACAGCCCGCCGACCGTGCGTACGACCACCGCGTAGTTGAAGAAGACATGGGCCAGCAGGATCGCCCACACCGTGGTGTCCAGCCGCAGGCCCCACAGCTGGTCGAGCAGCCCGCCGTGTCCGACGAGGGCGAGGAAGGCGCTGCCGGCGACGACGGTCGGCAGCACGAACGGCACGGTGACCACGGCCCGCAGCAGCCGCTTGCCCGGGAAGTCCAGGCGGGCGAAGGCGTAGGCGGCGGGCAGCGCGAGCAGCAGGGTGAGCGCGGTGGAGGCGAGCGCCTGCCAGGTGGTGAACCACAGCACGTGCCGGATGTCCGGCTGGCCGAGGACATCCGTGATCCGGCCGAACCGCCAGACGCCGTCCACCTTCAGCCCGCGCGCCACGATCGCGGCCACGGGCCAGGCGAAGAACACGGCGAAGAACGCGACGGGCAGGGCCATCAGCCCGAGCCGCGCCGCGCTCCCCGCGCGGTCCTTTCGAGGGACTACTTCAGTACGAGCGAGGTCCACGACTTGACCCACTGGTCACGGTTGGCGGCGATCTTGCCGGGGGCCATGGTCTCGGGGTGCTGGGCGGCCGGCCCGTACTCGGTGAACTCGGCGGGCACCTTGGCCCCTTGGAGCACCGGGTAGACGAACATGTTCAACGGCATGTCCTCCTGGAACTCCCTGGAGACCAGGAAGTCGAGGAACGCCTTGGCGCCCTTGGGGTTCTGGGCGTTGCTCAGCAGCCCCGCGAACTCGATCTGCCTGAAGCAGGTGCCGCTCGCCACACCGGTCGGGGCGGTGCTGGGCCGCTTCTTGGCGTAGATCACCTCGGCGGGCGGCGAGGAGGCGTACGACACCACCAGCGGCCGGTCACCGCCGGCCTTCCTGCCCTCCGACGACCCGGAGAACTCCTGGTAGTAGGCCTGCTCCCAGCCGTCGACGACCTTGACGCCGTTGGCCTTGAGCTGCTTCCAGTAGCCCTGCCAGTCGCCGTCCCCGAACTGCGCGGCGCTGCCGAGCAGGAAACCGAGGCCGGGCGAGGAGGTGGCGGCGTTCTCGGTGACCAGGAGGTTCTTGTACTGCGGCTTGTCCAGGTCGGCGAAGGACTGCGGCGGGGTCAGCTTGTGCTTGCTGAAGTAGGCCTTGTCGTAGTTGACGCAGATGTCGCCGTAGTCGACGGGCGTGACCCGGTGCTTGTCCCCGTCTAGCTGGTACGCGGCGCCGACCTTGTCGAGGCCCTTGGCCGTGTACGGCTGGAACAGGCCGTTGTCGAGGGCGCGGGACAGCAGGGTGTTGTCGACGCCGAAGAAGACGTCGCCCTGCGGGTTGTCCTTGGTCAGGATCGCCTTGTTGACGGCCTGCCCGGCGTCGCCGTCCTTGAGGACCCTGACCTTGTACCCGGACTTCTTCTCGAAGTCCCGCAGCACGGTCTTGGAGACGGCCCACGAGTCGTGGCTGACGAGGGTCACGGTCTTGGAGTCCGCGGACGACTTGCCCGCGCCGGAACCGCACGCGGACAGGCCGATCAGGCCGAGCCCGACCGCCACGGCCATGAAGGTCTTGTTGTGCACTGGATGTCCTCCTGGGGGTTGGCCAGGAAGAGACGCGGCCCTGCCCAGGGATCTGGGCAGGGCGCAACAGCTTGAGTGATGACCGAACTCCCTACCCAGAATGACCTGGGCGAGGTTCAGAGGGTCTGCGGCCCTGTCCGCCGCACTCTCAGCGCTGTGGCGCTCCCCTGTCGGAATATGAAGATGTCCGGAGAAGGTGTCTGGATATGAAGATATGTGGACCGGGTCAGATTACCGCTCGGTGGCCGCGAGCTGACCACAGGCTCCGTCGATCTCCTGCCCACGAGTGTCCCGGATGGTGACGGGCACCCCGTGCGCGGCGATGGCCTCGACGAACGCCTTCTCGTCCTCCGGCCGGGAAGCGGTCCACTTCGAGCCCGGCGTCGGGTTGAGCGGGATCAGGTTGACATGCACGGGCTTGCCCTTGAGCAGCCGCCCGAGCCGGTCACCGCGCCAGGCCTGGTCATTGATGTCGCGAATCAGCGCGTACTCGATCGACAGCCGGCGCCCGCTCTTCTCGACGTACTCGAACCCGGCGTCCAGCACCTCGCGCACCTTCCACCGCGTGTTCACGGGGACGAGGGTGTCGCGCAGCTCGTCGTCGGGGGCGTGCAGGGAGATCGCGAGCCGGCACTTGAAGCCCTCGTCGGCGAACCGGTGGATGGCCGGCACCAGCCCGACGGTGGACACGGTGATCCCGCGCTGCGACAGCCCGAGCCCGTCCGGGGCGGGATCGGTGAGCGCCCGAATCGCACCCACGACCCGCTTGTAGTTGGCGAGCGGCTCGCCCATGCCCATGAAGACGATGTTGGACAGCCGCGCGGGCCCGCCGGGCACGTCCCCGTCGCGCAGCGCGCGCATCCCGTCGACGATCTGATGGACGATCTCGGCGGTGGACAGATTCCGGTCCAGCCCCGCCTGCCCGGTCGCGCAGAACGGGCAGTTCATCCCGCACCCCGCCTGCGAGCTGATGCACATGGTGACCCGGTCCGGGTACCGCATCAGCACGGACTCGACGAGCGTCCCGTCGAACAGCCGCCACAGCGTCTTGCGCGTGGTCCCCTGGTCGGTCGACAGATGCCGTACGACGGTCATCAGCTCCGGGAACAGCGCTTCCTGCAGCTTCCCGCGCGACCCGGCGGGGATGTCGGTCCACTGCTCCGGGTCGTGCGCGTACCGCGCGAAGTAGTGCTGCGAGAGCTGCTTGGCGCGGAACGGCTTCTCGCCGACCTCGGCCACCGCGTCCTTGCGCTCGGCGGGCGTGAGATCGGCAAGGTGCCGCGGCGGCTTCTGGGCTCCGCGCGGGGCGACGAAAGTGAGTTCTCCGGGCTTAGGCATAGCCGTACCAGTGTCTCAGATCAAATTCCGTGACCCGCGCCCCGTGGCCCGTGCGGTGGTTGCCGACGTTCGCAGACCGATGCGTCGCTCAGACGCAGGGGACGTTGGAGTAGCCCGGGTAGTAGTAGCGTCCGGCCGGACCGGCGCTGTGGACGCAGCGGTCGAAGCCGGGGCTCTGGGGCTTCGGGCTCTGTGGGGCGGCGGTCGCGGTCGGAGCGACGAGGACGAACACCCCGAGGATCATTACCGCCACCGCCGACTTCTTGCCCGGGATGTGCCTCCGGAACGTCTTCATTGCCGCCCTCCTCAGGGCCTAGACGGGAGCGCCGCGCGGTTCACTGGGTGAAGGGCCGGCGCTCGCATTCCGCATATCGTTATATGCCGCAGACATGACGTCAACACCCCAAACAAGGACATTCGAACGGAGGACCGGCAGCCGGTTCGGGCAGGCGGGGGACATGCCCGTGGTGAGCCGTGTCCGGTGATCGGCATGGTCGTTGGAGCGAGCATGCGAAAGATCATCATGACCGCCACGCTGGCCGTGGCTGCCATCGCCATGGCAGCTCCCGCCCACGCGGGCAACGAGTCGACCCCTTTCAGCACCTGGACCTTCGCGCCGGCATCCGTCTGCGGGCTGGAAGGGGCAGAGGTGCCGGTGCTGCCGATCCTGACCGCCTACGTCCCCATCCACTCCAACAGCTGCTCGAACGGCAACCTGGTCAGCCACCCGAGCATCTAGGACCAGGCCCCCTATCCGCGCCGAACGCGCTGGTAGGGGGCCATGACACGCTCCGCGGGGCCGTCGCCGAGCGGCTCCGGACGCGGCCGGTGACTGTGAAGTTCTGCTGACGAACGGTCGGGTTTCCTGGTCGGGCCTTGTCCCGTCCCTGGCGCTCACGTAACCACATGAGCCATGAACCTTTTCGGCCGCAACTCCTCCCATCGGCGCGCGCAGCCGACCGCCGCCCCCGCGGTACCCCGTGCCCGTACCGCCACCGCCGTCCTGCCCGATCCCGAGCTGGCGGGCCTCACCGGCGACTGGCTGATCGATCCCGCGCACAGCAGGATCGGGTTCTCCGTGCGGCACGCGATGGTGACGACGGTGCGCGGCGCCTTCCCGGAGTACGAGAGCCGCCTCCACTTCGACGGCCGCGACCCGACTCGCTCCCGGGCCGACATCGTGATCTACACCGCCAGCGTGGACACCGGTGTCGAGCAGCGCGACGCCCACCTGGTCGGCCGGCAGTTCCTGGACGCCGCGGGCCATCCGCGGATGACCTTCACGAGCACTACGGTGCAGCTCGCGGGCAAGGACGTCTACCGGATGACCGGCGACCTCACCATCAAGGACACCACCCGGCCCGTCGACCTGGACCTCACCTACATCGGTCACGTGACCGACGCGTTCGGTGACGAGCGGGTCGGCTTCGACGGCACCACCACCATCCATCGCTCCGACTGGGGTCTGAGCTACGACGGCAGGATGGCCCAGGGCGGCGCCATGGTGAGCGAGACGGTCCGGCTGCAGTTCGACATCGCCGCTATCCGCGTCACGTCCACGGCCTGAGGAACGGCCGGGTCCGCGCCAGGTCCGGTCCGCGCCGGGTGCACGCCGGGCAGGCCGTCGGCTAGGCCACCGTCTGCTCCAGCCGCTCCTTGAGCAGTTGCTCGTTGTGCGGGAGTTCCTTGCGGACCTGGGGCCGTACGACGAGGGGCAGCAGGACCTTGCCGATGCCGTGGCCCTCGAAGTCCATGTCCATGGTCACGCGGGTGCGGCCGTCGGCGAGCGGGGTGACCTCGCCGTGGACCCGGCCGCGCACCGGGCCGTCGATGCCGCGCAGGCCCCAGGAGTGCGGCGGCTCGAACTCGGTGACCTGCATGGTCATCGGCATGTCGCGGCCGCCGACATGCCGCGTGATCCGGATCCGGGAGCCGAGCCCGAAGGGTTCGTCGTCCAGCTGCTCGACCGACACCGCGCTCTCCTGCCACTCCGGCAGATGAGCGGGATCGCTGACGTACGCCCAGACGTCACCCGGACTCCGGTCGACGTCGATCTCTTCATGGAAGGCGGACATGACGCCCTCCTTTCGTAGAGGGCTTTGCCCGAGAATCGTCTCACTCCAGCGGTCACGGGACCACAGGCCTCAAGGGCCGTACGACAACGGGCCCCGCCCAGGACAGAAGACGAGGCCCAGAGCCGTACCGCACGCCGGCTCACGCCGAGCCGACGAACATCACCAGCAGCAGCCACACCACCGGGGCCGTCGGGAGCAGGGAGTCGAGGCGGTCCATGATGCCTCCGTGACCGGGGAGCAAGGTGCCCATGTCCTTGATGCCCAGGTCGCGCTTGATCATGGACTCGCCGAGGTCGCCCAGCGTGGCGCTGGCCGCGACCGCGAGGCCCAGCAGCAGGCCCTGCCACCACGTGCCGTGGTTGATCAGGAACTGCATGCAGAGCGCGCCCACGACCATCGCGAACAGTACGGCGCCGGCCAGGCCCTCGCGGGTCTTGCCGGGGCTGATGCGCGGGGCGAGCTTGTTCCTGCCGAAGCGCCAGCCGACCGCGTACGCGCCGGTGTCGCTGACGACCGTGAGGAGGAGGAAGGTCAGGACGCGCCAGGGGCCGTCCTTCGCGGTCAGCATCATCGCGACGAACGTGGCCAGGAACGGCACATAGAACGCCGCGAAGACGCCCGCCGTGACGTCCTTGAGGTAGCCCTCCGGTGACTCCGTCATGCGCCAGACCAGGACGGCCAGTGCGGTGAGAGCCATGGCCACCCATGCGCCCTCGGCGCCGCGGACGTACCCGGCGACCACCATCGCCGCACCGCCCACCGCGAGCGGCACCAGCGGCGCCTTGATCTGCTTGCGCTCCCGCAGCCTGCTGGTCAGCTCCCACAGGCCGACGACGACCGCGACCGCGATCACGCCGACGAACACGGGCTTGTAGATGAACAGCGAGGCGATGATCACCACACCGAGCCCGACTCCGACCCCTATGGCCGCACTCAGGTCACGGCCCGCGCTCTTCTTCTGCGGCGCTGGCGCCGGCTGGGGGGCGTCGGGCATGGGCTCCGGATTCTGGTTCTCGGCCGGGACTGTCCGGGTCCGCGTGGACCCGGGGCGGAACTCGTCCTGGAACAAGGGGCCGCTCGGCCGAGCGGCCCCCCGGTCGCCGTCCTGGTCTCCGCCGTACGCGGGTGTGTCGGGCACGATGGGCATGGGGCGAGTGTGCTGCGCCTCAGGCGCATCGTACGCGGGACCCGCCGGGGCGACCCCCTGGACAGGCCCACCCACGGTGGGCCCCCAGTAGCCGGCCTGCCCCGCCCGTGGCGGCGCCCCCCAGGAAGAGTCGCTCATCAGACTTCGAGCAGCTCCGCTTCCTTGTGCTTCAGAAGCTCGTCGACCTGAGCGACGTACTTCGCCGTCGTGTCGTCGAGGTCCTTCTCCGCACGGCGGCCCTCGTCCTCGCCGATGTCGCCGTCCTTGATCGCCTTGTCGATGGCGTCCTTGGCCTTGCGGCGCACGGAACGGATGGAGACCCTGGCGTCCTCGGCCTTGCCCTTGGCGACCTTGATGTAGTCGCGGCGGCGCTCCTCGGTCAGCTCGGGGAACGTCACCCGGATGATGTTGCCGTCGTTGCTGGGGTTGACGCCCAGATCGGAGTCGCGGATCGCCTGCTCGATGTTGCGCAGCGCGCTCTTGTCGAACGGGGTCACGACGGCCATGCGCGGCTCCGGCACGGAGAACGAGGCCAGCTGGTTGATCGGCGTCAGCGCACCGTAGTAGTCGGCCACGATCTTGTTGAACATCGCCGGGTGCGCACGACCGGTGCGGATCGCGGCGAAGTCCTCCTTGGCGACCACGACGGCCTTCTCCATCTTCTCCTCGGCCTCGAGGAGGGTCTCTTCGATCACCACTTGCTCCTGCGTGTCTTGAGTAAGGCCCGGCTGCGGTACCTCTGTGGGGCGGCGGCCGGCTGCGTCGCGTCTTCTTCCTGCACGGTTCCCGACCGGCAGGACATTGTCCATCCCCCGGCCAGGGCGCGTCCCGTCCGTCCCTCGGACAGGTGGCGTTCCCCGGGCGACGGGGGTGTGCCGGTCAGTCCCGGCTGCCCTGGTCGCCCACCAGCGTGCCGATCTTCTCACCCTTGACGGCGCGGGCGATATTGCCCTCCGCGAGCAGCTCGAAGACGAGGATCGGGAGCTTGTTGTCGCGGCACAGCGTGATGGCGGTGGCGTCGGCGACCTTGAGATCGCGGGTGATGACCTCGCCGTAGCCGAGGGCGTCGAACTTGACGGCCTCCGGGTTGGTCTTCGGGTCGGAGTCGTAGACGCCGTCCACGCCGTTCTTGCCCATGAGCAGCGCCTCGGCGTCGATCTCCAGGGCGCGCTGGGCGGCGGTGGTGTCGGTGGAGAAGTACGGCATGCCCATACCGGCGCCGAAGATGACCACGCGGCCCTTCTCCAGGTGACGCACGGCGCGCAGCGGGATGTACGGCTCGGCGACCTGGCCCATGGTGATGGCGGTCTGCACCCGGCTGTCGATGCCCTCCTTCTCCAGGAAGTCCTGGAGGGCGAGGCAGTTCATCACGGTGCCGAGCATGCCCATGTAGTCGGAGCGGGCGCGGTCCATGCCGCGCTGCTGGAGTTCGGCGCCGCGGAAGAAGTTGCCGCCGCCGATGACGACCGCGATCTCGGCGCCGTCCCGGACGACGGCCGCGATCTCGCGGGCGATCTTGTGCACCACGTCCGGGTCCACGCCCAGGCCCCCGCCGCCGGAGAAGGCCTCTCCGGACAGCTTCAGCAGAAACCGGCCGCGTACTTTGCCGTCGTCGCTCTTCTGGGCCTTGGTGGTCATGGGAGATCCCGCCTCTTTCACGTGTTGCACATACGAAGAAGGCCATTGCCGATGGGGTCGCTTTTCGCTCCCATGCGCGGCAATGGCCTCCTCGTCAGATCTGCTGCCGTCCGCCCCACGCCCGGGTGTGGCGGTGTGCGCGGACGACTGCTGTCGACCCTATCGGGATTTCTCCGCGGGTCGCGCGTCGATCGCGGTACGGACTCAGATGCCGACCTTGATGCGCGAGAAGCGCTTCAGGGTGACACCGGCCTCGTCCAGCACCTTCTGGACCGACTTCTTGTTGTCCAGCGCGTACGGCTGGCCGAGCAGGGTGGCGTCCTTGAAGAAGCCGTTGAGTCGACCCTCGACGATCTTGGCGATCGCGGCCTCGGGCTTGCCCTCGGCGCGGGTGGTCTCCTCGGCGACGCGGCGCTCGGTCTCGACGACCTCGGCCGGCACGTCCTCCTTGGCGAGGTACTTCGGCGCGAAGGCGGCGATGTGCTGGGCGACGCCCTTGGCGACCTCGGCGTTCGGCTTGTCCAGCTCGACCAGGACACCGATCTGCGGGGGCAGGTCGGGCATGGTGCGGTGCATGTAGGCGAGCACGAAGCCGTCGGCGAACTGCGCGAAGCGGTCCAGGACGATCTTCTCGCCGAGGTTGGCGTTGGCCTCGTCCACGAACGCCTGAACGGTCTTGCCGGCCTCGATCTCGGAGGCGAGCAGGGCGTCGAGGTCGGCCGGGGAGGTCTTGGCGACGTGCTCGGCGATGGCCTTGGCCACGGCCTGGAACTTCTCGCCCTTGGCGACGAAGTCCGTCTCGCACTTCAGCTCGACCAGGACGCCGGAGGAGTTGTCGTCGGCGATGATGGAGACGACGGCGCCGTTCTCGGCGGAGCGGCCCTCGCGCTTGGCGACGCCCTTCTGGCCCTTGATGCGCAGCGCTTCGACGGCCTTGTCGACGTTGCCCTCGGCCTCGTCCAGCGCCTTCTTGCAGTCCATCATGCCGGCGCCGGTCAGCTCACGGAGCTTCTTGACGTCGGCGGCGGTGTAGTTCGCCATGAGTCTGTGAGTCTTTCTCGAAGTCTGGAAGATCTTCAGATCAGCACGGTGTGCACTCCACATAGGAACGCGGAGCGCGTACGGCGCGCAGACCTACGGGTGAACAGCGGGGGCGGACTTCACCGCGCCGAAGGCGCTGTGGGATGTACCGCCCCCGCCGTCAACGCGTGCGTCAGGCCTGCTCGCCCTCGGCGGCCTTCTCCTCGGCCGGCGCGGCGTCGGCGGCCGGAGCAGCCTCAGCGGCCTCGGTAGCCGGAGCGGCCTCGGTAGCGGGGGCCTCGTCCTTCTTCTCACCCTCGAGCAGGTCGCGCTCCCACTCGGCGAGCGGCTCGCCCGCGGCCTTCTCGCCCTTGTCACCGGTGGCGACGCGAGAGCGGGAGATGAGGCCCTCGGCGACGGCGTCGGCGATCACGCGGGTGAGCAGGGTGACGGAGCGGATCGCGTCGTCGTTGCCCGGGATCTTGTAGTCGACCTCGTCGGGGTCGCAGTTGGTGTCGAGGATCGCGACGACCGGGATGTTCAGCTTCCGGGCCTCGCCAACGGCGATGTGCTCCTTCTTGGTGTCCACGATCCAGACGGCGCTCGGCACCTTCTGCATCTCGCGGATACCACCGAGGGTCTTCTCCAGCTTGGCCTTCTCGCGCGAGAGCACGAGAAGCTCCTTCTTGGTCAGACCGGACGCGGCGACGTCCTCGAAGTCGATCTGCTCAAGCTCCTTGAGGCGCTGCAGACGCTTGTAGACGGTCGAGAAGTTGGTGAGCATGCCGCCCAGCCAGCGCTGGTTGACGTAGGGCATGCCGACGCGGGTGGCCTGCTCGGCGATGGCCTCCTGCGCCTGCTTCTTGGTGCCGACGAACATGACCGTGCCGCCGTGGGCGACGGTCTCCTTGACGAACTCGTAGGCGCGGTCGATGTACGACAGCGACTGGAGCAGGTCGATGATGTAGATGCCGTTGCGCTCGGTGAAGATGAAGCGCTTCATCTTCGGGTTCCAGCGACGGGTCTGGTGACCGAAGTGGACGCCGCTCTCCAGCAGCTCCCGCATCGTGACGACGGCCATGGCCGTATCTCCTTGAGTTTCTCGGTTGTGCCGCGGATGCCGGACGGCTCCCGCGCCTGACGCCCGCGACGCGCCTTGCCGCTGAGGACCGAGAGGCGCTGACACCGACCGTGTGAAGGCCTGGTGTCGGGGCGTGCGAAGTCGACCCGGTGACCCGGATCGCCAGAAGAAGTGTACGGGACCGCCGGGGCACCGGGTGACGCCACTGCCCCCAACCGGGGAGTAGTCCACAGACTCCGGCCATGATCGGCGGGGTGCGGGAGGGTCGTCGCATGCGACGAGCGATGCGATACGCCCTGGTGTCAGCAGGTCTGCTTCTCGGTCTGGCGTGGGCGGCCCTGCTGCCCGGCTGGGCCTGGGCGGATCCTCCTCCTGCGGCCCCGGCCCCACCCCCTCAGGCCCCGGTCCCGGCCATCGCCCGCACCTGGCCGGTGGGCGTCCGCCCCTTGGTGTTGCGGGGCTGGGAGCCACCGTCCACGCCGTACGGCCCCGGCCATCGGGGCGTGGACCTGTCGGCGCCGGCCGGTTCCCCGGTACGGGCGGTCGCACCGGGACGGGTGTCGTTCGCGGGGCGGGTGGCGGGGCGCGGGGTCGTCTCGGTCGACCTGTCGGGCACGGATCTGCGTACGACGTACGAGCCGGTGACTGCGTCGGTCCGAAAGGGGGACGAGGTGGAGGCGGGCGAGGTGGTCGGCACGGTGGACCCGACGGATCCGAGGGGCTCCCACTGCGCCACGGCATGCCTGCACTGGGGCCTGCGCCGGGGAAAGACCTACCTGGACCCGCTGTCCCTGCTCCCGCCTTGGCTTTTGCACAGGGGGCCGGCGAGGCTGCTGCCCGTACTGGGGGTACCGATTCCCGCGTAACCGCGCCCGCCCCAGCGGGCCTCAGCCCTTCACGCCCCGCAGTGCCATGGCCACCGCCGCATCGGTGATGGCCGCGGGATCCTCGGCGGCGCCCAGCTCGATGCGCCGCACCGCCGCGTCCACCACCCCCTGCAGCAACATCGCCGCGAGCCGAGGCTGCTCATGCCCCATCTCCCCGAGCGCCTCGGCGATCATCGTGACCAGCCCGCCGTGCGCCGCCCGGATCTTCTCCCGTGCCCCGGCGTCCAGCTCACTCGCGGAGATGGCGACGACCGCCCGGTGCCGCCGGTCCCCGACCAGCGCCAGTTGCTGCCGCACATACGCCTCGACCTTGCCCTCGGCCGAGTCGGTCCGCTCCATCGCGGCGGCCACCTCCGCCGCCCACAGCGGAAAGTCGACCTCGCACAGCTCCTCGACCACGGCGGCCCGCGACCGGAAGTACTCGTACACGGACGAGCGAGCCAGCCCCGTGCGCTCGGCGAGGGCCGGGAAGGTCAGGGCCTCCGTCCCGCCCTCGGACAGCAATGACCGAGCCGCGTCCAGCAGGGCGGCTCGCTGCATCGACCGGTGCTCGGCCACGGAGGCCGCTCGAATCCTTGGCACGTCAACCACTTTACGGACACCGCGTCCCGGAAAGGGAAGACTCAGCGCCCGAAGCTCGCCAGCTTGGCGCGCAGCTGCAGCACCGACTTGGTGTGGATCTGGCTGACCCGGCTCTCGGTGACCCCGAGCACATTGCCGATCTCGGCGAGGGTGAGCCCCTCGTAGTAGTACAGCGTGACCACGGTCTTCTCCCGCTCGGGCAGGGTGTTGATGGCCCGCGCGAGAAATCTCCGCAGCTCCCGGTCCTCGGCCACCTCCACCGGATTGTCCGCGGCGGTGTCCTCCAGCGTGTCCATGAGGCTGAGCCGGTCCCCGCCCTCGCTGCCGACGTGCAGCAGCTCCTCCAGCGCGACCACGTTGGCCAGCGACAACTGGCTGAACACGGCATGGAGTTCATCGACCTCCATGCCCAGCTCCGCGGCGACCTCACCCTCGTTCGGAGTACGCCGCAGCCGCGCTTCCAGGGTGGCGTAGGCCCGTTCCACGTTGCGCGCCTTCTGCCGTACCGACCGCGGAATCCAGTCCAGCGCCCGCAGCTCGTCGATCATCGCGCCCCGGATCCGGGTGATCGCGTAGGTCTCGAACTTGATCTCCCGGTCGATGTCGAACTTCTCGATCGCGTCGATCAGCCCGAAGACGCCGGAGGAGACGAAGTCGGCCTGCTCCACATTGGGCGGCAGCCCGACGCTCACCCGTCCCGCGACGTATTTCACGAGCGGCGAGTAGTGCAGGATCAGCTGCTCCCGCAGCCGGTCGTCCCCCGTCGCCTTGTACGACCGCCACAGCTCGTCGAGCGTCGAGGGAGCGGGCGGCCGCACGCTGCCACCGTCGCGGGCGGCTGGGGGGATCGCCGCCCGGTCGGACCCGGAGGTGTGCTGGGGCATTCGTCGCCTTGTGCCGTTCTGCCGTGAAGTGCTGTGAAGTGCCGCTAAGTGGGACGGGATGGGGTTCGGTGGGGGGAGTGGGCTACCTGGGTGAGCTGTCGGTCCGGTGCCGAGTTGGCGGGATCTGTGTCATCGCCTCGTGAGCGTAGCGTGACTGAGCTGTCGCGGTGTGCGAACAGCGACGCTCCACTCGGTCGCGGGGCGCTCCGACCGGCCGCACGCGCGCTTCCCGCGACTCGCTCTGCGTGACCGGCCGGAGCGTCAACTCCGGGAAACATCAAGGGCGTCGGGGGTTCCCCCGGACGGCCGAACACGCTCGGTCAGCACGGGCCACGACCGGTACGGACCGATATCACCGCCTGGCGTGTCAACTTCCAGCCGTCGCCGTGTCGTTCGACGTAACCAAGTGCTCGGAGTTCGTACAGTCTCGCGATCGCCTCGTCCCGCGTGGTCGGCGTGGAGAGCGCGATCTCCTCGACGGAGGCCGCGCGGTCGCCGGGCAGGGCCGCGAGGACCGCCCGGGCGGCGGGTGCCAGCAGGTCGCGCGGGAGGACGGGGCCGCGGCGGGCCGGCGCCAGCTCACCGATGTCACCCACCAGTTCCACGACTTCCGCGGCATCGGTGACCAGGGCGGCCTCGCCGCGCAGCATGTCGTGGACACCGGCGGAGAGTGCGCTGGTGACGGGGCCGGGCACGCCCATGGTGAACCGGCCGAGGCGCTGTGCGGCCCGCGCGGTGGCCAGCGAGCCGCTGCGGCAGGCGGCCTCCACGACGACGGTGCCCCTGGTCAGGGCGGCGATGACGCGGTTGCGGAGGATGAACCGGCTCGGCGTCGGATGGTCTCCCGGGGGCAGCTCACCGACCACCAGTCCCTGCTCCGCGATCCTTTCGATCAGTGCGGTATGACCGCGTGGGTAGGGGCGGTCGACGCCGCAGGCCAGGACCGCGACGGTGGCTCCGCGGGCGGCGAGGGCGCCTCTGTGGGCGGCGCCGTCGATGCCGTACGCACCGCCCGAGACCACGACCCAGCCACGCTCGGCGAGCCCCGCGGAGAGGGTGGCGGCGACATGGGTGCCGTACTCGGTGCAGGCGCGGGCGCCCACCACGGCCACGGACCGGAGCGCCCATATCCGCAGACCGGGCCGGCCGCGCACCCACAGCCCGATCGGCCGGGCGTCCCCCAGATCATCGAGCTGCCTGGGCCACTCGGTGTCCCCCGGCCCCACAAACCGCGCCCCCGCGGCCCGGGCCACGGCGAGATCCCGCTCCGGCTCGGCCCGCCGGGCCCGCGCGACCAGCCCGGCCCACCGGACCTCGCTCACCCCTGGCAACGCCTCCGCCCCCGCCGTCAACCGCCGCACCACCTCCCCCACCCCGAACTCCCGAACCCACCGTCCCCCGGCCTCGTCCCCCGGCTCGACGACCCGGCAGAGAAAGACCCGTCCGAGCACGTCGTCTTCGAGGTCCTCGCCCGTGCTCATGCCAGCGCCCCGATGGCCATCGGCACCCCTCGGGGGACTCCGGTGCGCAGCTGAAGGGCCAGGGCGACGTCGGACGCGTCCGGACGGTCGTGCCCGACGAGGTCGGCGACCGTCCAGGCGACGCGCAGGACCCGGTCGATGCCGCGGGCGGTGAGCACACCGCGCTCAAGGTTGCGCTCGGCCTCGTTCATCGCGCCGGCCACGGCGTGATAGCGGCTGCGCAGCTCCCGGCCGGGCACTTCGCTGTTGGTGCGCCACGGTGTTCCGGCCAGGCGGGCCGCGGTGCGCTCGCGTGCCTGCCGTACGCGCTCGGCCACGGTCGCCGTGGACTCGCCCCGGGCGCCGGGGTCGGTGAGTTCGGCCCGGGTGACCGGGTCGACCTCGACACGCAGATCCACCCGGTCCAGCAGCGGGCCGGAGAGCCGGGACTGGTAGCGGCGGATCACCGACGGCGGGCATTCGCACAGGGCGTCGCGCTGCGAGAAGCGGCCGCAGGGGCAGGGGTTGGCCGCCAGCACCATGAGGAAGCGTGCCGGGAAGCGGACCACACCCGCGCTGCGCGCGATCACCACGTGCCCCGACTCCAGCGGCTGCCGCAGGGCGTCCAGGGTCTGGCTGTGGAACTCGGGTGCCTCGTCCAGGAACAGCACGCCGCGGTGGGCGAGGGAGACCGCTCCGGGTCGTGCGATGCCGGGGCCTCCGCCGACGAGTGACTGCATCGTGGCCGAGTGGTGCGGGGCGCAGTAGGGGGCGACGTCGATGAGCGGCTTGCCCGGCGGCAGCAGCCCGGCCACCGAGTGGACCGCCGTGACCTCCAGGGACTCCTCCCTGGTGAGCCGGGGCAGGACGGCGGGCAGCCGTTCGGCGAGCATGGTCTTGCCCGCGCCGGGCGGCCCTTCGAGGAACAGGTGGTGTCCGCCGGCGGCGGCCACCTCCACGGCCGTACGGGCCGAGGTCTGGCCCACGACGTCCGCCAGGTCGTGATCGTGGTCGTGCTGGGCGGCGCCGAGGCTGTGCACGCCGGTGGCCGCACCCGTGCCGGGCATGCGCAGGCCGGCCAGAAGGGGGTCCGGGCGGCCCTGTTCGTCCGGCTCCTCGTCGGGGACGGGTTCCTCGGTGAGGACGGCGATGAGCTGCCGCAGACTGCGGACGCCGAGCACCGAGACGCCGGGGACCAGCGAGGCCTCGGCGGCGGCGCACTCGGGCACGACCACTTGTTCGTACCCGGCGTCGGCCGCGGCGAGCACGGCCGGCAGGATGCCGCGGACCGGTCGGACCCGGCCGTCCAGGCCCAGCTCCCCGATCATCACGATGTCCGAAAGGACACGTGGATCGATCCGTTCGGCGGCGCCGAGCACCGCGCAGGCGACGGCCAGGTCGAAGCCGGAGCCGGCTTTGGGCACCGACGCCGGGCTGAGTCCGACGGTGAGCTTCTTCTGCGGCCACTCGCCGCCCGAGTTCACCACCGCCGCCCGGACCCGGTCGCGGCTTTCTGTCAGGCTCTTGTCCGGGAGGCCGACCAGGGTGAAGGCCGCGACACCGGGTTCGAGATCGGCCTGGACCTCTACGACGACGCCCTCGACGCCGACGAGGGCCACCGAGCAGGTGCGGGCGAATCCCATTCAGGCCACCCCCCGCACATGCTCGACGGACGGGGCGCCGCGCTGGGGCAGCAGGACGCCGATCAGGTCGATCCGGACGCCGCCCGGCGGTGCCCCGCCGTGGGCCTGGATCCAGTGCTCGGCCAGTTTGCGCAGCCGGGCCGCCTTCTCAGGGGTCACCGCGGCCATCGGATGCTCGAAGGAGCCGCCCCTGCGGGTCTTCACCTCGCACACGACCAGGACGTCACCGTCCCTGGCCACGATGTCGATCTCACCGGACCTGCCGGAGCGCCAGTTGCGCTCCAGCACTGCCATTCCGGCCTCGGCCAGCCGCCGTGCGGCCAGCTCCTCGCCGTACCTGCCGAGCGCGCTGCGTGCGTTGCTCATGTCGGCACCACCTCCGGCGCCAACGGTCACGCATCCCGGCCACAGATGTTGATCTTGGTGGGCTACTCAGCGGTTGTGGAAAACACCGTCACCCGCCCGGCAGCTCCAGATCGCTCTTGTTCAGCTCCTCAATGTTCACGTCCTTGAACGTGAGGACCCTGACCTGCTTGACGAAGCGGGCCGGCCGATACATGTCCCAGACCCAGGCATCGGCCATCGACACCTCGAAGAACACCTCGCCCTGGACCGAGTGCACCTGCATCTCGTAGTCATTGGTGAGGTAGAAGCGCCGCTCGGTCTCGATCACATATTTGAACAGACCGACGACGTCTCGGTACTCCCGGTAGAGCTTCAGCTCCATCTCGGTCTCGTACTTCTCGAGGTCCTCGGCGCTCATGGCATGTTCCCCTTCAGCCGTGCGATCCCACCATTGTGCGCCAGTCCGACGGGCCCTCAGACGATTTCCGCGTCGAGGGTCACAGGACCGGCCGGGGGACCTTCGTCGAGCAGCGTGCGCAACAGCTCGGCGAGTCTGGTCGGATACACCGTCTCATGTGCCCGGGTCAGTTCCTGACACGTCCACCAGCGTGCTCCGGCGACGCTGCGCCGCTCAAGATCCGTCAGGCCCTGGGCCTCGGTCTCCGTCTGGGTCGTACGGGCCAGGTAGTACCACTCGTCCTGGTCCCAGCGGCGGCCCGCGAACGGGAAGGAGCACCTGCGCCGCCACAGCACCGGGCCGAGTTCCACGTCGGTGATGCCGGTCTCCTCGGCCAGCTCCCTGAGCGCGGCCTCCGCACGCGTCTCGGCGCCTTCGAGACCGCCGCCCGGGGTGAACCACCAGTCGTCGGCCGGATCCTCCGGCTCATGGCCGTGCAGCAGCAGGATGCGGTCCTCCGGGTCGAGGAGCACCACCCGGGCCACCCTGCGCAGACCGCCCTCGTACGACTCCTCACCGGTCCGCGCGGGCTCAGCGCACACCGGCCGCCTCCGGGCGGGCGCCGCGGGTGCGGGAGCGGCGGCCCAGGCGGCCAGCGATCGGACCGTAGGCGCCGCCCACCAGGACCAGGACGGCGCCGGAGAGGATCAGCAGCTCGATCGTGTCCAGCGGGCCGGGCTGGGAGAGGGCGCCAAGGGACTCGAAGCCGGTGGGGCTCTTGAGCGAGCCCTTCCAGGGCCAGACCACGGCGTCCACCCGGGCGGTCACGGCGTCGCGGGAGACCGTGCCCTTGGCCGCGTCGGTGAGGTGGGCCGTGGAGTCCAGGGAGCCCTGGCGCTCGTCACCGAGCAGGAACAGCCGGCCGTCGGGGACCTTCACCGTGGGGAAGTTCTGGTTCTCGGCCAGGCTGCCCTTGGGCAGATAGGTTTCGTCGATCTGCTTGCCGTTGACGGTCAGCTTGCCGTCGGTGCAGCAGGAGACGGTGTCGCCGCCGACCGCGACCACGCGCTTGACCACCTTGGAGTTGGTGACCCAGCTCTTGTCCTCGAAGACGACGACGTCACCGCGCCGCACCTCGCCGCCGTCGACCTTCTGCGCCAGCACCCGGTCGCCGGCGTCGATCGTGGGCGTCATGGAGCTGGTGGGCACGGTGTACGGCCGGTAGCTCACCGCTGCCCAGGCGAAGCCTCCGAGGAACAGCACCAGACCCAGTGCCACGGCCACTCCGGACAGCCGATGTCCGAGCCCATGCCTGCTCTCACCACTCATGGACCCGGACCCTACCCGGCGGTACAGGGGCTTGCCCAGCCATCCGGGTGACTCCGTCCGGCAGGGCGTCCACCAGGGCTCAGCCGCGCTCCGACTTCGCCGCCCTGCGCCGCCGCCACACCACCACCGGCAGCACCGCCGCGACGGCCACGCCCTGCGGGGCCACCGTCAGAGCGGCGGACGCCGAGGACTGCTGGGAGATGCCCGACTGGTCGAAGGTGTCCGGGATCGGCAGGGTGCCCCAGCGGGTGATCGGCCAGGCCTTGACGATCGCGCGGCCCACGACGTCGTTGACCGGGACCATGCCGTGGTGCTTGTCGGACTGGTTGTACCGGGAGTCGCGGGAGTTCTGGCGGTGGTCGCCCATCACCCAGATGTAGCCCTTGGGGACCTTCACCTTGAACTGGCCGCCGAGTTCGTCATCGGTGCACGGGGTGTTGCCGGCGTAGACATACGGCTCGTTCAGCGCGTGGCCGTTGACCATCAGCGGGCCGGTGCCCTTGCACTGCACGGTGTCGCCGCCGACGCCGATCACACGCTTGATCAGGTCCTTCTCGTTGGCGGACGGCATCAGGCCGATCCAGCTGAGGACCTTCTGCACGGCGTTCGGGGTCGGCGCGGGCTCGCCCGCCAGCCAGTCGTCCGGGTCGTGGAAGACCACGACCTCGCCACGCTCCGGCTTGGAGCCGAACCACGGGGTGAGCTTGTCGACCAGGACGCGGTCACCCACCTGGAGGGTGTTCTGCATCGAGGCGGACGGGATCGAGAACGCCTGCACCAGGAACGTCTTGATCAGCAGCGCCAGGACCAGCGCGATCACGACGAGGATCGGCAGCTCCTTCCAGAAGGAGCGCGGCTGCTTCTTCGGCCGGCCGACCGCCTCGCCCGCACCCGCGGCCCCGGCCGGGGGCCGCTGCTCCTCGCCGGGCCCGTCCTGGCCGCCCGCCGGGTCATTCTCTGAGGTCATGGCGCCGTCCGGCACGGGGGCGTTCGCTTCCACGGGGTGTCCGCGGTGCTCCTCGCCGTCGTGCCCCGACCGTGCGCCAACCGCCACATCCCCCACGCCAACTCCTCACTCTGTGCCGCTGCCTGCCCCGCATGCGGTGCAGGCCCACCACTCCCATAACGAGCGGGAGTTCCGCAGGGGTCGGGAGCTGGGATATTCCGTTCGGATTCTCGGAGGCAACCCTATGCGACAGCTGGGGACCGGCGGTCACGCCCGACACGGGGTTGGCGACGCTTGCGAAGGTTTTAGGTTCCTGCAGGCGTGTCCAGTGGCCGATCGGCCAGCCGATGGCGACGGCCCGGCCCACGACCGACTGCTCGGAGACCGTTCCGCCGTACGGCGTGTTCTGGTGGAAGCGGGAGTCCGCGGAGTTGCCCCGGTGGTCGCCCATCACCCACAGCCGCCCCTTGGGGACGGTGATGTCGAAGGGCTGGGCGGACGGGGCGTCCCCTGGATAGATGTAGCCCGCTTCGGTGAGGGGTACGCCGTTGACGGTGAGCCGGCCCTGCGCGTCACAGCACTTGACGTGATCACCGCCGACCCCGATGACGCGCTTGATCAGGTCCTTCTCGTTGTCGGACGGCAGCAGGCCGATGAAGGTGAGGCCTTCCTTGAGCTGCTTGACGACGACGGGGTCGTGCTTCTTGGCTGTCTGTTCGTCGGCCAGCCAGCCGCCCGGGTCGTGGAAGACGACGACGTCTCCGCGCTGCGGCTTGGAGCCGAACCACGGGGTGAACTTGTCGACCAGGACGCGGTCGCCGATCCGGATCGTCTGCTCCATCGAGCCGGACGGGATCACGAACGCCTGGACCAGGAACGTCTTCAGGACCAGCGCTATCAGCACGGCCACACCGACCAGAAGGGGGATCTCCCGAACGGCTGAACGGCGGCGCTTGCGCTTGACCTTGCGCTGGAGTTTGCGCCGCTCCGCGCGCGTACGGCCGCCGCCGGGCGTGGAGGTGCGGCGCGAGCCGGTGGGCAGCAGGTTGTCGGCGGGGTCACTGGGCACCCCGCGCGGTTTGCCGCGGTTACCCATGCGCACCGCCCGGTGTGGGCACGCGCGCGTAGGCGGAGGGCCGCGTCAGGTGGGTCCAGTGCGCGTAGGGCCACAGGATCCAGTCGGCGCGGCCGATGACGTCACCGACCGGGATCATGCCGCCGCCGGGGGAACCGAGATGGTCCCGGGAGTCGCTGGAGTCGCTGCGGTGGTCGCCGAGGACGAAGAGGCGGCCGGCGGGCACGGCGACGTCGAAGGGCACGCTGGAGGCGGTGTCCCCGGGGTACAGGAACGCGGACTCGTCGACCGTGCGGCCGTTCACCTCGATCCGTCCCTTCTTGTCGCAGCAGACCACATGGTCTCCCCCCACCCCGACAACGCGCTTGATGTAGTCGGCGTCCCCGAAGTACCCGGTGCCGTCGAACACGATCACGTCGCCGCGGCGCGGCTGGGCACCGAAACGGTACGCCAACTTATTTACGAGAACGCGGTCCCCGATCCTCAACCCCTGTTCCATGGATCCGCTCGGAATCTGGAACGGTTGCACCACGAAAGCGTTGAGGACCAGCAAAAACAGCAGGCAGGCGAAGAGGGTGAGGGTGATCCGGCCGCCCGGCAGCCAGTCGGCGATCCGCGTCACCAACGCGAAACGCGACCGTCCCTCCGGCCCCGGGGATTCCGGGTGGGAGGAGCGGTCGCGTTCCGTCGGCTGTGCTTCGGTGTCCATCGGAGCCAGATGCTATCCGGCCCCGCTGTGGCCCCGGTGAGGGCCGTGACACCGGGGAAGCGCTCAGCTCTCGCGCTTCTCCTTGATCTTCGCGGCCTTGCCGCGCAGGTCACGGAGGTAGTAGAGCTTGGCGCGACGCACGTCACCGCGGGTGACCAGCTCGATCTTCTCGACGATCGGGGTGTGCACCGGGAAGGTGCGCTCGACGCCGACGGAGAACGAGACCTTGCGGACCGTGAAGGTCTCGCGGACACCAGAGCCCTGGCGGCGGATCACAACGCCCTTGAACTGCTGCACACGGGAGCGGTTGCCCTCGATGACGCGCACGTGGACGTTGACGGTGTCGCCCGGGCGGAAGGCCGGGATGTCGCTGCGCAGCGACGCGGCGTCGACGGTGTCGAGCAGGTGAGACATTTCGTCTGCTTTCTTCGCTGATGCCACAGGTCATCAACGGCAACTAGGTGTTTGCACGAAGTCGTGTGCGGGTCGGGGCGGGCGTCGTGTCCCCCTGCGGCAGGGGCGCACGCCGGACGGGCGCACAACAGCGGTCTATTCTTCCACGCCCTCGGCCCGCCGCCAAAATCGGCCGTACGGCTCCCCCGCCGGATCCGGTTCCCAGCCCAGGATGGACAGCATCTCGCGGTCCTTCTTGTCGAAGGCCTTGGGCTCGCAGCGCTCGATGAGGTCGGGCCGGTGGGCGGTCGTACGGCGCAGGGCCTCGTCGCGGCGCCAGCGGGCGATCTTGCCGTGGTGGCCGCTGAGCAGCACGTCCGGGATGTCCCGGCTGCGCCAGACGGGCGGCTTGGTGTAGACGGGGCCTTCCAGGAGGCTCGCCATCGCGCCGGGCGCGAAGGAGTCGTCACGGTGGGACTCGGCGTTGCCGAGGACGCCGGGCAGCAGCCGGGCGACGGCCTCCGTGATGACGAGTACGGCCGCCTCGCCGCCGGCGAGGACGTAGTCGCCGATGGACACCTCGTACACCGGCATGCGGGTCGCGTACTCGTCCATCACGCGCCGGTCGATGCCCTCGTAGCGGGCCGGGGTGAAGACCAGCCAGGGGCGCTCGGAGAGTTCGACGGCGAGTTCCTGGGTGAAGGGGCGGCCGCTCGGGGTGGGGACGATCAGCGCGGGTCCCCGGGCACCGGTCTCGTAGCCGTCGGCGAGGATCGAGTCCAGGGCGTCGCCCCAGGGCTCGGTCTTCATGACCATGCCGGGGCCGCCGCCGTACGGCGTGTCGTCGACCGTGTTGTGCCGGTCGTACGTCCACGCGCGCAGGTCGTGCACCTGGACGTTCAGCTGTCCACGCGCGCGTGCCTTGCCGACCAGGGAGACGTTCAGGGGCTCCAGGTACTCGGGGAAGATCGTGACGACGTCGAGACGCATTACGACTCGTCTCCCGAGTCCTTCGACGAGTCGATCTCGGCGCGGTCGTCGATCAGGCCGGGCGGGGGCGCGATGACCGCCCTCTGCTCCTCCAGGTCGATCTCGGTGACGATCTCCTCCACGAAGGGGATCAGCACCTCGGTCCCGTCCGGGCGCTCCACGATGAACAGGTCCTGGGAGGGCAGATGCGAGATCTCCGTGATCCGGCCGACCTCCTCGCCGTCCTCGGTGACCACGTCGAGGTCCATGAGCTGGTGGTCGTAGTACTCGTCCTCGCCCTCGGGCAGCTCCTCCGGGTCGACGTCGGCGATCAGGAGGGTGTTGCGCAGGGCCTCGGCGGCGCTGCGGTCGGCCACGCCCTCGAAGCGCAGGAGGAGACGGCCGCTGTGCACCCGGCCGGTGGCGATGGTGAGAGGACCGGTGGAAGCCGGATCGGTGGCCAGGACGGCGCCCGGCGCGAGCCGCAGCTCCGGCTCGTCGGTGCGTACCTCGACGGTGACCTCGCCCTTGATGCCGTGGGCACGGCCGATCCGTGCGACTACGAGCTGCACTGTGCTTGATCTCCTGTCATACGACTGCGGGCCGGGGACGGCCCAGTGGCCCTCCCCGGCCCGAGCCGGTTGCAATGAAGCGTCAGCGGACGTGGTCCACGTCGACGAGGTCGACGCGGACACCGCGACCGCCGATGGCGCCCACGACGGTGCGCAGGGCGCGCGCGGTACGGCCGTTGCGGCCGATCACCTTGCCGAGGTCGTCGGGGTGGACCCGGACCTCCAGCACGCGCCCGCGGCGCAGGTTGCGCGAGGCGACCTGCACATCGTCAGGGTTGTCGACGATGCCCTTCACGAGGTGCTCAAGCGCCTCTTCGAGCATGCTGCTCAGGCCTCGGTCGACTCGGACTCGGCAGCGGCCTCGTCCTTCTTCTCAGCCTTCTTCTTCTGGGTGATCGCCTCACCCTTGCCCTCGTCGTCACCGCCGAGCGCCTCGAACGACGGACGGGCGGCCTTCGGAGCGGCCACGAGCAGCGGCGCCGGGGCGGGCTCGCCCTTGAACTTCTGCCAGTCGCCGGTCTTCTTCAGGATGGCGAGAACGGGCTCGGTCGGCTGCGCGCCGACACCCAGCCAGTACGCCACGCGGTCGGCGTCCACCTCGATGACCGACGGGTTGTAGGTCGGGTGGTACTTGCCGATCTCCTCGATGGCCCGGCCGTCACGGCGGGTACGGGAGTCGGCGACGACGATGCGGTAGTGAGGCGAACGGATCTTGCCCAGACGCTTCAGCTTGATCTTGACTGCCACGGGAGTGGATTCTCCTGGAATTGACGTGGTTGGGCACGGCGAGATTGCCGCGTGGGGTTGCGGTACCCGAGTGCCCGATGGACGCGTCAGCCGGAGGAGAGAGGGGTCCTGTGCGGCTGTCGAGTACAGCTAGCCATTGTGCCATACCCCGTGGGTTGCCTCCGGCCGAGGGGGAGGCGAGCTGCGCCTGGGCATGCCGGTGAGGCACCCGGCGTGGAGATGACCTCACGTCGGGTGCGCCGCCCGGCTCATCGCTGTCCACGATCCGGCACCCACGAGATGCCGGTACTCCATGGCCCGTCTCGCGATTACGCCGCTCCCGCGACCTCCGGGATGCGGAACGGCTTGCCGCAGCCGCCGCAGACGATGGGGGCCTGGGCCAGGACCGAGGGGACCACGCGGACGTTGCGGCCGCAGTCGCAGACCGCCTTGACGCGGACACCACCACCGGAGGAGCCGTGCCGGGCGGCCGGGCCGCGGAAGCTGCGGGTGGTGTCCGACGTCGTCGCCGCCGTGTGGGCCTTCAGCGCGCGCTGGAGCCGCTCGATGGTCGGGCGGTAGCGCCGCTTGGCCTCGGGATTGAGCGTGACCAGGGAGAAGCCGCTGCTCGGGTGCGGCTCCTCGGGGTGGTCGAGGCCCAGCTCCTCGGCGATCGCGAGGAAGCGGCGGTTGTGATAGCGGCCGGCCCGGGAGGTGTCGCGGATCCCACGGGCGGCGGCGATGCCGTGGACTGCCTCATGGAGCAGTCGCTCGAAGGAGAGTTCGTGACCGCACGCGGACGACGACTCTCCGATCAGGGACTCTGGCGCGGCAAGGTCCGGCAGCTCGGGGTGGTACCGCTGAATGTCGGCCCACGCCTGCGCCAGCTCTGCGGCGAGAACAGGTGGTGTCTGTGTCGTGCTCACGTAATGACAACGAGCGGGGGTGCCGCTGTGTTCCTATTCCGGGGCATCCCAAATAATTTGCACGTACCCGTCAGTTGCCGCTGATGCGTCCGGACGAGGGCGGGTGCGCTGATCTGCGGAGAAGCCTCACAGGTCATACCAAGCCGGTGCGTAGTCCGCACTACGACCTCGCCAGTACGTCTCCGCGTCACAGTGGACGCCGATGACGCAAGAGACCTTTCGGCCGCCCTCGGCGCGAAGCCTCACCTCGGTCAGCGTTCATGACGCGCGTGACGTTACCCCGCATGGCCCGACCCCCCGGCACCGGCCCGTTCCGCCCGAAGCGGACACCGTACGGCCATCCAGGTTGCCGGGATGTGAAATCTCGCCACACCCGGGCCCGGACCCCAAGCGGGGCCACACGCCCCCTGGACGGGGCCGCGAGCCGGGAGTTACCTGGCATACGTGGGAAGTACGCGCGCACGGCACGGGGGCCACGCAACCGGGCACAGCGGCGAACTGTCGGCGGATTGGGGCGCTTACCTATGACACCTACGCTCGTGCGCCAGCACGCGTCGCACGCGGATTCCGCACCCCGCGTGGACCTGTGCGCACGCGCGCGTGACTGGTCCGAGATCCAGGAGCGGATGCTGGTGCCGCTCTACGAAGCCGTCCACGAACGACTCGAAGTGGGCCCTGCCACCCGGCTGCTGGGCCTGCGCTGCGGCTCCGGGCTCGCCCTGCTGCTGGCGGCCGGCAGAGGCGCCGCGGTCACCGGCGTCGACACCGCCTCCCCCGAACGGCTCGCACTCGCCCGCGCCCGCCTGCTGCCGGACACCCTGCGCGCAAACACCGGAAGCGGCATTCCCGGGGGGCATGGTTCGCCCGGCGGAAGCAGCGGCGCACCCGGCGCACACGATCCTCGCGGCCGGGCTGACGGCATCCCCGGCGGACACGGTCGACGCTGCGAAGGCGGCGACGTCCCCGACGCCCACGGTGCGCGCGCCGGCGGCGGCGCGCCCGCCGGACCCGGTCCGCGTGACGGAAGAAGCCGCCCACGCGCGCGTGCGGCCGTGCGGCTCCTGGACGGCTCGCCCCGTGACGTGGCCGACGCGGAGACGGCCGCGTACACCCTGGTGACCGTCTTCGAGCCGATCGGCTGCCTCGCGGGGGACTCCGAGGGGCTCGACGAACTGCTGGCGGACGCGCTGCCGCGGGCCGCGCGCGGGGCCGCCGTGGTGCTGGCCGGCTGGGGGCCGCCGGAGCGCTGCGCCACCTCCTCGGTGCTGCGGGTGGCGACGAAACTGGCCGATCCCCTGCGCAGCGCGCGCAGCTGGCGGCCCGCCCGGCGGGACGACCTGGAGGAGGTCGCCCAGCGGGCCGGGCTGAAGCCGGACGGCTCGGGGCGAGTGGCCTGCCCGTTCGGGTACGCCGACACCGACAGCGCCGTACGCGGGCTGCTGTCGACCGGCCTGTTCGACGCGGCGATCGCGGCGACCGACGCCAAGCAGGTCGACAAGGAGCTGGCGGAGGCCCTGCATCCGCACCGGCGCCCGGACGGGACCGTGTGGATGCCGAACGTCTTCCGCTACCTCGTCGCCCGGGTGCCCTAGGCCCCGCCGAGGTCCTTGGACAGGCGTGTGATCCCGGCGATTCGGTACGCGTCCGCCTCCTCCAGCGTCTCGTTCGCGAGCAGCGCCTCGGCGAGGGCGTCCAACTGGCCGCGGTGGTCGCGGAGTTTGCGGCACGCCTCCTCGTAGCACTCGTCCACGATCCGCCGCATCTCGGTGTCGATCACGTCGAGGGTCTGCGGGGCGGCGGCGAGGCCGTAGGCCTGCTGGGCGTCGTTGGGGAGCGCGGAGAGGCGGCCGACCCGCTCGCTCATGCCCCAGCGGGACACCATCCCGCGCACGATGTTGGTGACCTGTTCCAGGTCGCTCTCGGAGCCGGTGGTGATCACGTCGTAGACGACGTGCTCGGCCGCCATGCCGCCGAGCGCGCCGATGATCCGGCCGCGCAGATACTCCTCGGTGTACGCGTACTTGTCCGCGTCCGGCGTGGACAGGGTGACGCCGAGGGCGCGGCCGCGCGGCACGATGGTGATCTTGCGGACCGGGTCGGCGCCCGGCTGGAGCATGCCCAGCAGGGCGTGTCCGCTCTCGTGGTAGGCGGTGCGCCGGCGTTCCTCCTCGGGCATCACCAGCGGCCGTTCCGCGCCCAGCTGGACCTTCTCCAGGGCGTCGGACATGTCGGACCGGGTCACGCGCTCCTGTTTGCGCTTGACCGCGAGCAGGGCGGCCTCGTTGGCGAGGTTGGCCAGATCCGCGCCGGTCATGCCCGGGGTCGTACGGGCGACCTGGGCGAGGTCGACGTCCCGGGCCAGCGGGATGTCGCGGGTGTGGATCTCCAGGATGGCCTCGCGCCCGCCGCGGTCCGGGGGCGAGACCTGGACGATGCGGTCGAAGCGGCCGGGGCGGGTCAGGGCCGGGTCGAGGATGTCGGCGCGGTTGGTGGCCGCGATGACGATGACGCCCTCCGAGCCGGAGAAGCCGTCCATCTCGGTGAGGATCTGGTTCAGGGTCTGCTCGCGCTCGTCGTGACCGCCCATCGACGCGCCGCCGCCGCGGGCCCGCCCGATGGTGTCGATCTCGTCGATGAAGATGATCGACGGCGCGACCTTGCGGGCCTCCGCGAACAGCTCCCGTACGCGGGAGGCGCCCACGCCCACGATCATCTCGATGAACTCGGACGCCGAGGCCGAGAAGAAGGGCACGCCCGCCTCGCCGGCGACGGCGCGCGCGAGCAGCGTCTTCCCGGTGCCGGGCGGGCCCGCGAGCAGCACACCGCGGGGCATCTTGGCGCCCATACGACGGTAGGCGTCGGGGTTCTTCAGGAAGTCGACGACATCGTTCAGCTCGCCCTCGACCTCGTCGATGCCGGCCACGTCCTCGAACGTGGTGCGCTTCTCCCCCGGCACCAGCTCGACCGGCTTCGGCGGTGCCTTGCGGCCCAGCATGCCGCCCGCGCCGCCGAGCCCCGCGCTCATCCGCCGGGCGACGAAGACCCACACGGCGATCAGCAGCAGCATCGGCGCGAGCGAGATCAGCAGGTTGGAGAGGAAGCTGCGGTGCTGGACGACGGGCTCGGCCGTGACAGTGACGCTGTGCTTGGTCAGGTTCGCCCAGAGGTCGTCATGCGCGAAGGACGGCCGCTCGGTGTTGAACTTGGTGTAGGTGGCGCCGCCGTCCGGGTTCTTCTGCTCCTTCTTGAGCTGGCCCTGGATCGAGTCGCCCTTGGCGTAGATCTTGGCGACGTTGCCGTCGTTGACCTGTTTGCTGAATTCGGTGTACGAGATCGTCGGCTCGTTGGCCTGGTCAAAGTACGACAGCACCAGGTTGGCGATCAGGTACACGACCAGCGCGGTGAGGATCAGCCGCCACCAGCCCCCGCGCATCCTGCCCCCGCCGGGCGGCTGCTTCGACGGCTCCTCGGGCGTGCCCTCGGTACGCCAGGGCTGGTCGGGCGACTTGCGCGGCGGGGCGGGGTTGGTCATATGCGGACGTTACGACAATGACCAACCCCTGGCATGCCCAGCGGTGAACTCAGCCCATGAACTTCTTGAACTCGTCCGGCAGCTCGAAGTCCTGGCCGCCCTGCTGCGGCAGCCCGAAGGCGTTCCCGCCCTGCGCGGCGGCTTCGCGGCGCTGGGCCTCCTCCAGCTCCTGCTGCCGGCGCTTCATCGGGTTGCCGGAGCGCTGCTTGCCCTTGGCCTTCTTCTGCTGCTTCTTCTGCCGGCCGGGGCCGCCGCCCATGCCCGGCATCCCCGGCATGCCCGGCATACCGCCGCCCTGGGCCATGCGGGACATCATCTTGCGGGCCTCGAAGAACCTTTCGACCAAGTTCTTCACCGCGCTGACCTCGACACCGGAACCCTTGGCGATACGGGCACGGCGGGAGCCGTTGATGATCGTCGGCTCCTGGCGCTCACCCGGGGTCATCGACTTGATGATCGCGGCGGTGCGGTCGACGTCCCGCTCGTCGATGTTCTGGATCTGGTCCTTGATCTGGCCCATGCCCGGGAGCATGCCGAGCAGCTTGGAGATGGAGCCCATCTTCCTGACCTGCTCCATCTGGGCCAGGAAGTCGTCCAGGGTGAAGTCCTGGCCCTTCTTGGACGCCAGCTTCGAGGCCATCTTGGCGGCCTCTTCCTGGCTGAAGGTCTTCTCCGCCTGCTCGATCAGGGTGAGCAGGTCACCCATGTCGAGGATGCGGGAGGCCATCCGGTCCGGGTGGAACGCGTCGAAGTCGTCCAGCTTCTCGCCGTTCGACGCGAACATGATCGGCTTGCCGGTGATCTGCCGGATGGACAGCGCCGCACCACCGCGGGCGTCACCGTCGAGCTTGGAGAGCACCACACCGTCGAAGCCGACGCCGTCGCGGAAGGCCTCGGCGGTGTTGACGGCGTCCTGACCGATCATCGCGTCGACGACGAACAGGATCTCGTCGGGGCTGACCGCGTCACGGATGTCCGCGGCCTGCTGCATCATCTCCTGGTCGATGCCGAGGCGGCCGGCGGTGTCCACGATCACGATGTCGTGGACCCTGGTCTTCGCGTAGTCGATGGAGTCCTTGGCGACCTGCACCGGGTCGCCGACGCCGTTGCCCGGCTCGGGCGCGAAGACCGCCACGCCCGCGCGCTCGGCGACGACGCTCAGCTGGTTGACGGCGTTCGGGCGCTGGAGGTCGGCGGCGACCAGCAGCGGGGAGTGTCCCTGCTCCTTGAGCCACTTGGCGAGCTTGCCCGCGAGGGTGGTCTTACCGGCACCCTGCAGACCGGCGAGCATGATCACGGTGGGCGGCTGCTTGGCGAAGCGGAGACGCCGGGTCTCGCCGCCGAGAATCTGCACAAGCTCGTCATTGACGATCTTGAGAACCTGTTGGCCGGGGTTGAGGGCCTTGGAGACCTCGACTCCGAGGGACCGTTCCTTGACGTTCTTGATGAACGTCCGCACTACAGGCAGGGCCACGTCCGCTTCGAGAAGCGCGATGCGAATCTCACGCGCCGTGGCGTCGATGTCCGCCTCGCTGAGCCTGCCCTTGCCCCTGAGGGACTTGAAGGTGGCTGAAAGGCGGTCGGAGAGAGTATCGAACACGGCGGCGTCGGTCCTCGGCGTCGGAAGCTGGGTCGCCCTCCAGGGTATCCGGCCCCGCAAGCGAATCGGTCTCGCCCGCCGTGAAGAGCGGGCGAGACCGTACAGCCCGCAGCGGCGGGGACCATGCCCTGGCGATCCTGAGGACCTGCTGGGCCGGCGGACCACCCCCACGCCTGTGGGGAGCACGACTGATCAACGCATGAGTATGACCGCAAGGTCACGCCCGCAAGGTCACGCCCGCAACGTCTCCTCCAGCACCCGCGCCAGTGACCCGGCGTCCTCCCCGGGCAGCGGCTCCCCCGCGCCCGTCGTGACGTAGAAGGCATCCACGGCGTTGGCCCCCAAGGTCGACACATGCATGCTCCGCACCCGCACCCCCGCCTTCTCCAGGGCCATCCCGATCCGGTGCAGCAGGCCCGGGGCGTCCTGGGCACGGACCTCGATCACCGTGGCGTGGTGGGAAGCGGCCGGGGCCACCGTCACCCGGGGCGGCGGGGCGACCCAGCCTCGCCGGCGGGGGTAGGCCGCGTCCCGTTCGGCGAGGCGGCAGGTGATGTCCAGGGAGCCGTCGAGGGCGCGGACGAGGTCGGCGCGCAGCCGGGCGGCCTGGGGCAGGGAGCCGTACTCGGCGGCGACCCGCCAGTTGAGCAGCAGCACGGCGCCCTCGTCGACGTCGTCCGGCAGCCGCAGCGTGCGCAGCTCGGCCGTGCGGACGGTGAGCCGGTGCACGGCGAGGACACCGGCGACGGCGGGGAGCACGGCGGGCTGGTCGGGTACGGCGATGAGCAGCTCGACGCCGAGGGGTTCCTGGGACTGCTCCTCCTCGGTGGCCGGTTCCTTCTGGGCGCGCAGCGCGAGGACCGGGCCGCCGGTGCGGCACGCCTCGATCGCCAGCCGCTCCTGTTCGGCCGTGGGCGCGGCCTGCTCCGGCTCCTCGGGGGCGTCCCCGGCGAGCACGGCGGAGGCCCGCCGGACGAGGTCGGCGACGAGGGAGCCGCGCCAGGAGGACCAGGCGGCGGGGCCGGTGGCCAGGGCGTCGGCCTCCGTCAGGGCGTGCAGCAGCTCCAGGGTGCTCTGGGTGCCGACCGCCTCGGCGACCGAGCGGACGGTGGCCGGGTCGTCCAGGTCGCGGCGGGTGGCGGTCTCGATGAGCAGCAGGTGGTGGCGGACCAGAAGGGAGAGCACGGCGACGTCCGGGCGGTCGAAGCCGATCCGGGCGGCCACGTCCTTGGCGATGATCTCGCCGGCCACCGAGTGGTCGCCGGGCCAGCCCTTGCCGATGTCGTGCAGCAGGGCGGCGACCAGGAGCAGGTCGGGTCGGCTGACGCGGCGGGTCAGCTCGGAGGCGCGCACGGCCGTCTCGATGAGGTGCCGGTCGACTGTCCAGAGATGGACCGCGTTGCGCTGCGGGCGGCAGCGGACCCGTTCCCAGTCCGGCAGGAGTCGGCTGATCAGGCCCTCCGCCTCCAGTGCCTCCCAGACCTCGACGGTGGGGCGGCCGGAGCCGAGCAGCGTGACCAGTTGTTCGCGGGCCTCGGCGGGCCAGGGCGTGGTCAGGGGGCGTGTGGTGGCGGCCATGCGCCGTACGGCGTGCAGGGAGAGCGGGAGGCCGGCCTGTGCGGCGGCGGCCGCGGCGCGCAAGGGGAGCACGGGATCGCGCTCGGGGCGTGCGGCACGGGCGAGCACCACCTCGCCGTCCTGCTCGACGACACCCTCGGCCAGAGGCGACCTCTCTGCCACCGGCTTGCCGCCGCCCAGCATGGCGCGCAGGCGCGGACGGACGGCGCGCGAACGCAGCACGCGCCCTACCTCGCGCCAGGTGACATCACTGGCGTACGAGATGACGCGTGCCGACTCGTAGACCTGCCGGAGCAGTGTGTCCGCGTCCAGCAGGCCCAGCTCGGCAGCCACCTGGTCCTGCTCCTGGAGCGCGAGCCGGTCGGTGGCGCGGCCGGTCGCCAGGTGCAGCGCGTCCCGGACGTCGAGCAGCCGCCGGCGGGCGTCGGCGAGGCCCTCGCGCGGGGCGTCGGCGAGCCAGGAGGCGGCCACGGCGCGCAGGGCGGTGGCGTCCCGCAGGCCGCCGCGGGCCTCCTTGAGGTCGGGTTCCAGGAGGTACTGCAGCTCGCCCTGGCGCTCGGCGCGCTCGGCGCAGAGTTCCTGGAGTTCGGGCAGGCGCTTGGGGGCCTGGTTGCGCCAGTCGGCGAGCACGGCCGTACGCAGGCCCGCGGTGAGGCCGGGATCGCCGGCGAGACGGCGGGCGTCCAGGAGACCGAGCTGGACCTTCACATCGTCCGTGGCGGTCTTGCGGGCCTCCGCCGGGGTGCGCACGGAGTGGTCGAGGGCGAGGCCGAGGTCCCAGATGGGGTACCAGAGGCGGTCGGCGAGGGCGGCGACCGCCTTGGTGTCACTGCCGTCGTGCAGCAGGAGCAGGTCCAGGTCGCTGCGCGGGGACAGCTCGCCGCGGCCGTAGCCGCCGACGGCGACCAGGGAGACGCCCGGGAGCCCGCCGGCCGCCGCGGAGAACAGGCCGCCGAGCCAGTCGTCGGTCAGTTCGGCGAGGGCGGCACGGCGCGGCGGCCCGGACCGCGCCCCCTCGGTGAGGAGGCGCAGCCGGGCCGCCGCGTAGCCGCTGGGTCCCGAGTCCTCTGCTTCCGTGCGCACATCCGTTCCCGTCACCCAGTGACTCCTGTCTTTTTCTGCTGTCGCCTCAGAGCGCGTCGGGGCCGCGCTCGCCGGTGCGCACCCGTACGGCCGTCTCGACCGGCAGGGACCAGACCTTGCCGTCACCGATCTTGCCGGTGCGGGCCGCCTTCACGATGACCTCGACCAGCTGCTCGGCGTCGTCGTCCTCGGCCAGAACCTCGATGCGGATCTTGGGGACCAGGTCGACGGTGTACTCGGCACCGCGGTAGACCTCGGTGTGGCCCCGCTGACGACCGTAACCGCTGGCCTCGGTGACCGTCAGTCCGTGCACGCCGAAGGCCTGCAGGGCCTCCTTGATCTCATCCAGTCGGTGGGGCTTGACGACGGCGGTGATGAGCTTCATGCGTCCACCTTCTTGGTCTGCGTGGCGGCGGCCAGGGCCGAGGAGTGCGCGGAGGAGCCGATGACACCGCCGCCGGCGCCGCTGAAGTCGTATGCGGTCTCGGCGTGCTCGGCCTGGTCGATACCGGAGATCTCCTCGTCCTCGGTGACCCGCATGCCGATCGTCTTGTCGAGCAGGAAGGCGAGGACCGCGGAGACGACCAGGGAGTAGGCGAGGACCGCGCCGACGCCGGCGCACTGCTTCCACAGCTGGGTCCAGGTGTGGTCGCCGTAGAAGACACCGGTCGCGGTGGACTGGCCCTTGCCGGTGGCGAAGAAGCCGATGAGCAGGGAACCGATGATGCCGCCGACCATGTGGACGCCGACGACGTCGAGGGAGTCGTCGTAGCCGAACTTGAACTTCAGGCCGACGGCCGCGGCGCAGGCGACACCGGCGATGGCGCCGACGGCGATCGCGCCGAGCGGGGAGACCGCGCCGCCGGACGGGGTGATCGCGACCAGGCCGGCGACCGCGCCGGAGGCGGCGCCCAGCGTGGTGAACGCGCCGTGCCGGATCTTCTCGTAGGCGAGCCAGGCCAGCATGGCGGCGCCGGTGGCGACCTGGGTGTTGACGAACATCAGCGCGCCGACGCCGTCGTCGTTGCCGAGCCAGGAGCCCGCGTTGAAGCCGAACCAGCCGAACCACAGCAGGCCCGCGCCGAGCATGACCAGCGGGAGGCTGTGCGGGCGCATCGGGTCCTTCTTGAAGCCGACGCGCTTGCCGATGACGAGGATGACACCGAGGGCCGCCGCGCCCGCGTTGATGTGGACCGCCGTACCACCCGCGAAGTCGATCACGCCGAGCTTGAAGGCCCAGCCGTCGGCGCCCCAGACCCAGTGGGCGACCGGGACGTAGACGATCGTGGCCCACAGGGCGATGAAGAGGCACCAGGCCGAGAACTTCACGCGGTCCGCGAGCGCGCCGCTTATCAGAGCCGGGGTGATGATGGCGAACATCATCTGGAAGACCATGAACACGAAGATCGGAATGGTGTATCCGGGCCACAGCTCGGTCAGACCGATGTGGCTGAGACCGAACCAGTCGGAGTTCCAGCCGATGAGGCCGTTGTGCGTGCCGAAGGCGAGGGAGAAGCCGTAGAGCGTCCAGAGGATGGTGATGATCCCCATGCTGATGAAGCTCATCATCAGCATGTTGAGAGTGCTCTTGACGCGGACCATGCCTCCGTAGAAGAAGGCCAGGCCCGGGGTCATGATCAGCACCAGGGCGGAGCAGATGAGCATGAAGCCTGTGTTCGCGGCAGACAGCTTGGGTGCCTCCGCGGCAAGCGTGATGGCTGGGGCCATCGGCGTCTCCTCGTCGGTTCGGTACGGCCCCGTGCGGGCGGTGCCTGGGCGGTCCGGTGGGTAGCGGGGGGTGGGCCGGTTATGCGCCATGAGACTGGCGCAGCGCGGTTTCGGTGGAAGCCCCTCGTTGTTTCGCCGGGGTGACGAAGGCGCCCTGCGTGTTACGCGTGGATGAACTGCCGGATGTCCGGCCCTCTGATCGTTATCGTGACGCAACCTGCTCCGGGGGATCCCGCCGCGGAAACGGGCCGGCCGCGGCGGGCCTCTCCGATGACCTGGCGGGGGAGCCGAGTCGGGCAGTTCGGGAGGACCGGCCGCGGCCGGGGCGGGGTGGCCGGGTGGGTCAGACCGCCTCCGCGGTCTCCGGCAGGTCTACGGCGAGCTGGTCGCTGAGGTCGATGACGACCGTGAGGTCGCCATGGTCGCGGAGGGCCGTGTCGACCGTCTTTCGAATACGAGTGTTCACACGCTCGGAGCGGACCTTCTTGGCGATCTCCATGGCCTGGGAGGCATAGGACGTGCTCCGTTCGGGCTCGCGCTGGAGCAGGTGCACGGTGGCCATGCCGATCAGATTGAGCGCGTACGACCGCTGGTGCTCGCTGTCCTTGGCGAACAGGTCCACTGCCCGTTGCATGAGCGGCTCGGCGAGGGAGGCGTAGGTGGGGCTGCGTCCGGCGACGTAGGCGAGGTCGCGGAAGGAGTGGGAGTTCTCGCCGTACAGCTCGGCCTCGGAGAAGAAGCGGATCCAGTCGGGGTCCGGCTCGTCCCACTCGTCGGTCTCGGCGAAGGTGTTCTCGGCCATGCGCACCGCGCGCTTGGTCTTGCCGGGCTGGCCCATGTTCGCGTAGGCGCGGGCCTCCATCGCATACAGCATGGACTGGGTGCGCGGGCTCGCGCAGTCGCGGCTGCCGTACTGGGCGAGGTGGATCAGTTCCAGGGCGTCGTCGGGCCGGCCGAGATGGATCATCTGGCGGCTCATGCTGGAGAGGATGTACGAGCCGAGCGGCTTGTCGCCGGCCTCCTTGGCCGCGTGCAGGGCGAGGACGAAGTACTTCTGCGCGGTGGGCTGCAGGCCCACGTCGTACGACATCCAGCCCGCCAGTTCGGCCAGTTCGGCCGCGACCTTGAAGAGCTTGCGGGTGGTGGCCTCGGGCTGGGGCTCCTGGAGCAGGTCGGTGACCTCGTGCAGCTGGCCGACGACCGCCTTGCGGCGCAGGCCGCCGCCGCACTGGGCGTCCCACTGCCGGAACATCCGCGTGGTGGACTCCAGCAGATCCAGCTCCGGCTTGGACAGCCGGCCGGGCCGGCGCGGGTCGGGCAGCGGCTCGGGCTCGGCGAGGACCGGGGAGGCGGGGCTCGGGACGAGCCAGCGCTGCATGGGCTCGATGAGGGAGGGGCCGGCGGACAGCGCCAGGGAGGTGCCGAGGAAGCCGCGCCGGGCCAGCATCAGGTCGCTGCGCGAGAACTCGCTGAGCAGGGCGACCGTCTGCGGGGCGGTCCAGGGCAGGTCGACCCCGGACGCGGAGGGTGACTGGCGGGCGGCGCGCAGGCCGAGGTCCTCGATGGAGACCACGCAGCCGAAGCGCTCGGAGAACAGCTCCGAGAGGATGCGCGGGATCGGCTCGCGCGGATTCTCCCCGTCCAGCCAGCGGCGCACGCGCGAGGTGTCGGTGGAGATGTGATTGGCCCCCAACTGGCGTGCCCGGCGGTTCACCTGGCGAGCCAGCTCGCCCTTGGACCAGCCGCTGCGCACGAACCATGAGCCGAGCAGCTCGTTGGAGCGCTTGTCAGCGTTCGTCCCGCTTCCGCTGTTGCCGCTCACTGGAACGCCCCCATCTCCCTGAGACCACTTGTCGTCGAGTGCGCCAAGCCCTATCAGAATGCCGGTAAATACGGCTTCCCGTCCGTCGGTTCTCACCCTTCGAACGAGCTGACGACTCGCCTCCGGCATACCCACGGATGCATATGCCTCCCGGACTCGCACACTCACAGTAATCCTACGATCACCCGCTCAGCCACGGGGATCCCTGAAACGCCACCATTCGCCACCCCTTCGAATGAACTCATGCTCGGCCGCACGCGATTCACTTGACATAGGACGGCTGGAAGTGGGCGGAGTGACGCACAAGGGGGGCGCACATGCCCTGACGCACCACTCGTTGCGCTTCAAGGCGCCGCCTTGACCTCGCCGCGACGCGGGCAGGCGGAGCCGTAGCGTTACATTCCGCTTCCGTCTCGTTCCGTGTCGTAACCACCGGCGCGCTGACCCGTTGGAGGGGGCATGGGCTTCACGATCGGCGGCATTCGCGAGATCCGCTCCGGCACACGCCGGCGCGGCCGTTCGTCGGACTGCACCGCCGTCGCCGAGTTCACCGGGCTGTGGGGCTGGGAGGTGGTGCCGGGCGCGCGGGCCGCGGCGGGCGCCTGCTCGTGCGGACGCGCCGACTGCCCCGCGCCGGGCGCACACCCGCTGGACTTCGCGCCCCCGGTGCCGGCCGGGGCCACGCTGGACGAGGTGAGCAAGGCCTGGTCCGAGGTCCCGGGCGCGGCGGTGATGCTTCCGGTGGGCCAGGCGTTCGACGTCATCGAGGTCTCCGAGGCCGCCGGCCGCCGCGCCCTGGTCCGCCTGGAGCGCATGGGGCTCCCGCTCGGTCCGGTCACCGCCACCCCGGACGGCCGCGCCCACTTCTTCGTCGCCCCCGGCGCCGCCGCCGAACTCCCCCGGCTGCTCTACCGCATGGGCTGGGACGACCCCTCGGCCCTGGACCTGCGCGGCCTCGGCCCCGGTACGTCCATCACCGCGCCGCCCTCCGACCGGGGCGGCCTGGGCCCGGTGCGCTGGCTGCGCCCGCCCGCGCTGGACTCGGCGACGCGGCCTCCGGCGGCACGGCTGCTGCTGGGAACGCTGGCGTACGTGGCCCACCGCTCACGGGCACGGGCCTGACCGCACCGCCAAGGACGCAGCGCCCACCCCTTCGACCGGGACGGGCACTTCCTGCCTGCTGCTGCATCCAGTAACCGCCCAGCCACCGACCTCCGGCGGCACGGCTACTGCTGGGAACACTGGCGTACGTGCCCCACCGCTCACGGGCGCGAGCCTGACCGCACCGCCAAGGACAGAGCGCCCACCCCTTCGACCGGGACGGGCACTTCCTGCCTGCTGCTGCATCCAGTAACCGCCCAGCCACCGACCTCCGGCGGCACGGCTGCTGCTGGGAACACTGGCGTACGTGGCCCACCGCTCACGGGCGCGAGCCTGACCGCACCGCCAAGGACAGAGCGCCCGCCCCTTCGACCGGGACGGGCGCTTCCTGTCTGCTGCTGCATCCGGTAACCGCTCAGTCACCGATCAGCGCGTCCACGAACGCCTCCGGCTCGAACGGCGCCAGATCGTCCGCGCCCTCGCCGAGCCCGACCAGCTTGACCGGAACGCCCAGCTCGCGCTGGACCGCGACGACGATGCCGCCCTTGGCCGTGCCGTCCAGCTTGGTCAGCACGATGCCGGTGATGTCCACGACCTCGGCGAACACCCGGGCCTGCACCAGGCCGTTCTGGCCGGTGGTGGCGTCCAGGACGAGCAGCACCTCGTCCAGCGGCGCGTGCTTCTCCACGACCCGCTTGACCTTGCCCAGCTCGTCCATGAGACCGGTCTTGGTGTGCAGCCGGCCGGCGGTGTCGATGAGGACGACGTCGACCCCCATCTCCTTGCCTTCCTTGACCGCGTCGAAGGCGACGGAGGCGGGGTCGCCTGCCTCGGGGCCGCGCACGGTGTAGGCGCCGACGCGCTCACCCCAGGTCTGCAGCTGGTCGGCGGCGGCGGCACGGAAGGTGTCGGCGGCGCCGAGGACGACGGTGCGGCCGTCGGCGACCAGCACGCGCGCGAGCTTGCCGGTGGTGGTGGTCTTGCCGGTGCCGTTGACGCCGACGACCATCACGATGCCGGGCTTGCGGTCCTCGGGCTCGGTCTTCACCGAGCGGTCGACGTCGGTGCCGACCAGCTTGAGCAGCTCCTCGCGCAGCAGGCCGCGCAGCTCCTCGGGGGTGCGGGTGCCGAGCACCTTCACGCGCTCGCGCAGGCCCTCGACCAGCTCCAGGGTGGGCTGGACGCCGACGTCGGCGGTGAGCAGCGTGTCCTCGATCTCCTCCCAGGTCTCGTCGTCCAGGTGCTCACGCGAGAGCAGCGTGAGCAGGCCCTTGCCGAGGGCGTTCTGGGAGCGGGACAGGCGGGTGCGCAGGCGGACCAGCCGGCCTGCGGTGGGCTCCGGGATCTCGATCTCGGGAGCCTCTTCGACAACCGGAGGCTCCTCTACGGCGACCGGTGCCGAGCCGCCGGGGAGATCCACCTCCTCGATCGTCCGGCGCGGTTCGTCGCGCGGCGTCTCGGCCTCGTCGCCGACGTGCGGCTCGGCCGGGGGCGCGGTGATGTCGGGCGTCTTCGGGGGCGGCGGGGGCAGCGGCTTCCTGCGCCGGCTGCTCACGATCAGCCCGCCGAGCGCGCCGATCACGACCACGGCGATGACTACAGCAAGGATGACGGTTTCCATAACGCGTCCAGTATCAGCCATGGGTGACGAGGGGAGTCATTTTGTGGCTTCCTCTGAGAGACAAAGGCCGCTTAATGCAGGGAGTCGGAGCAAAGTACGATGGTCGCGACTCTGTCGACGCGCGTAGAGTCCCGATCGTCTACTGTCCCCCCACGTCTGGCCATTTCTTCATGACCAAAACCGTCGAGACCGAAGGCGCTCTCGAGACCCGAGGCATCGAGCAGGTCCCGGATCACGAGCGCACCGCGAAGACCCGTGAGCTGTTCCCGACCTGGGTCGGCGCCAACATCAGCGTGCTGCTGCTGACGATGGGCGCGAGCCTCGTCGTGGCGTACCACCTGAACATCTGGCAGGCGCTCGTCGTCGCGGTGGCCGCGCCGATCGTGTCGTACGGCCTGGTCGGGCTGATCGGCATCGCCGGCAAGCGCGGTGGCGCGCCCGGCATGGCGCTCTCGCGCGCGGTCTTCGGCCAGCGCGGCAATCTGCTGCCCGGCGCGCTGATCTGGGTCGCGCGCTGGGGCTGGGAGACGATCAACGCGGTCACCGGCGCCTACGCGATGCTCACCATCGTGGACATCCTGTTCGGGCTCAAGGCGAACAGCGTGCTCGACATGGTGATGCTGCTGGTGTTCGTGGTCGCGACCTTCGCGATCTCCGGGCTCGGCATCAACGCCGTGCAGAAGTGCAACAAATACGCGACCTATTTCTTCGGCCTGTTCTCGGTGCTGGTGCTGGCGTACCTGGCCGTGAACACGGACTGGTCGAAGGTGATGCACCATGGCGGCGGTTCGACGGCCGCGGTGATCACCGGTGTCGGCATGATCGCGGCCGGCGGGGTCAGCTGGATCCCGTCCGCGCCGGACTTCACCCGCTATCTGCCGCGTACGGCGTCCTCGAAGGCGATCGTGGGCACGGCGGTCGGCGGCGCCGGTGTGGTCGTGCTGCCCATGGTCCTGATGGGCGCGGTGATGGCGGTGTCCACGCCGGACCTGGCGTCGGCCACCGACCCGGTGTCCTTCCTCGGCGAGATCCTGCCGACGTGGATCGCGGTGCCGTACCTGTTCATCGCGCTGATCGGCATGCTGCTGATCAACTCGATGTCGATGTACTCGGCGGGCTTCACCGCGCAGACCCTCGGCTTCAAGGTGCCGCGGCACTGGGCGGTCTCGGTGAACGCCGTGATCTCGCTGATCTTCGGCGGGGTGCTGATGCTGGTGGCGACGAGCTTCATGGGCTCGTTCATCGCCTTCCTGTCGCTGCTGGCGGTCGCCTTCTCCGCCTGGGTCGGTGTCTTCGGCGCCGACATGCTGCGCCGCACCGAGTACGACGGCGAGGCCATGACCGACACCACCCGCACCAGCGCCTACTGGTACAAGGGCGGCTTCTCCCCCGCGGCCGTGGCCGCCTGGGCGATCGGCCTGGTCTCGGGCCTGATGTTCACGACCTCGGACTGGTTCACCGGCCCGCTCGCGAAGAACAACGTCATCGGCGAGTACGGCCTCGGCTGGGTCGCCACGATCGTGATCTCGGGCCTGCTGTACCTGGCCCTGCCGAAGCCGCCGGTGACCCACCCGGCCGAGCCGGCCACCGAGCCGGCCGAGGAGCGCGCGACCGTCGACGCCTGAGGCGGCCGCCGCGGTCGTCCCGCGATCCCGGCCCCCGGCTTCCCATAGCCATCTGACGCCACGTCAGCTACCGTCCCCCTCCACCGCATCGCACCGGAGGGGGACTCCTCATGCCCGTCACGGTCGTCCGTTTCAATCTCGTCGCTCCCGGCGCCTCGCCCGCCGCCCTCTCCGCCCGCTACCGGGCCGCCCTGGAGATGGCCGCGTACGCGGACGAGCACGGGATCAGCACCGTGCAGACCGAGGAGCATCACGGCGCCGAGAACAACTGGCTGCCGTCGCCGTTCGCCTTCGCGGGCGCGGTGTTCGGGGCGACCCGGAACATCGCCGTGACGATGTCGGCGGTGATCGGGCCCCTGCACGACCCTCTCCGCCTGGCCGAGGAGATCGCCGTACTGGATCTGCTCAGCGGCGGGCGCCTGGTGACGGTGGCCGGGATCGGCTACCGGCCCGAGGAGTACGCCCTGTTCGACGTCGACTGGAAGCGCCGGGGCCGGCTCCAGGACGAGCTGCTGGAGACCCTGCTGAAGGCGTGGACCGGCGAGGAGTTCACATACCGGGGCCGTACCGTACGGCTCACCCCGCGCCCGTTCACCACCCCGCACCCGCTCCTCCTGGTCGGCGGCTCCTCCAGGGCCGCAGCCCGCCGGGCCGCCCGGCTGGGTCTGCCGTTCTTCCCGAGCGCGCATCTGCCGGAACTGGAGGCGTACTACAAGGAGCGGCTCACCGAGTACGGCACCGAGGGCTGGACGATGATGCCCGCCGCCGAGACCCCGCTGCTGCACATTGCCGAGGACCCGGACCGGGCGTGGGCCGTGTACGGCGAGCACTTCCTGCACGAGGCACGGACGTACGCCTCCTGGCAGTCGGGGCAGATCCGCTCGGCCGTGAAGTCCGCGGCCACGACGGTGGACGAGCTGCGCGCGGAGGGCGTGTACCGGATCCTCACACCGGAGCAGTGTGTGGCGCAGGGCCTGGACAGTCTCGTCCTGCATCCGCTGGCGGGCGGGATGCCGGTGGAGGAGGGCCGGCGCAGCCTCAGGCTGTTCGCGGAGCGGGTGGTGCCGGCGCTCGGCCAACTCCCGGACGCGGTCAGGACAGTGCCGCGGTGATCCGCCCGGCGACCTGTTCCGCTGCCTGGGCGCTGTCCCCGTCGGACGCCTGGCGTGCCACGTATACAACGACGCTGACGGTCCGGCCGTCGGCCTGCGGCGTGCATGTGATGAACCAGGATCCATGGGAGTCTTCGCCCCGGACCACCGCGGTCGTCAGGGCGGACCGCAGTTGCTCCGCGGTGTGACGGGAGACGGCCTGCCCGGTCCGGCCAACCGGTACCGTCGGCCTCTCGGTGCTGCCGTCCGCCTTCACCACCTGGTCCACCAGCCGCGGGGCCACGAGGCGGCCGCCATCGGCCATCGACGCCATGATCCGCGCCATCTCCAGCGGGGTGGCCACGACGTCTCCGCCCCCGTTGCCCGTCCGGGCCAGCTGCTCGGCCGGAAGCGTCTGGGTGGGATAGGCGCTCTCGTAGGCTCGGACGGGGGTCAGCACCTTCTCGTCGTTGAAGCCGAGTTCCTCGGCCGTCGAGCGGAGCGCGGACTGGCCCACATCGACGGCCATCTTGGCGAAGACGTTGGCGCAGGAGTACCGGAGGGCCGTACGGATGGAGGCGTTCGCGCACCGCGGGGAGTCACCGGCCACGGTGTCCGCGGTGCCGGGCAGGGCGTACGACAGGGGGGTTTTCGTGGTGTCGTCGACGCTCGCGTACAAACCCCGTTCCAGAGCGGCGGCGGCGACCACGACGTGGAACGTCGCGCCGGGTGCGGGGGCCAGGCGCAGGGCGCGGTTGAGCATGGGGTCGGGCTTGTGCCTGATCAGGGCCTTCCAGGCCGTCTCATCCCCGAGGGTGTTGCCGCTGAAGCTCCCCGGGTCGTAGGACGGTGTGCTCACCAGGGCGAGCAGCCTTCCGGTGCGCGCGTCGAGGGCGACGGCGGCTCCAGGCCGGCCACCGAGGGCGTCGAACGCGGCTTTCTGGGCGCCAGGTTGGATGGTCGTGAGGACGTCACCCGAGGCGCCGCCGGACTTCACCCCGGCGGTCAGGACGTCGTCGTAGATGGCCTCCAGCCCGGACCGGTAGAACGCCATGGACCGGTAACCCGTGACCGGGGCGTAGAGCGCGCCGTCCGTATAGGTGCGCTGGTAGGGGACCTTGTCGATGCCCGAGGGCTTCGATCCCGTCACGGGCTCCCCGCCGACGATGATGTTGCCCAGCCCGTGGCTCGACGACAGTCGCCAAGTCGCCGTACCGTCGGGCTTCTTGTCCGCGCCGCCCCCGCCCGCGTGGCCGCCGCACGCCGTCGCGGACGCCGCGAGCGCGACCAGAAGTCCCGAGACCAGTACGGTCCTTTTGATCTCCGTGTACATGACGGACACCCTAGAAGGGGTGGCCGTCGGGTCGAGTGGAAATCCGCCGCCCCCGCTCCGGGCAGTGGCCGGGGCGGGGGCGGCGGGTGATACGAGGAGAGGGGCAGCGGGGACTTGGCCCCTTCTCCTCGGTCCTGGAGGGCTCTCCGTGCGGATCAGCCCATCTCCTCCAGCGACTTGCCCTTCGTCTCCTTGACGAACTTCAGGACGAACGGGATGGAGAGCGCCGCGAAGACGGTGTAGATGATGTACGTGCCGGACAGGTTCCAGTCGGCGAGCGACGGGAAGCTCGCGGTGATGGCCCAGTTGGCGATCCACTGCGCGGAGGCGGCCACGCCCAGGGCGGCGGCGCGGATCTTGTTCGGGAACATCTCGCCGAGGAAGACCCAGACCACCACGCCCCAGGACAGGGCGAAGAAGAGGACGAAGATGTGCGCGGCGATCAGGGCGGTCCAGCCCTGGGCGGTGGGCAGCTTGCCGTCGACCAGGTGGGCGCTGAACGCCCAGGCCTCCAGCGCGAGACCGACGGCCATGCCGACCGAGCCGATGAGGGCGAGCGGCCTGCGGCCGACGCGGTCCACGAAGATCATCGCGATCACGGTGCCGATGATGTTGATGATCGACGTCGTGAAGGAGTAGAAGAACGAGTCCGTCGGGTCGACGCCGACCGACTGCCATAGCGTCGAGGAGTAGTAGAACGCGACGTTGATGCCGACGAACTGCTGGAAGACCGACAGGCCGATACCGATCCAGACGATCGGCTTGAAGAAGAAGGAGCCGCCGAGCAGGTCCTTGAAGGCGGACTTGTGCTCGCTCTTCATCGCGTGCTCGATCTCGGCGACGCGGGCGTCCAGGTCGGTGCTCTCGCCCTCGACCTCGGCGAGGATCTCGCGGGCGCGCTCACGCTTGCCGACGGAGAGCAGGAAGCGCGGGGACTCGGGGATCGCGAAGGAGAGCAGGCCGTAGAGGACGGCCGGGACGACCATGACGCCGAGCATGACCTGCCAGGCCTCCAGGCCCATCAGGTGGCCGCGCTGGTTGCCGCCGGCGGCGTTGAGCAGGCCCCAGTTGACCAGCTGGGAGATGGCGATGCCGACGACGATCGCAGCCTGCTGGAAGGAGCCGAGCCGGCCGCGGTAGGCGGGCGGGGCGACCTCGGCGATGTAGGCCGGGCCGATGACGGAGGCCATGCCGATGGCGAAGCCGCCGATGACGCGCCAGAAGGCCAGGTCCCACAGCGCGAAGGGCAGCGCGGAGCCGACGGCGCTGATGGTGAAGAGGACGGCGGCGATCTGCATGCAGCGGATACGGCCGATGCGGTCGGCTATGCGGCCGGCCGTCGCGGCGCCGACGGCGCAGCCGATCAGGGCGATCGCGATGACCTGGGCGAGGGCGGCGGAACCGATGTCGTACTTGCTGCGGATGGCCTCGACGGCGCCGTTGATCACGGAGCTGTCGTAACCGAAGAGGAAACCACCCATGGCGGCAGCCGCCGCGATGAAGATGACGTGCCCGAGATGCTCGGGATGAGCCGTCCTGGCTCCTGACTGAGGTGCCTGCGCTGTGCTGGTCACGTGTATCTCCTCGGGCCACGGCAACGCTGCCGGTGGGGTTGAGCCCTTACAGGTGAGACCTGAAGGTAAAAGCAACGTTGCAGAGACTATGCCTTCAAGTTTCGAAGTCAATAGTTCAACGTGTGTGAGTTTTTCGATATACCCGAGGGCTCTATGTTCACTTCTTGAACACAGAGTGAGTTGATCTTGAATAGCTGCGCTAACGGAGGCGCTGCGAGATGACCTTGGACACGCCGTCGCCCTGCATGGACACGCCGTACAGCGCGTCGGCGACCTCCATCGTGCGCTTCTGGTGCGTGATCACGATCAGCTGCGAGGCCTCCTGCAGCTCCTGCATGATCCGGATCAGCCGCTGGAGGTTGGTGTCGTCCAGGGCCGCCTCGACCTCGTCCATGACGTAGAACGGGCTCGGCCGGGCCTTGAAGATCGACACCAGCAGCGCGACGGCCGTCAGCGAGCGCTCGCCGCCGGAGAGCAGGGAGAGCCGCTTGACCTTCTTGCCCGGCGGACGCGCCTCCACGTCCACACCCGTGGTGAGCATGTTGTCGGGGTCGGTGAGCACGAGCCGCCCCTCGCCGCCCGGGAAGAGCCGGCTGAAGACGCCCTCGAACTCGCGGGCGGTGTCCCGGTAGGCCTCCGTGAACACCTGCTCGACACGCTCGTCGACCTCCTTCACCACCTGGAGCAGGTCGGCGCGGGTCTTCTTCAGGTCCTCCAGCTGCTCGCTGAGGAACTTGTGCCGCTCCTCCAGCGCCGCGAACTCCTCCAGCGCCAGCGGGTTGACCTTGCCCAGCTGCTGGTACGCCCGCTCGGCGGCCTTGAGCCGACGCTCCTGCTCGGCCCGGTGGAAGGGCCTTGGCTGGTTGCGCGGGTGCTCGGGGTCCTCGGGCAGTACCTCGCCCTCGGCGGGGAGCGAGGGCGGCACGGGCTGGTGCGGCCCGTACTCCGCCACCAGCCCCGCCGGTTCGACACCCAGCTCCTCCAGCGCCCTGGTCTCCAGCTGCTCGATGCGCAGCCGCTTCTCGGCGCCGAGTACCTCGCCCCGGTGCACCGAATCCGTCAACTTGTCCAGTTCCGACTTCAGTTCGCGGCCGGTGGTGCGCGCGGCGGTCAGCTCCTGCTCACGCCGGGCCTTGGCGGCCTCGGCGGCGGAGCGTTCCTGCTCGGCGCGGACGAGGGACACCTCGATGTGCGCGAGCAGCTGCCGGGCGCCTGAGGCGACGGCCCCGGCGACGGCCGCCTCGTGCCGCAGCCGGGCGCGGCGCTGCTCGGCACGCGCGCGTGCCTCGCGTTCCGCGCGGGCGGCCCGGTCGAGCGAATCGGCCCGCCCGGCGAGCCCCTTGACCCGCTCCTCGTGCGTACGGACCTGGAGCCGGGCCTCCATCTCTGTCTGCCGGGCGTTGGCCCCGTCGGCGGCGAGCCGGTCGCGCACGGAGGTGTCCGGCTCCTCCTCGACCGGCATCTCCTCGGCCACCGCCAGCCGCTCGGCCAGCTCCTCGGCCTCCTCCACGGCCTTGTCCAGCGCCTCCTGCGCACGTGCCGCCGCCGCGGCCGACCGCTCGGCCTCCCCGGCGGCGCCCCGCGCCTGTCCGGCGAGCCGCCCCAGCTGCTGGGCGACGGCCGACTTCTCCCGGTCGGCGGCCCGGCGCCGCTCTCCCAGTTCCTCCACCAGGGCGGCGGCCTGCCTGCGGCGCTCGGCCGCCGTGTGCTGTGCCTCGGCCAGCTCCTCGCAGCGCACCGCCAGCTCGGCCAGCTCGGCCGCGGCCTCGTCGACGGAGGCCTGCACCTCCAGCAGGCTCGGCGCCCCGGCGGAGCCGCCGTGCGCGAAGTGGGCGCCGAGCAGATCGCCTTCGACGGTCACGGCCGTCAGTTCCGGGTGCGCGTAGACCAGGTCCTCGGCGTCCTCCAGGGTGTCGACGACCACGGTTGCTTGCAGGAGGCTTCGGACGGCGGGCATGAGGTCGGCGGGGCCGCGGACCAAGTCTGCGGCGAGCCGCCCACCGGGAGGTGCCGTGCGCTCCGCGTGGAGGGCGGGGGCGGTCGGTCCGGCGGCTTCGTCGTGGCTGGTCGCGCCCCGCGGCGGAGCCGCATCTTGATGCTGCCCCGCGCCCCCGCCGGGCGCATCGCCTGCCAGCAACAGTGCCGCCCTGCCTCCGTCCTGTTTGCGGAGCATGCGGATCGCCTCGGCCGCCGCCGCGGGAGTCGATACGGCGATCGCGTCCGCCGCCGCGCCGAAAGCGGCGGCCAGCGGGATCTCGTAACCCGGGGTGACCGTCAGGAGTTCCGCCGCCGGGCCGAGGATGCCGGTGAGCCGGTCCCGGGCGCCGAGCAGTATCCCGGTGCCGTCCTTCCGTCTGAGGCCCAGGGCCAGGGCCTCGTGGCGGGCCTGGGTCGCGGCGCGGCCGCGTTCGGCCGCGGTGAGCGCCTCGCGGGCCGTGCTCAGTGCCGCCTCGGCCTCCGCCAGCTGCCGCTTGGCCGCGTCGTGCCGCTCGGCCAGATCCGCGTCGTCCGCGTCGAGGCCGTCGACCTCGGCCTTGAGCGTCTCGTACTCCTCCTGGGCCCGGGTGGCACGTTCCTGTGCCTCGTCGCGGGCCGTGGCCAGGCGGTCGATCTCGGCCTGGGCGGAGGCCGCGCGCGAGCGGGCCGCGTTGACCTGCCCGTTCAGCCGGGCCAGGCCTTCGCGGCGGTCGGCGATGGCACGGGCGACGTCCTTGAGGCGGCGTTCCTCGACGGCCAGCTCCCGCTCCAGTTCGGCGCGGTGGCCGACGGTGTCGTCGAGGGCGTGCTGAGCCGCTTCCAGGGCCGCCTCCAGCTCGGCCTCCTGCTCGCGGACGCGGGCGGCCTCGCGCTCCAGGTCCTCGGGGTCGCGGCCGCGGCGTTCGTCGGGGGGTGCGGAGGTGGCGCTCTTCACCCGGGCGTCGGCGAGCGAGACGGTGCCGCGGACGCGTTCGGCCAGCTGGGACAGCTCGTACCAGGTCTGCTGGGCGCGCTGGAGGCGGGGGGTGAGCTGCCGTACCTCGTCCTCCAGCAGGGCCTCGCGCTGGAGGGCCTTCTTCAGTTCCTGTTCGGCGGTCTCCTTGCGTTCCTTCAGGGCCGCCTCGTCGGCGACCTCGGCCTTGAGGGCCTCACGCAGGCGTACGAGGTCGTCGGCGAGCAGGCGCAGTCGGGCGTCGCGGAGGTCCGCCTGGATGACGGCGGCTCTGCGGGCCACCGCCGCCTGCCGGCCGAGCGGCTTGAGCTGGCGGCGCAGTTCGTCGGTGAGGTCCTGCACGCGCGCGAGGTTGGCCTGCATCGCGTCCAGCTTCCGCAGGGCCTTTTCCTTGCGCTTGCGGTGCTTGAGGACACCCGCGGCCTCCTCGATGAAGGCGCGGCGCCCCATCGGGTCGGCGTGCAGGACGGAGTCGAGCTGGCCCTGGCCGACGATGACGTGCATCTCGCGGCCGATGCCGGAGTCGGACAGGAGTTCCTGGATGTCGAGGAGACGGCAGGTGTCGCCGTTGATCTGGTACTCGCTGCCGCCGTTGCGGAACATGATCCGCGTGATGGTGACCTCGGCGTACTCGATGGGCAGGGCCCCGTCGGAGTTGTCGATGGTCAGGGACACCTCGGCGCGGCCCAGCGGGGGGCGGCCGGTGGTGCCGGCGAAGATGACGTCCTCCATCTTGCCGCCGCGCAGCGACTTGGCACCCTGCTCGCCCATGACCCAGCTGAGCGCGTCCACGACATTGGACTTGCCCGAGCCGTTCGGTCCGACGACGCACGTGATGCCCGGTTCGAACCGGAGCGTGGTCGCCGAGGCGAACGACTTGAACCCGCGCAGGGTCAGGGCCTTGAGGTGCACGCCGCTGGACTCTACCGGGCCCCGCTATCTCACTCCACGAACCCTCGCAACCGCGCGGTTTCGCCAATGAACATGCAGGGCACACCGTACGTTAAAGAGGGTGAAAGGATGCGCGGGACAAAGAAAGAAGGGACGCCGAAGCGTCCCTTGCAACTCTGACGACCGGGTTACGGTCGCCCGATCAACTGAGCGGTTGATACGGCAGCCCGAACGCTGCGATGCTGTCGTGGAGCGATGCAGTGATCAGGTGAGCGCAGGCTCCGCCTGGTGTGCGTCGATGCTCTCCATGATCCTGTCCTGAGAGGCGGCAGCCGTCAGCGCGTCGTTCTCCGCCTGGATCCGTACCAGCTCCGATTCCAGGTCCTGTACGCGCTGCTGCAGCCGTCGCATCTCGGCGAGGAGTCGAGGGTCGGAGCCGCCGACGTAACCGAGAAGCGCCTTTGCCATGATGGATGGTCCTCCACACTGAGTGACCGACCGATGCGGTGTGGGTCGTGAGGGATTCGCACCCGCGGTGCTTGGCACATCCGGGTGTTGCTCTGCTGCTGCTTCATGCCAAACAGCTAAGGTGCGCGGGGCTTTCAGCGTCTCACCAAAAAGTTTGACGGTCAACACGATCACGCCCTGTATTGGCGGGCAGACCGGGCGCGCGCGGCCGGAAATGCGGCGGCGCTGCAAGTCATCCGGGCCCTCAGGGCGTGACGATCAGCTGTACCAGCGGAGCCTGCCATGCCGGGCCGTCCTTGGCAACCACCAGGTCGTTTCTGCATTCCGCATGTGCCCCCGGCAGCTCGCCGCACGCCGGCCTGCGCGCTTTTACAGAATCGGGTCAGCGGATGGCGAAGCCGTCGTAGCCGCCGCGGGGTGTGTCCCAGATCTCGGTGACTCCGTCCACATGTCCGGGCGTGTCGGCGCCCTGGAGCCAGTCCAGGAGCCCCTCGCAGCCCTCGCGGGCCCCCTCCGCGACCACCTGGACGCGACCGTCGGCCAAATTGAGAGCAAAACCACTCAGGCCGCCGATCTCCAGCGCCTTGGCACGTGTGAACCAGCGAAAACCCACACCTTGGACGCGTCCACGCACCCAGGCGACCAGTCGAACATCCTCGCTCATGGGTGCAACCTAACCGGCCGATGTCGCTCAGGACACGTCGCCCCGCAGCGGCATGGGGTAGCGTCCCCACCCAATGAATCTCATATGAAACTCACTCGATCGAGTGAGTCGGGTTGGCCAGAGGGAGTCACTCGCCGCGCAGGCGCCGGCCGACCGCGAGGACGAGGAAGAGGGCCAGGACATGGGACGCCACCGACGCTCCGCCGCCGGCCGCGACTCGCGCCGCGCCACGGGGGCCATAGGCACGCAGCGCTCCACCGGCGGCAGCGGCGATCCGCAGGACTCGTACACGGGCCAGAACTCGCACGCCCGTCAGGACTCGCACACAGGCCAGAACTCGTACATCCGTCAGGACTCGTACACCCGCCAGGACTCGTACACCGGTCAGAACTCGTATACGGGCCAGACCTCGTACACGGGTGAGATCGTCCGCCGTGAACAGGCGCCCCGGGGCATCGCGCCGTATCTGAACCCGGAAGCCCACAGCGGCGCGTCCGGTCCTCGACCGCCGGCCTATGCCGATGCGACCGCAAAGGCCCACGCCTATCTGTTCGCGGACGCGGGCGGGGGCCCGGGCGGTCCCGGGGGCGGCGGCTCCACGTCGGGCGGCGACCCCTCCCCCGGCCGCCGGCGCCGGAAGAAGGGCTCGAAGCCGGTACGCGCGAGCCTGATCGGGGTGTCCGCCGCGGTCGCCCTCGGTACCGCGGCGGTGGCCTCGGGCGTGGTGCCGGGGCTGCAGAACTACAAGCTCGGCGGTGACACGAACGCCGGCGGCGGCCAGCGGGTGCAGGCCGCGGACGCGCCGAGCAACACCGCCGCCGAGCAGGGCGGCACCTCGGGCGGCGCGGACACCCAGGAAGGCGGCACCGCGGGCAGCCGCGAGGGCGGCGCCGGCGCCAGCCGGGACGCCACGCGCCCGCCGTCCCCGAGCCCGTCCGCCTCCCCGTCGACGACGACGCCGGCCTCCCCGACGCCCACCCCGTCGAAGACGGCGGCCGAGCAGCCGACGCCGTCCGCCAAGCCGAAGAACACCCCGTCGCGTACGGCGGGCAAGGCGCCCAAGGCGAGTTCCAAGCCGGCGGCGGTGTCCGCGGTGAACGCCGCCGAGACCGAGGTGCTCACGCTCGTCAACCAGGAGCGGGCGAAGGTCGGATGCAGCCCGCTGGCGGCGAACTCCTCGCTGACCAAGCTGGCCGGGGCGTTCAGCGACGACATGGCGGCGCGGGGCTTCTTCGACCACACCGACCCGGACGGCAAGTCGCCGTGGGACCGGGCCGCGGCGGCCGGCATCACCAACCTCGGCGGCGAGAACATCGCCCGCGGCCAGGCCGACGCGGCGGCCGTGATGCAGGCCTGGATGAACAGCCCTGGCCACAAGGCCAACATCCTGAACTGCGACTTCAAGACCCTCGGCGTCGGCGTCCACTTCGGCCCGGGCGGGCCCTGGTGGACGCAGGACTTCGGCTACTGAGCCGGTACGGCGGCACGCCCCCGCGCGAAGGTCCGCGCCGTCTCGGCGATCCGGCGGCCCAGGTGCTCGGCCGTGGCTATGTCGGCCTTGTGGACGCCCTCGGGACCCTGGTCGTTGTTGCTCTGGGCGGCGGCGCCGGTGAAGAAGCCGAGGCGGTTGAGGTCGTTCTCGGAGGCGGTGCTCGCGTTCCAGCCGGGCAGCAGGCCCAGGTTGACCCAGGTCATGCCGTGCTGGGCGGCGAGCGTCTGGAAGAACTGCAGGGTGTGCAGCTTGTCGCCGCTCTTGGAGGCCGAGTTGGTGAAGCCGGCGGCCAGCTTGTCCTTCCAGGCCTGGCCGAACCAGCGCTTGGAGGTCGCCTCGGCGAAGACGTGGAAGGCGCCGGAGGCGGTGCCCATGTAGGTGGGCGAGCCGAAGACGACCGCGTCGGAGCGGTCCAGCGTCTCCCACTGTTCGTCGGTGATCTCGTCGACCTTGATCAGGTGCACCTCGGCACCCGCGCCGGCGGCACCGGCGCGGACGGCCTCGGCGAGAACGGCGGTGTGGCCGAAGCCGGAGTGGTAGGCGATGGAAACGACAGGGGTGGTCACAGAGACTCCTCGAACGAACGGCGTGGGCAGCTCAAAAGCACTGAGCCCAGGAAAGCACTAACTTCTGGTTAGTGCAACCTGGTGGTTAGCGCTGCGCGCGCGTACCCTTGTCCCATGAGTGCCGGTATCAGCGCCCCCGCCCAGGACCACGACGACCTCGCCTACGACGTCTTCGCCAAGGCCTGCCCGTCACGCGGCACGCTGGAGCACGTCACGGGCCGCTGGGGCGGACTGACGCTCGGAGCGCTGCACGAGGGCTCGCTGCGCTTCAACGAGCTGCGCCGCCGCGTCGACGGGGTGAGCGAGAAGATGCTGTCCCAGACGCTGCACGCGCTGGAGCGCGACGGCCTGGTGCACCGCGAGGCACAGCCGACCAACCCGCCGCGCGTGGACTACGAACTGACTCCGCTGGGCCGCCGGGTGGCCGAGCGGCTGCTCGCGCTCATCCACTGCGTGGAGGGCGCCATGGACGACGTCCTCACGGCACGCGCGCGTTACGACGAGACGCGCGGCGCCCTCTGACACATGGGGCAGAAGTAACTGGAGCGGTTCATCCAGGGGCGCCGGCGCATGGGCGTACCGCACCGCTTGCAGGGCAGGCCCTCGCGGCCGTACGCGTCCAGGGACCGGTCGAAGTAGCCCGACTCGCCGTTGACGTTGACGTACAGGCTGTCGAAGCTGGTGCCGCCGACGGCCAGGGCCGCGTTCATCACGTCCCGGACATGGCCGAGGAGTCCGGTGGTGACGGGGCGGGTGAAGTTCGCCGTCGGGCGCTCGTAGTGGATGCGGGCGCGCCACAGCGCCTCGTCCGCGTAGATGTTGCCGACGCCGCTGATCAGCGACTGGTCCAGCAGAGCCCGCTTGATCGTGGTCCGCCTGCGGCGCAGCGCCTGGTGGAAGGCCTCGTCGTCGAACAGCGGATCGAGGGGGTCGCGGGCGATGTGCGCGATGACGTCCGGCAGGCCGTCGGAGGTGTTGTCGTGCAAGGACAGCCCGCCGAAGGTGCGCTGGTCGACGAAGCGCAGTTCCGTGCCGAGGGAGTCGGCGAACCGGACCCGGATGCGCAGGTGCTTCTCGTCCGGCGTCTCCTGGGGCTGCACCAGCAGCTGGCCGCTCATGCCGAGGTGGGCGAGGACGGACTGGTCGGTCTCCTCCAGCGGCAGCCACAGGTACTTGCCGCGCCGGCCGGGGGTGCCGATGTGGTGGCCCTTGAGCCGGTGCGCGAAGTCGTCGGCGCCCGCGATGTGCCGGCGCACGGCACGCGGGTGCAGCACCTCGACCTCGGCGACGGTGCGATGGGCGACCCAGCGCGCAAGGCCGCGCCGGACGACCTCGACCTCGGGCAACTCGGGCATCGGGACCCCCGTACAGAGCGGTGGACGACGTACACAGCGGTGGATGAGCCGAGCGCCCGCCCCGTCGTCGGCGGCGGGGCGGGCGCTCGGTACTGCTGTGGGTCAGGCGGAAGCGGAGGACGGGTCGCCGTCGCTGGCGGCGAGCGCCTTGGCGTCCCCGTCGGCCTCCTTGGCCGCTTTGGCGCGCTCGTCCGCAGCGGCCCTGATGGACCGCCAGGCGGACTCGGCGGCCTGCTGCTCCGCCTCCTTCTTGCTGCGGCCGGTGCCGGTGCCGTACGAGACGCCTCCGACGCGGGCAGCAGCAGTGAAGGTCTTCTCGTGGTCGGGGCCGGTCTCCGTGACGAGGTACTCGGGCACACCGAGTCCCTCGGTCGCGGTCAGCTCCTGGAGGGATGTCTTCCAGTCCAGGCCGGCACCGAGGTTCGAGGACTTCTCGATGAGCGGGTCGAAGAGCCGGTGCACCAGCTCGGACGCCGAATCGAGGCCCTGATCGAGATAGACCGCACCGATCACCGCTTCCAGGGTGTCGGCGAGGATGGACGCCTTGTCCCGGCCGCCCGTGCCCTCTTCACCGCGGCCGAGCCGGATGAAGGAGCCCAGGTCGAGGCCACGGCCGACCTCCGCCAGCGCACGCGAGTTGACCACCGCGGCCCGCAACTTGGCCAGCTGGCCTTCGGGCAGGTCGGGGTGAGTGCGGTACAGCGTGTCCGTCACGACGAGGCCGAGCACGGAGTCCCCGAGGAACTCCAGCCGCTCGTTCGTCGGCAGACCGCCGTTCTCGTATGCGTAGGAACGGTGGGTCAGCGCGCGCACCAGAAGGGCGGACTCGACCTGATAGCCGAGCCGCCCTTCCAGAAGCGTGTGGGACGAGGCCGTGTTGTCCGCTGAGTTCTTCTTTGGCGTGGACACGGTGCCTCTCACCAGCCGCTCAGACCTCGAGGACCTGGCGCTTGTTGTAGGTGCCGCAAGACGGGCACGCGATGTGCTGCTGCTTGGGCTCGTGGCAGCGCTCGCACGCAACCAGGGTGGGGACCGCAGCCTTCCACTGCGACCGGCGGTGGCGCGTGTTGCTGCGCGACATCTTCCGCTTCGGAACAGCCACGGCTACTTCTCCTGCTTCTCGTCGACGCCCGCTTCGGCGCCGCTCATCTCGTCCTTCTCGCCGTCTTCGAGTGAACCGGCGAGTCCCTGCAAAGCCGCCCAACGGATGTCGACGGCGTCGTGATGGTGGTCCTGGTCGTCCGCGAGCCGCGCCCCGCACTCGGAGCACAGACCCGGGCAGTCTTCCTGGCACACCGGCTGCATCGGCAGTGCGAGCACCACCGCATCGCGCAGCAGAGGTTCGAGGTCGAACAGTCCGTCCTCGAGGAAGAACCTGTCCTCGTCGTCCTCGGCGTCGTCGCCCGGTTCCGCGATCACACGGCCCCGGTCGTCGGCGTCAGGGTACGAGAACAGCTCCTGGAAGTCCGCTTCGAGCCGCAGCTCGACCGGCTCCAGACACCTTACGCACTCCCCCTCGGCCTGTGCACGGGCGGTGCCTGTGACGAGCACCCCTTCCATGACCGACTCGAGCCGGAGTTCGAGCTCCAGCGGGGCGCCTTCCGGCACTCCGATGACTCCCTGGACACCGAGATCCACGGGAGCGTCGATCGTGCGGGTCAGGCGCTGCAGCGCGCCAGGCCGCCGGCCCAGCTCGTGTGTGTCGAACACGAGAGGGTTGCGGTGGTCGAGGCGGGCGTTGGAAGCCATTCCTGCTTTCGATCTTCGAACTCGGAGGGCCGCCGCCCGTAGGTGTTGCGGGCAGCGGAGATCGCGGACGTAGGCGCGACCGAAGAGCCAGGATACTGGACCTTTCGCTCTCGGCCCAATCCGGTACGCGGCTACAGGCCCCGGCCCTGTTCATACGCCCGCAGCTGCTCCGCGCTGATCATGCTCGTGTCGAAGAGGCTGGTCTCGTCGAGGGCGTAGCCCTGCTGGGGCTGAGGCTGCTGCTGGACCTGCTGCGGGTCGTAGGGGGCCTGCTGCTGGTCGTAGCCCTGGAAGGGGGCGCCTCCCGCCGGAGCGTAGCCAGGGGCGGTGGAGTACGGGTCGGCCTGCTGGTAGCCGTACGGGTCCTGCTGGGCGTAGGCGGCGGGCTGCTGCGGGAAGCCGCCGTAGGGATCCGGCTGCTGGTCGTAGGCAAAGGCCGGCTGCGGCTCGTACGACGGCTGCTGCGGCTGCTGCGGGGCGGGCTGAGCCGTCCGCTCGGCAGGGGTGTCCTGGTCGGCGAGGGCGGCGAGATCGGCGAGGTAGTCGGCGTCGCTGGAGTGCTGGAAGGTCGTGGTGTCGTCGGCGAGCGCGCCGAGGTCGTCCGTGGCGATCCGGCCGTGCAGCTTCTGCCGGCCGCGGCCGACGGCCTCCAGGGTCTTGGCGAGGACCGCCTCGAAGGCGCCCAGCTTGACGTCGACGTACTGGTCGGCGGTGTGCCGCAGGGTCTCCGGGTCGTGGCTGCGCTCGGGGGCGTCCTCGTCCTCGTAGCCGTTCTCGTCCAGGCCGGGGCCGGTGCCGAGCAGCTTCTCGCGGCCGCGGCCGACCGAGCCGAGGGTCTTGGTGAGGACGACCTCGAAGTTGGCGAGCTTGGAGTCGACGTAGTCGTCGGCCTCGGCGCGGATCTCCTCGGCCTCCGTGCGGGCCTCGGCGAGGATCCGGTCGGCCTCGCTCTGCGAGCGGCGGGCGATCTCGGTGTCGGAGATCAGCGAGCCGCGCTCGGCGTGCGCGTTCCCGATGATCCGCTCGGCCTCCTGCCGGGCCTGCTCGACCATCTGCTCACGGCCGCCGATCAGCTCCTGCGCCTGCGCGAGGGAGCCGGGCAGGGCCTGGCGCACCTCTTCCAGCATCGCGAGCAGCTCGGCGCGGTTGACCACGCAGGACGCCGACATGGGCATGGATCGGGCGCCTGAGACCGCGGAGACGATCTCGTCGAGCTTCTTCTGCACGTCCACCTGTGCTCGCCACTCTCTACAGCCGGGTTGGAGACGGACGGGACGACTGTAGCCCCATCAGTCCTTGCGCAGGCGCTTGTTCAGGGCCTCCAGCACCGGGGCGGGCACCAGGTGGGAGACGTCGCCGCCCCAGGCCGCGACCTCCTTGACCAGGGAGGAGGAGAGGAAGCTGTAGGTGGGGTTGGTGGGCACGAAGAGCGTTTCGACGCCGGTGAGGCCGATGTTCATCTGGGCCATCTGCAGCTCGTAGTCGAAGTCGCTGACGGCGCGCAGGCCCTTGACGATGGCGGGGATGTCGCGCTGCTTGCAGAAGTCGACGAGGAGGCCGTGGAAGGCCTCGACGCGTACGTTGGCGTAGTCGGCGGTGACCTCGCGGATCAGCTCGATCCGCTCCTCGATCTCGAACAGGCCCTTCTTGGACTTGTTGATCATCACCGCGACATAGACCTCGTCGTACAGACGGGACGCGCGGGCAATGATGTCGAGATGTCCGTTGGTGATCGGGTCGAACGACCCGGGACAGACGGCGCGGCGCACTTGAGTTCCCTCGCTCTCCGGTCCGGTCATCGTGCGTCTTCGCACGTAGAGGCGGCGCGACCGTACCAAAACGTTCCCTCGCCGTAGCGACGGGACCGCAGGGCCTCGAAACCGTCGGGCCAGTGGAATGCGCCGCCTCTGGTGCTGCGCTCCACGGTGACGAGGGCGTCCTTCGCGAGCCAGCCCAACGAGCGGAGTGTGAGGAGAATCTCGCCAAGATCGTCGTCTGTGACGGCGTACGGGGGGTCGAGGAAGACGAGGTCGTACGGCTCGACGGGGGGTGCCGTTCTGATGACTTGTTCCGCTTTGCCCGCTCTTACCTCGGCGCCGGGCAGGCCCAGGTTTCTCACGTTCTCACGGACGATTTTGGCCGCGCGGGCGTCGGCCTCGACCAGGAGGGCGTGGCCGGCTCCGCGGGAGAGTGCTTCCAGGCCCACGGCGCCCGAGCCGGCGTAGAGGTCGAGGACCCGTTCGCCGTCCAGGGGGCCGCCGAGGAGGGACTGCCAGGTGGAGAAGAGGCCCTCGCGTGCACGGTCGGAGGTGGGTCGGGTGCCGGTTCCTGGCGGGACGGCCAGGCGGCGTCCGCCGGCTGCGCCGGCGATCACGCGGGTCATCTTCGGTCCTTGGTCGTGGGTGTCTACAGGTTCAGTGTGGCTGGTCGCTGCCGCGCGGCGTCAGCCGCACGTCCGATGCTGGCCCGCGCCTCCAGCCAGTCTCCCTCAGCCCTTTTCCAGGTACTGCTCTCTCTCCTCGTCCAAGAGGGCGTCCAGGGCCGTGCGCAGACCGGGAAGGTGCTGCAGCTCCGGGTCCGCCGCGACGACCGCTGTCGCCTCCTCCCTCGCCTCCGCGATCAGTTCCTCGTCCTCGATGACGGCGAGGACGCGCAGGCTGGTGCGGGCGCCGGACTGGGCCTGGCCGAGGACGTCGCCCTCCCGGCGCTGTTCGAGGTCGATGCGGGACAGCTCGAAGCCGTCGAGGGTGGAGGCCACGGCGTTCAGGCGCTGGCGGGCGGCGCTGGCCTCGGGCATCTCGCTGACCAGGAGACACAGGCCGGCGGCCGAGCCCCGGCCGACGCGGCCGCGGAGCTGGTGGAGCTGGGAGACACCGAAGCGGTCCGCGTCCATGATGACCATGACCGTGGCGTTGGGGACGTTGACGCCCACCTCGATCACGGTCGTGGCGACCAGGACGTCCGTCTCGCCGGCCGCGAAGCGGCGCATCACCGCGTCCTTGTCGTCGGGGTGCATACGGCCGTGGAGGACCTCGACCTCAAGGCCCTGGAGGGGGCCGCGGGCCAGCTGGTCGGCCACGTCCAGGACGGCGAGCGGCGGGCGCTTCTCCGCCTCGTCCTCCGGGGACTTCTTCTTGCCGGCCTTCTTCGGATCGTCCTCCTCGTCACCGATGCGGGGGCAGACGATGTACGCCTGGTGGCCGTTCGCGGCCTCCTCGCGGACCCGCTCCCAGGCGCGGGTGAGGAAGTGGGGCTTGTCGGCGGCGGGGACGACATGGCTGGCGATGGGTGAGCGGCCGGCCGGGAGCTGGTCGAGGACCGAGGTCTCCAGGTCGCCGAAGACCGTCATGGCGACCGTGCGCGGGATGGGGGTGGCCGTCATGACCAGCAGGTGCGGGGGCTGTTTGCCCTTGCCGCGCAGGGCGTCGCGCTGTTCGACGCCGAAGCGGTGCTGCTCGTCGACGACGACCAGGCCGAGGTCGTGGAACTGGACCTTGTCCTCGATCAGGGCGTGGGTGCCGATGACGATGCCGGCCTCGCCGGTGACCAGGTCCAGCAGGGCCTGGCGGCGGGCGGCGGCGCCCATGGAGCCGGTGAGCAGGACGACCTTGGTGGCGTGCTCGGAGCCGCCCAGCATGCCTCCCTCGGCCAGCTCCCCCATCATCTCGGTGATCGAGCGGTGGTGCTGCTGGGCGAGGACCTCGGTGGGCGCGAGCATGGCCGCCTGGCCGCCGGCGTCGACCACGGCGAGCATGGCGCGGAGGGCCACCATGGTGTTGTGGGTGACCGTGAAGTTGTCGGTGACGTAGGCGTGGCTTTGGTGGGCGACGCTGATGCACTGGACCGGCTTTCGCCCCACGTGTTCGACCGCGCGGATTCCGCGCCGGAAGGTGTCGGACTTCGGCCGGGGCCGGACACGAGCGGCCTTATGGGGCAGGCGGAACGGGGCGTACTCGTCGGGCAGCGCCGCAAAGACCTCGAAGGCGTCCCGCTTCGGCAGGACGCGCACACGGCCGCCCAGCGAGCGCACGAGCCAGGCGACGTCGTCCGCGAGCCCGCGCGAGTCGGAGCGGAGGGAGACGCTCATGCCGTCGGTGTGAGCAGTGCCATCGGTGTCCAGCAGCCCTTGCAGCAGGGCGAGACGGTTCTTGACCGAGGTGTTCTTGAACTCCTCGGGAACGAATGCGCCGTGTGACGTCTCGCCCCGCGGGTTCGGGTCTCGCAAGGCCTGGCGGGACGAGCCGTCTGTGAGGAGCCGGCCGAACAGGTAAGGATCCATCGGCAGTCCCGAGTCGCCTCCGAGGTCGACGGCGGCCGCGGGCGGGATGTACCACTTCGGGGATCCGTCTGCCTCGAGCGTGTCCAGGCGGATCTCCCGGGTCGTCATGACCTTGGGTGCCTGGCCCCGGTGCCATCCATGGCTCGTACCGACGATCCAGAGGTGTTCGTCGTCGCACTCCACGGAACTTCCGTCGGACAGGACCAGGCGCCACACGTCGCGTTCTCCCTGCGGGAAGACGCCGTCGATCAGCGCGACCTCCCCGTCCGGCGCGATGACCTCGTCGCCTGCCGTCATGTCGCCCATTCGGCGGAAACCGGCGGGTGTGAGCACGAGCGAGTCCAGCGGCTGGGCCTTGCCCGAGCCCACCTCGCCCTGGAGCAGGCGGTGCATCGGGTGTTCCGTGGCGAGGTCGTCGGAGATCTCGCGGGCGACCTTCTGCTGGCCCTCGGTGAGGGTGAAGGGCAGGCGGTCGTCGAAGGCCGACAGGAGGCCGTCGGGCTTCGGGCGGCGGGGGACGGCCGGGAGTTGGGTGTCCGCGTAGCGGCGGCGGGCCAGGGCGACCTGGAGGACGAAGGCCTCGTCCCACTTCAGGCGGGCGCGGGCGTCCGCGATGTCGGCCTTGGTGTGCGGGCGGTGGATCTTGAGGAGGGCCTCGGGGAGGGGGACGAGGGCGCGGCCCTCGCGAAGGGACGGGGGGAGCGGGTCCTGGGCCTCCTGGGCGGTGGGCAGCACCGTCTGGACCGCCTTGCCGATCTTCCAGGACTCCAGTTTGGCGGTGGCCGGGTAGATCGGGATCAGGGCGCCGGCCCAGCTCTCGACCGTCTCGTCGCTGTCGCCGCGCAGCAACTCATAGGCAGGATGGGCGAGTTGGAGGCGGCGGTTGAAGACGGAGACCTTGCCGGCGAACATCGCGCGCGTGCCCGGCAGCAGCTCCTTGTGGGGCTTGTGGACGCCGTTGCCGAAGAAGACCAGCTGGAGCCGGCCGCTGCCGTCGGTGATCGTGACCTCCAGGCGCTGGCCCTTGCCGCGGGGGGCCTTGGCGGAGGCGAAGCTGTGCAGGCGGGCGTCGGCCACCTGGGCGACCACCGTGACGTGCTCGTCCATGGGGAGGTCGGCGAGATGGGTGAGCTGACCGCGCTCCTCGTATCTGCGCGGGTAGTGATGGAGGAGGTCGCCGACGGTGTGCAGGCCGAGGTGCTCGGCCATCACCTTCGCGGTGGCGGGGCCGAGCACTGACTTCAGTGGCTGCTTCAGTGGTTCTTCCAGTGCGGGCACGAGATCCATTGCACACCACGGCACTGACAATGCCGTAGACCCCGCCCTGCGGATGCGCCGTGGACATTGCCCTGCGGATTCGTCCAAAGGGCCGTTAATATCCGGGAAACCCCTGGTCAGGCGGGCTGATCCAGCTCTAGGATGGCGCGCTCCGGCCATCCTTCGCGGTCACCGCCCCGTCGGGACCGCCCGACCCCGCGCCGTACGCACTCCCCCTCCGGCGCAGTGACGATGGACTCCCAGACCTCACAGTCATCCCAGGCATCCCAGTCACCTCACCCACCTCACACCTTCCAGGTCGACCTGCGCGGTCTGGTGGACCTGCTCTCCCATCACCTCTACTCCAGCCCCAAGGTCTATCTGCGCGAGCTGCTGCAGAACGCGGTGGACGCCGTCACCGCCCGGCGCGCGGAACAGCCGGACGCCCCGGCGGTCGTCCGGCTGCACCCGGTGGACGGCGGCCTGCGGGTGGAGGACACCGGCATCGGGCTCACCGAGGCGGACGTGCACGCGCTGCTGGCCACCATCGGGCGCAGCTCCAAGCGGGCCGAGGGCCTGCAGGATGCCCGCTCGGACTTCCTCGGCCAGTTCGGCATCGGCCTGCTCGCCTGTTTCCTGGTCGCCGAGCGGATCCGGGTGGTCAGCCGCAGCGCCCGTACGCCCGGTGCGCCGCCGGTGGAGTGGACGGCGCGCGACGACGGCTCGTACACCGTGCGCACGCTCGACGGCTCGGCCCGGCCCGAGCCGGGCACCACCGTGTATCTGACCCCGCGGGCGGGTGCCGCCGAGTGGCTCGCGCCCGAGCGGGTGCTGGCCCTGGCCCGGGACTTCGGCTCGCTGCTGCCGTACGACGTGCGGGTGGGCGAGGAGGCGGTCACCGAGCTGCCCGCGCCCTGGGACCGGCCGTATCCGAGCCCGGTCGCGCGCCGGGTGGCGCTGGCCCGGCACTGCCGCGAGCTGTTCGGGTTCGCGCCGCTGGACTCGATCGACCTGGATGTGCCGCTGGCCGGGATCCGCGGGGTGGCGCATGTGCTGCCCGCGGCCGTGAGCCCCGCCCAGCGGGCCACCCATCGGGTGCATCTGAAGGGCATGCTGCTGACCGAGCGGGCCGAACAGCTGCTCCCCGACTGGGCGTTCTTCGTGCGGTGCGTGCTGGACACCGACAGCCTGCGGCCCACGGCCTCGCGCGAGTCGCTCTACGAGGACGAGACGCTCGCCGCCGTGCGCGAGGCGCTCGGGACGAGGATCCGTTCCTGGCTCACGGGGCTCGCCGCCGGTGATCCGGAGCGGCTGAGCGCCTTCCTCGCGGTGCACCACCTGGGGGTGAAGTCCCTCGCCCGGCACGACCGCGACATGCTGCGCACGATGCTGCCGTGGCTGCCGTTCGAGACGACCGACGGGCAGCTGTCCCTGGAGGAGTTCGCGCGGCGGCACCCGGTGGTGCACTTCACGCGGACCGTCGAGGAGTACCGGCAGGTCGCGCCGATCGCCTCGGCGCAGGGCGTCGGGGTCGTCAACGGCGGCTACACGTACGACGGCGAACTGGTCGAGGCGCTGCCGTCGGTGCGGCCGGGGACGGTCGTCGCCGAGCTGGACGCGGACACCGTGACCGCGCACCTGGACGCGGTCGACCCGGGCGAGGAGCTGGCCCTGTCCGGCTTCCTGGCGGCCGCGCGGGCCAGGCTGGACCCGCTGAACTGCGATGTCGTGCTGCGCGCCTTCCACCCGCTGTCGGTGCCCGCGCTGCACCTGGACGACCGGGCCGCCCGGCACGAGCAGGCGCGCGCGGCGGCCGAGGAGCAGGCCGACGACCTGTGGTCCGGCATCCTGGGCTCGCTGCGCGGCAGCGCTCCACGCGCGCGTCTGGTGCTCAACCATCTCAACCCGCTGGTCCGGCGCATCGGCTCGCTGAGGGACCCGGAGCTGATCGGCACCGCCACCGAGTCGCTGTACGGGCAGGCTCTGCTGATGGCGCAGCGCCCGCTCCGGCCCGCCGACTCGGCGCTGCTCAACCGGGCCTTCATCGGCCTGCTGGAATGGGCCACGCACGGGGAGGACGGCCGTCGATGAGTGAGATCACGGACTTCGACGCGCTGCGCCGGGCGATGGCGGAGAACGGCGAGCAGCCGGAGGGCCCGGCCCGCAACGCCCGCGCGGAGCAGCTGCTGGCCGAGGCGGAGGGCCTCCGCATCCCGCTGGCCGTCATCGAGGCGCTCGGGCACCAGCTGAAGGTCTACAACTACAGCTCCGAGAAGGACAGGATGTTCGTCCCGTTCGCGCGGCTGCTGCGCATGTGGGACGAACGGCCCGAGGACTTCGACGCGTACGAGGCGCACTCGCTGCACTGGGTCTTCAAGTGGATGTCGGCGGGCATGCTGGACCAGCCGCACATCCCGCTCACCTCGATCGAGCGGTGGCTCGGCGAGATGGAGCACCGCTACCGGCTCGCCGGGCACTCCGAACGGGCCGTGCGCGGCGCCGAGTTCAGCGTGGCCGAGCACATCGGGGACCTGCCGCGGGCGGAGCGGGCGTACGCGGCGTGGCTCGCCGCGGACCGGGACGCGATGGCCGACTGCCACGCGTGCGAGCTGCACGGGCAGGGCAACTGGCAGGCCACGCGCGGCCGGGACGCGGAGGCGCTTCAGCTGTGGCGGCCGGTGCTGGAGGGCGAGTTCGCCTGCGCGCACGAACCGCACACCGTGCTGGCGTCCTCGCTGGCCCCGCTGCTGCGCCTGGGCCGCGCGGACGAGGCGCGCGCCAACCATCTGCGCGGCTTCCGCCTCGTGCGCCCGATGGAGTCGATGCGCGGCGCGTACGCCGACCATGTGGAGTTCTGCGCGCTGACCGGGAACGAGGCGCGCGCCCTGGAGCTGCTCGCCGAGCGGCCGGCGTACTTCACGGACACCGGGCATCCGCGCAGCCGGCTGGACTACCTGGCCGTGGTGGCACTGCTGATGGACCGGCTGGCCGAGCTGGGGCTCGCCGGCCAGCGGGTGCCGGGGCCGGCCGGGCGGTCCTGGACCGCTGGGGAACTCGCCGGGCACGCGCGCGTGGAGGCGCTGGATCTGGCCGAGCGGTTCGACCGGCGCAACGGCACGGCGTACGTCGGCGAGCGGACACGCGCGCGTATGGCGCAGCGGCCGCTGGCGGACCGGCTGCCGCTGGGGGTGCGTACGGTACGCCCCGCGCCGGCGCCCAAGGCCGAGCGCCCGGCGCCCGAGGGCGCGGACACGCCCGACCTGGCGGCCCTGCTCGCCGAGGCGCGACGGCTGTCGGACACACTGCGGCCGCACGCCCTGGGGGCGTGGGCGGCGGTCGCACGGGCGGCGCACGGCACCGAGCTGGCGCCGCGCGACCGCGCGGAGATCGCCGACCACGAGGCGATGGCCCGCGGCCCCGAGGGCGTCGAGCTGTTCGAGCGGGCGGCGGCGCTGTACACGGAGGCGGGCGACCTCGGCGAGGCACTGGCGGCACGCGCGCGTGGAGCGTACGTCCGCGCCCTCGCGGGCGAGGCCGGCGCGGCACTGGCGACGGTCAACGGGCTGTACGACGAGGCGCTCGCCCTGTACGCCGACGAGGCCACCGGCGTACGGCAGACGGCGTCGGTGGTGATGAGCCGGGCCCGGATCCTGATGCGACGCGTGCACGAGGAGTCCGCGGAGACGGCCGCGGAGGGGCTCGCGCGGGCCGAGCAGGCCGTGCGTGAGGTGCTCGCGCTGGTCGGGGGGCGGGGTGCGGACGATGTGCGGCTGGCCGCACGGGACGCGGAGGCGCGCGGGATGCTCGCCGAGCTGGCGCTGCTGCGCGGGGACGGCGGGCGGGCCGCGGAGCTGTTCCGGCGGGCGGCCGCCGGGTATGTGAGCGCCGGGCTGCCGTGGTTCGCGGTGGAGTACGAGGCGCAGGTCGCCGCCCTGGCCCATCAGGCCGGTGACATGGCCGGGGCCGAGCGGGCGCTGCGGTCCGCCCTGGAGCACGGCGGGCCGTACGTGGAGCCGGTCGGACGGGCCCAGCTGCATCTGCAGCTCGCGGAGATCGTCGGCGGGCGGGGTGCGGTCGCCGAGGCGGCCGAGCACGCGTGGGAGGCCGCGCACTGGGCCGACGAGGCGGGCGCCGGGGGTGCCCCCGCTGAGGGAGGCGCGCTGGGCGGCTGGGCGCGGCAGCAGCTGGGCGGGCTCCTGCTCCGCCAGGGCCGCTGCGCGGAGGCCGCCGAGGTGCTGGAGTCGGCGCTGGCCGACCTGTCCGCCGAGACGCACGGCGACGGGGCCGTCGTACAGGCGCGGTGGTGGCTCGGCGACTGCCTGAGCGAGCTGGGCGACCATCGCGCGGCCGCCGAACACCGGCTGCGCGCGGCCGAGATCGCCCGGCACTGGCCCGAGCAGCAGGACCACGCCACACTCGCCCACCTCGCCGCCGAGTCCCTGAGCCAGGCCGGTCTGCCGGCGGAGGCGGACCGGGCCTACGCGCGCGCGGGCGAGCTGTGGCGGGCGCTCGGCAACGCGCCGTTCGTCGTCCGCTCGTTGCGCGCCCGCGGCTGGCTGGCGCTGCGCGGGGACGACGGAGCGCGGGGTGCGCGCGAGCTGATGGCGGAGGCGGTACGGGAGTGCGAGCGGGCGCTGGAGGCCGCCGCGGACCCGGTGGCCCGGGACCAGCTCGCCATCGAACTGGCCCACACCCACCGCCAGTTCGCCGACCTGCTGACCCGCTCGGCGACCGAGGAAGCCGAGCGGGCCGAGGAAGCCGAGGGGACCGAGCGGGCCGAGAAGGCCGAAGGCGGCGTGGTCCAGGCCGCCTTCGAGGCGGCGCTCGTCCAGCTGGACCGCGCGGCCGCCCTGTTCGGCGCGCTCGGCGCGGACGGGCTGCACGACCGTACCGGCGCCGAACTCGCCGCCGGCCGGCTGGAGGCCGACCTCGGCCGGCCCGCACAGGCGGCAGCACGCGCGCGTGCCGTACTCGCGGCCTACAAGGACGCCGACGACGAGGACGAGACGGTCCGGGCGCGTCGGGCGGAGGCCGCCCAGCTGCTCACGGTGCCGGAGTCGAGAGGGCCTAAGGCGTGAGGGCGGGAGGCGTGAGGGCGGGAGGCGTGAGGGCGGATCACTCCACGCCGATGAGCAGCAGGGTTCCCTGGTGGCCGCCCCGGTACACCACCGTGTCCACGGCGAGGTAGGACTCGCGGACGCGTGCCTGGAGGTGTGCGGCGACGGTCTCGGGGGCCTCGTCGCCGACGACGAGGGTGACCAGCTCGCCGCCGGCCTGGAGCATGCGGTCCAGGACGGTCGCGGCGGTGGCGGTGACATCGGGGCCGATCACCGCCACGTCGCCGTCGATCAGCCCGAGCACGTCCCCGGCCTGGCAGATGCCGGCCGTCGTCCAGGACTGGTGCTCGGCGACGACGACCTCGGCGTACCGGGTCGCGCCCGCCGCCGCGGTCATCTGGACGACGTCCTCGTCGAACCGGCGCTCCGGCTCGTGCACGGCGAGCGCGGCGATGCCCTGGACCGCCGAGCGGGTCGGGATCAGGGCCACCCGGATGCCCTCGGTGCGGGCCTGCTCGGCGGCCGCGGCGGCCGTGTGGCGCAGCTCGGCGTCGTTGGGCAGCAGGACGACCTCGCGCGCGTGGGCGCGCCGCAGCGCCTGCACCAGCTCCCCGCTGGCGGGCGGCTCCCCGGGGCGCGCGAGGACGGTCGTGGCGCCCGCCTCGGTGTACAGCCCGGCCAGGCCCTCGCCCGGTACGACGGCGACGACGGCCCGCTGGGCGCGCTCGCGCGGCAGCCGCTCGCCGCCGGTGTGCGCGTCGCCGAGCCCGAAGTGGGTGATCCGGATCCGGTACGGCCGTCCGGCCTCGACGCCCGCCTCCACGGCGGCGCCCGCGTCGTCGACGTGCACATGGACGTTCCACAGCTCGTCGCCGCCGACCACGACCAGGGAGTCGCCGAGCGCGTCGAGCCGGGTCCGGAGCCGGGCCACGGCCGTGTCGTCGGCCTCCAGGAGATAGATCACCTCGTAGGCGGGCCCGCCGGCCTCGGCCCTGTCGGCACAGGGGTCGGCATCGGTCGTGCTCACCGTGCCCACCGGGCTCTCCACACTCACCACGCGCGTGTGCCCGCCGGAAACGGCCCCCGGGCCTGTCGGTACCTCCCGTACCGCCTCCCCCGTGAACGCCTCCACCAGCGCCCCCAGCACCGCCACGAGCCCCCGTCCGCCCGCGTCCACGACCCCGGCCCGGCCGAGCACGGCCAGCTGGCCCGGAGTGGCCGCCAGGGCCGTCAGGGCGCCCTCGTAGGCCGCCCGCGCGACCGTGCCGCAGTCGCCCTCGGCCTCTTCGGCAGCCCGGGCGGCGGCCGAGGCGACGGTCAGCACCGTGCCCTCCACGGGGTGGGCCACGGCCTGCCGGGCGGAGTCCGCGGCCCGGCGCAGCGCCAGCCGCAGCCCCGCCCCGTCGATGTGGGCGGCCTCACGCCCGGTGTCGTCGGCGAGCACCTGGGACATGCCCCGCAGCAACTGCGCCAGGATCGTCCCGGAGTTGCCGCGGGCCCCGATGAGCGCGCCGTGGGCCATCGCGCGCACGGCGTCCGCGAGGGACGGCTCCCCGGCGCCCGTCCCGTACCCGGCGAACACCGCTTCCACAGCCGTGGCCGCCGACTCCAGGGTGAGGTAGAGATTGGTTCCGGTGTCGCCGTCGGCCACGGGGTAGACGTTGATCGCGTCGATCTCCTCACGCGCGCGCCCGAGCGCCGCGAGTGCCAGACCGCACCAGGTGCGCACCGCGAGAGCATCGAGGAATGTCTGCGGCACCTGCGCCACCTGCGCCTCCCTGACCTGCTGGCTGGACGTGGACGCAGCGTAGACCCCGAGGCGGTGTCCACCGGAAGAGGGCCGGGAGCGGGGCCCTGAGCTGCCATGGTAGTTTCGTTCTACGGGCGCAGCCGTTGTATGCTGCTCCGGTTGCCCGATCCCGATCGGGCCGTTCCCCTGGCAACGCCACTCAGATCTCAGGTCGTACGATCTCGATCCCGGCATGCCGGGATTAACCGTAAGTGCATCTGAAGTCTTTGGAGTGACCCGTGGCTGCCAACTGCGACGTCTGCGGCAAGGGGCCGGGCTTCGGCAACAACATCTCGCACTCGCACCGCCGTACGTCCCGCCGCTGGAACCCGAACATCCAGCGTGTGCGTACCGTGGTCGGCGGGACGCCGAAGCGCGTGAACGCTTGCACCTCGTGCATCAAGGCCGGCAAGGTCTCGCGCTGACGCTACAGCTGAGCGCGCGGCCACTTGCTGGTTCGCTGCACTGAGCCGGTCCACCTCTGGGTGGGCCGGCTTTTTGCCGTGCGCGAAAACTCCGGCCGCCTGCCAGAATCCGGGGAATGCGCTTCGGCATCCTGGGCCCGCTGGACATCCGTACCGACGACGGCGGCCCGATCGACCCCGGCGGCCCGCGGCCCCGCGCCCTGCTCACCCTGCTGCTCCTGGACGCCGGCCGCCCCATCTCCACACAGCGCCTGACCGACGGCCTGTACGGCGCCGAGCCGCCGGCCGGAGCGGCGGGCGCCCTGCAGTCGCAGATCTCGCGGCTGCGCAGGCGGCTGGCCCCGCACACGACGATCGAGGCGGGACCGGCCGGTTACCGCATCGCTGTCCCCGCCGACTGCGTGGACGCCCATCGCTTCGAGCGGCTGGCCCGGGAGGGATGCGAGACCCTCGCCGCCGGCGACCCGCGGGGCGCGGCGGCCCGGCTGCGCGAGGCGCTCGCCCTGTGGCGCGGCCCCGCGCTGCCCGACCTGCCGGACGCGCACGCCGCCACCGCCCGGCTGGCGGAGCTGCGGCTCGCCGCCGTGCAGGACCGGATCGAGGCCGATCTCGCCCTGGGCGCCGGCCCTGAGCTGGTGCCCGAGCTGCGCTCCCTGGTGACCGGGCATCCGCTGGCCGAGCGGCTGCACGGGCAGCTGATGCGCGCCCTGCACGCGGCCGGGCGGCCCGCCGAGGCGCTCACGGTGTACGAGGAGGCGCGGCGCGCGCTCGCCGACCAGCTGGGCGCGGATCCGTCGCCCGAGCTGGCGGCCCTGCACCTGGAGCTGCTGCGGGGTGCCGAGGCCGGCCGTGCGCGGCCCCGGCTCCCGGCCCAGCTGACCCGCTTCGTCGGCCGGGACGCCGAGCTGGCCCGTATCACCGCGCTCCTCGCCGACGCCCGCCTGGTCACGCTGACCGGCCCCGGCGGGGCGGGCAAGACCCGGCTCGCGATCGAGGCCGCCCGCACCCGCGCGGACGCGTACCTCGTGGAGCTGGCCCCGCTCACCGACGGCACCAGGATCCCGTACGCGATACTCGCGGCCCTCGGCATCCGGGAGGGCCTGCGCAGCGCGACGACGGACATCGCCGGGCGGCTGCCGGCCGCGCTGGAGGACCGGGAACTGCTGCTGGTGCTGGACAACTGCGAGCACCTGGTGGAGGACGCGGCCCGGGTCGCCACGCTGCTGCTCGGCTGCTGTCCCGGGGTGCGGATCCTCGCCACCGGCCGGGAGGCCCTCGGCATCACCGGCGAGGTGCTCGTTCCGGTGCCGGCGCTGCCGCCGGAGCCGGCCGAGCAGTTGTTCCTGGACCGCGCCCGGGCGGTGCGCCCCGGTTTCGACGGCCACGCGCGCGTGGCGGACATCTGCCGGGCCCTGGACGGGCTGCCGCTGGCCATCGAGCTGGCGGCGGCCCGGCTGCGCACGCTGGACCCGCCGGAGCTGGCGGACCGCCTGGACGACCGCTTCCGGCTGCTGTCCCGCGGCGACCGCACCAAGGCGCCCCGCCATCGCACGCTGCGGGCCGTCGTGGAGTGGAGCTGGGAGCTGCTGGACGAGGAGGAGCGGGAGCTGGCCGGGCGGCTGACCGTGTTCCCCGGGGGTGCCACGGCCCAGGCGGTGGAGGACGTGTGCGGGGTGCCGTATCCGGAGGACCTGCTGGTGTCGCTCGTGGAGAAGTCGTTCCTGGAGGTGTCCGAGGGACGCTACCGGATGCTGGAGACCCTCCGCGCCTTCGCCGCCGAGCACGTCACCGGCGGCCCGAAGCTGCGGGACGCACACGCCGCCTACTGCCTGCGGCTCGCCGAGCACGCCGAGCCCCTGCTGCGCGGCGGCGACCAACTGCCCTGGCTGGCCCGGCTGACCGCCGAGCACGCCAACCTGGACGCGGCTCTGCGCCACCTCACACGGACCGACACCGCGGCGGCGCTGCGTCTGATGGCCGTGCTGTCCTGGTTCTGGCGGCTGCGCGGACTGCACGGCGAACAGGTGCCGCTCGCCCGCGCCCTGCTGGCCGCCGTGGGCGACACGCCCCCGCCGGGCCTGGTCGAGGAGTACGTCCTGTGCGCGATGAACACCCTCGCCGGGGACGGCGCGGACGGGGGCGACGGCGGCCCGGTCGACCGGGACGGCCTCGTCGCGCGGGTGGACGCCCTGCTGGCCGCGTACGCGGGGCCGCTGCGGCTGCCGTACGTCCTGGTGCTGTGGTCGGTCGCGGCGGGCCCCCGGCCGCACGCCAACGAACGGGCCGTGGCGCACGCCGGCGACGACCCGTGGGCGCGTGCGCTGCTGGACGTGGGACTCGGCTACCAGGCGCAGTTCGCGGGCCGGGCCCAGGAGGCCGAGGAGTGCTTCGCCCGGGGCCTGGAGGGGTTTCGCGGCACCGGGGACCGCTGGGGCATGGCCAACTGCCTCGACCCGCTGGGGACGTACCACGGGCTGCGCGGGCAGGCGCGGCGCGCCCTGGAGCTGCTGGACGAGGGGCTCGGGTACGTCGGGGAGCTGGCCGCGCCGGAGGAGACAGCCGACCTGCTGCGCGGGCGCGCCACCGTGCTGCTGCACCAGGGGCGGCCGGAGCGGGCCGCGGCGGACTTCGAGCGGTCGCTGACGCTCGCCCGTACCGCCGGGGCCCCGGACAAGGCAGCGGGGGCGTGCCGGGGCCTCGGTGACGTGGCCCGGCTGTCGGGGGATCCGGCACGCGCGCGTGTGCACTACGAGGAGGGGCTGCGGGCCTGTTCCGACGTCTGGTTCGGGGTGGGCGAGGCCGTGCGCATCCTCATCGGCCTGGGGCGGGCGGCCGCCGCCGAGGGGCGTGCCGGGGAGGCCCGCGAGTGGTTCGCGCAGGCGACGGAGCTGGCCGGCGAGGGACCCGGCGTCCTCGAACTCGCCGAGTGCGCCGAAGCACTGGCCTCCGTCGCCGAGCACCCCGAACGGGCAGCCGTGCTGCTCGGCGCGGGCACCGGTCTACGAGGCGTCCCGCCACACAGCGACCCCGATGTCACAGCCACCGAACGAGAGGCGCGAGCGCGACTGGCGCCCGAGGTCTACAAGGAGGCCTTCGAGCGGGGCCGACGGCTGCGGTCAGCGGCGGTCAGCGAACGGTAGGCGGACGGTCAGCGGGCCCGCCGAGGCTGACGGCCATGACGAACACCCACGGCAGCCTGGGTCACCTCCACGTCCTCGTCTCCGGCGCCAGCGTCGCCGGACCCGCGCTGGCGCTGAACCTCGCCCGGTACGGCGCCCGGGTCACCGTCGTCGAGCGGGCGCCCGACCTGCGCGGCGGCGGCTTCGCGGTCGACTTCCGCGGCCACGTGCACCGCAGGGTCCTCACCGGCATGGGCATCTGGGAGGAGATCCACGCCCACCAGACGCACATGGGCCCGCAGAGCGTCGTCGACGCCGACGGCAGCCCGCGTGTGGAGCTGCCGGCCCAGCTGATGAGCGGAGACGTGGAGATCTTCCGCGGCGAGCTGGCCCGGATCATGTACGAGCGCACTGCGGACCGCGTCGAGTACGTCTTCGGGGACTCGATCGCCGCGCTCACCGAGACACCGGACGGCGTCGAGGTGGCCTTCGAGCGCGGCGCGCCCCGCCGCTTCGACCTGGTGGTCGGCGCCGACGGCCTGCACTCGAACACCCGTCGGCTGGTCTTCGGCGACGAGTCCCGCTACCTGCGGTTCTTCCACCACTATGTGGCCGGCTTCCCGGTGCCCAACCATCTGGGCCTGGACCGCCGCGGCCTGCTGTACAGCGAGCCCGGACGGTGCGTCGGCATCAGCAACTACGACGGCGCCCCGGACCGGGCCGGCGCCCTGCTGGTGTTCCGCTCCGAACAGCTGTCGTACGACCGCCGGGACACGGACGCGCAGAAGCGGATCCTCGCCGAGCGGTTCGCGGGGATGGGCTGGGAGACCCCGCAGGTCCTGAAGGCGCTGGAGGCGACCGACGACCTGTACTTCGACGCCATCGCGCAGATCCATGTCGACCGGCTGGCCAAGGGGCGGGTGGCGCTGCTCGGGGACGCCGGGTACGGCGCCACCATGGGCGGCATGGGCACCGGCGTGGCGATCGTCGGCGCGTATGTGCTCGCCGGTGAACTCGCCCTGGCCGGCGGTGATCACCGTACGGCCTTCGCCGAGTACGACAGCCGGATCACCGGCTTCGCCAAGGGCTGCCAGAAGATCTCCGGCAACGCGGGTCCGTTCTTCGCGCCGCCCACCGAGCGGCGCATCCGCAGCCGCGACCGGATGTACCGGCTGCTCAGCTCGCGCCTGCTGGGCGGCTTCTTCAAGCGGCTCACCGAGAAGGCGGCCACGGACATCGAACTGCGCGACTACCCGGCGTGAGGCCCGCGCAGCGCCCAGGCGTGGTCCACCGGTCCGATGCCCGCGCCCAGCGCGAACCCGGCCGCGATCGCCCCGGTGACGTACTCCTTGGCCTGTGCGACGGCTTCCGGCACGGTGAGTCCCTTCGCCAGCCCGGAGGCGATCGCGGAGGCCAGGGTGCAGCCCGTGCCATGGGTGTGCCGGTTGTCGAGGCGGGGGGCGCGCAGCCAGTGCTCGGACGAGCCGTCGGTCAGCAGATCGACGGCATCCCCCGACAGGTGCCCGCCCTTGATCAGCACCCATCGCGGCCCGTACGCCAGCACGGCCGCCGCCGCTCGTCGCAGATCGTCCTCGGACTCGACGTGCACGCCGGTGAGTTGGGCCACCTCGTCGAGGTTGGGGGTGGCCACGGTGGCCGCCGGCAGCAGCTTGGTCCGTACGGACTGAAGGGCGGAGGCGGCCAGCAGCGGGTCGCCGTGCTTGGAGACGCCCACCGGGTCCACCACGGCCGGCGCGTCCGTACCGGAGATCAACTCGGCGACCGCCTCGACCAGTTCCGCCGAGGCCAGCATGCCGGTCTTCACGGCCTGCACGCCGATGTCGTCGACGACGCTGCGGTACTGGGCCCGTACCGCCTCCACCGGCAGCTCCCAGGCGCCCTGCACGCCCAGCGAGTTCTGCGCGGTCACCGCCGTGATCACGCTCATCCCGTGCACGCCGAGCGCCAGCATCGTCTTCAGGTCGGCCTGGATGCCGGCGCCGCCGCCGGAGTCGGATCCGGCCACCGTCAAGACCCTCGGCAGGCTCATGACTCGATGTCCCCGAAGTGGTCCCAGCCGCCCTTGCTGGTCCAGGGCGCCCCGTCGACGGTCACCTGGGGCAGCGCGGAGGGGTTGAGGACCTCCCCGATGACCTTCCAGCGGGCCGGCAGCTTGGTGTCCGACGGGAAGGTCGCGACGATCGCGTGGTCCTCTCCCCCGCTCAGCACCCACTGCAGCGGGTCGACCCCGACGGCCTGTCCGATGTCGTTCATCTGGGTCGGGATGTCGATCGCGCCGGAACGGATGTCGATCCGGACCTTGCTGGCCTCGGCGATGTGCCCGAGGTCGGCGATCAGCCCGTCGCTCACGTCGCACATCGCGGTCGCGCCCAGGGCGGCCGCCGCCGGACCCGCGTGGTACGGCGGCTCGGGGCGCCGGTGGGCCTCCACGAAGGCGCGCGGGGAGCGGAAACCGCGGGAGAGGACCGCGTAGCCGGCCGCGGACCAGCCCAGCCAGCCCGTGACGGCCACCAGGTCGCCGGGCTGGGCGCCGGCGCGCGTGACGGGCTCCTGGTTGCGCAGATCGCCGAGCGCGGTGATCGACACCATGATCGTGTCTCCGCGTACGACGTCCCCGCCGACCACGGAGGCGCCCGCGACCTGGCACTCGTCGCGCAGGCCGTCCATCAGCTCGCTGGGCCAGGTCACCGGGAGTTCGGCCGGGACGACCAGGCCGAGCAGCAGGGCGGTCGGTACGGCGCCCATGGCGGCGATGTCGGCGAGGTTCTGCGCCGCGGCCTTGCGGCCGACGTCGTAGGCCGTCGACCAGTCGCGGCGGAAGTGCCGCCCTTCCAGCAGGATGTCGGTGCTCGCCACCACCCGCCGGTCGGGCGCCGCGACCACCGCGGCGTCGTCACCGGGGCCGATGCGGACCGCCGGGGTGGTGGTGAGACGGGAGGTGAGCTCCCGGATGAGCCCGAACTCCCCCAGCTCACCGACAGTGCCCTTCATTGCCCTTGCTCCCCTTCTCTGCCATGCCGTGCCCACTCGCGCGTCATCAGTGTCCCCGATACGGTCGAGATGACTGTCGGCACGGTCCTTCACGACCGTCGAAACGGTCACGGAGACCGTCAACTTCCGTCGTGCCTGCACCCTGGCGCGCAAGGCCGGTTCCCGCAGGTCTCCCCGCGGGGAGCGGCGACGCGATACCGTGGCGTTCCTTTTCCCCACATGATCCTCGTGGCCGCCCTGGAGGTTCCGTGGTACAGGCGTACATTCTGATCCAGACGGAGGTCGGCAAGGCGTCGACCGTCGCCGAGACGATCAGCAAGATCCCTGGAGTGATCCAGGCCGAGGACGTGACGGGTCCGTACGATGTCATCGTGCGCGCCCAGGCCGACACGGTCGACGACCTCGGTCGCATGGTGGTCGCCAAGGTCCAGCAAGTGGAAGGCATCACACGCACCCTGACCTGCCCGGTCGTGCATCTGTAGCCCCCGTCTACGCTTGGCCGGTGAACTTCTTCCGTCACCGGCCCCTCGGCCTGCTCGCGCCCGCGCTGCTGATCGCGGTCGCGGGCTGTTCATCGGCAGACGACAGCGCCGCGATGGCGGTTCCCAGCCCCGACGCGAAGACGGCGAAGGTGTGCCGGGAACTGCACCGGGTGCTGCCGGACAAGCTCGACGGACGAAGCCGCACCGACCCCGGACCCCGGTCCGCCTACACGGCGGGCTGGGGAAACCCGGCGATCATACTGCGCTGCGGGGTCCCGCGGCCGCCGAAGATGATCGATCCCAAGGTGGCCGAGGGCGGTGACCCCGACGCCCTCGCGGGCGGGGTGAACGGCGTCGACTGGCTGATGGAGAAGCAGGGCGACGGCAGCTGGCGGTTCACCACCGCGGGTCGCGTGGCCTATGTGCAGATCAGCCTGCCCAAGGGGATGTCCGCGCAGGACGAGGGCACGGCCGTGCTCACGGATCTCGCCGACATCGTCAAGAAGGCGATCCCCAAGGGAATCGCCTCCATGAGATGACGGTGCGGGCTCAGCGCAGCCCGGTGGAGCGGCGCAGCGCCGCCTGCACCAGGCGGTCGATCAGCTCGGGGTAGCTGACGCCGCTGGCCTGCCACATCTGCGGGTACATCGAGATCGGCGTGAAGCCGGGCAGGGTGTTGATCTCGTTGATCACGAACTCGCCGTCCTCGGTGAGGAAGAAGTCCGCGCGAACCAGGCCCTCGCAGGAGACCGCCTCGAAGGCCTGCACCGCCAGCTCCTGCACCTCCGCCGTCTCCTCGGGCGTCAGCGGCGCCGGGACGATGCCGGGCGTGGAGTCGATGTACTTGGCCTCGAAGTCGTAGTACGCGTGCGTGTCCGGCGGCGGGATCTCGGCCGGTACGGAGGCGCGCGGGCCGTCCTCGAACTCCAGGACGCCGCACTCGATCTCACGGCCGCGCACGGCGGCCTCGACCAGGATCTTCGGGTCGTGCGCCTGCGCGGTGGCGATCGCCTCGTCCAGGCCGGACAGGTCGTCGACCTTGGTGATGCCGATGGACGAACCCGCGCGCGCGGGCTTCACGAACAGCGGCCAGCCGTGCTCGGCGGCGAGGTCGATGATCTTCTTGCGGGCGGCGGACTCGTCCTGTGCCCACTCGCGGGGCCGGATCACTACGTACGGGCCGACCTTGAGCCCGTAGGAGGTGAAGATCCGCTTCATGTACTCCTTGTCCTGGCCGACGGCCGAGGCGAGCACACCGGCGCCCACGTACGGCACCCCGGACAGCTCCAGGAGGCCCTGCAGGGTGCCGTCCTCGCCGTAGGGGCCGTGCAGCACCGGGAAGACCACGTCGACCTCGCCGAGCGCCTTGGGCACCGAGCCGGGCTCGCTGTAGACGACCTCGCGGTTCCCGGGGTCGACGGGGAGCACCACGCCGCCGTCGGCGGAGTCGGCCACGTCCTCGACGGCGGGCACGCGGCGGTCGGTGATGGCCATCCGCTCCGGCTCGTCGGCGGTGAGCACCCAACGGCCCTCCCGCGTGATGCCGATCGGCAGCACGTCGTATTTCGTCCGGTCGATGGCGCTCAGGACGGCGCCAGCGGTAACCGTGGAGATACCGTGTTCGGAGCTGCGTCCGCCGAACACGACGGCCACGCGCGGCTTGCGAGGCGGCTGCTCAGGGCTCTGGGGGAGGTTCTCGGTGCTCATATCGCGTCGAGAGTACCCGCAGGCAGTGCCCTGAGACAGCGTTGGACCGCCGGGGTCGCTCAGCGTCGCTCCGGCTTCGCGCTGCGCGACATCAGCTCCTTGAGGGCGACCACCGGCGGCTTGCCCTCGTGCACGATGTCCACGACCGTCTCGGTGATGGGCATGTCGACCCCGTGCCGGCGGGCCAGATCCGCCACCGACTCGCAGGACTTGACGCCCTCGGCGGTCTGCCTGGTGACCGCGATGGTCTCCTCCAGGGTCATGCCCTTGCCGAGGTTGGTGCCGAAGGTGTGGTTGCGGGACAGCGGCGAGGAGCAGGTGGCCACCAGGTCGCCGAGGCCCGCGAGTCCGGAGAAGGTCAGCGGGTCGGCGCCGAGCGCGACTCCGAGCCGCGCGGTCTCGGCGAGGCCCCGGGTGATGAGCGAGCCCTTGGCGTTGTCGCCGAGCCCCATGCCGTCCGCGATGCCGACGGCGAGCCCGATGACGTTCTTCACGGCACCGCCCAGCTCACAGCCCACCACGTCGGTCTCCGTGTACGGCCGGAAGTAGGGCGTGTGGCAGGCGGCCTGGAGGCGCTGGGCGACGGCCTCGTCGGTGCAGGCGACGACGGCGGCGGCGGGCATGCGGGCGGCGATCTCACGGGCCAGATTGGGCCCGGTGACGACCGCGATACGGTCCGCGCCGACCTTGGCGACATCGTCGACGACCTCGCTCATCCGCATGGTGGATCCGAGTTCGACGCCCTTCATCAGGGAGACGAGCACGGTGTCCGGGGCGAGCAGCGGGGTCCACTCGGCGAGGTTGGCGCGCAGGGTCTGGGAGGGGATGGCGAGGACGGTGAAGTCCGCCTCGCGCAGAGCCTCGGCCGGGTCGGAGGTGGCTCTGAGGTTCTCCGGGAGTTCGACACCGGGCAGGTAGTCGGGGTTGGTCCGCGTGGAGTTGACCGCCTCGGCCAACTCGGGTCGGCGGGCCCACAGGGTGACGTCGCAGCCCGCGTCGGCGAGCACCATGCCGAAAGCGGTGCCCCACGAGCCGGTGCCCATGACTGCCGCCTTGACCGCCTTGCTCACTTGCCCTGCCCCTCCGGTTCCTTGCCCGTGGTCTGTGCCTGGGTGCGGCGCCGCTGTTCGATTCGCTCGCGGCGCGGGTCGTAGGTCGTCTCGGGCGCCTTCTCGCCGCGGATGTCCTCCAGGAGGCGGGTGATGGCCGCCATGATGACCTCGGTGGCCTCCTTCAGCAGGTCCGGGGTCATCTCCCTGCCGTAGAAACGCGACAGGTCCACCGGCGGGCCCGCGAGCACCTGGTGCGTCTTGCGCGGGAAGAGGTTCGGCTTCTTGGCGTACGGCGGCAGCAGTTCGTTGGCGCCCCACTGGGCGACCGGGATGACCGGGCACTTGGTCTGCAGGGCCACGCGGGCGGCACCGGTCTTGCCGGTCATGGGCCAGCCGTCCGGGTCGCGGGTGAGGGTGCCCTCGGGGTAGAAGGCGACGCACTCGCCGCGCTCCACGGCGTCGATCGCGGCGCGGAAGGCGCTCAGCGCGTCCGTGGACTCGCGGTAGACGGGGATCTGCCCGGTACCGCGCATGGCGGCGCCGACGAATCCCTTCTTGAAAAGTCCGCTCTTCGCCAGGAATCGCGGAACCCGTCCGGTGTTGTACTGATAGTGCGCGTACGCGAAGGGGTCCACGTGGGAATTGTGGTTCACCACGGTGATAAATCCGCCCTCGGCCGGAATGTGCTCCATTCCGCGCCAGTCCCGCTTGATCAGAACCACCAGCGGCGGTTTGCAGAGCACCGCGGCGAAGCGGTACCAGAAGCCGATTCTGCGGCGGGGCACAAGGACACCTTCCTCTAGGGCTGTCACCCCGGCGAGGGGCCGCACAAGTGTCGCCCCGAGCCGCCGGTCTGTCGAGAACACCGTACGCCCCGCCACCCACGGCGCCAGATGGCACGGGGACAATGATCGCGACAAGAGAGGACGGTACGCCGGTGCAATGGACCTTGGTCATCCCGCTGAAGCCGCTGCCCCGCGCCAAGAGCAGGCTCGCGGACACCGCCGCCGACGGCGTGCGGCCGGGGCTGGCGCTGGCGTTCGCGCAGGACACGGTGGCCGCGGCGGTGGCGTGTTCCGCGGTGGCGGATGTGGTGGTGGTCACGGACGACGAACTGGCCGCGCGTGAGCTGGCCGCGCTGGGCGCCCGAATCATTCCGGACACCGCGACAGGCGGGCTGAACGCCGCTCTGGCGCACGGCGCGGCCGTCGTACGCGAAATACGCCCGCGCACACCGATCGCGACCCTGAACGCCGATCTGCCGGCGTTGCGCGCGGCGGAACTGGCCGTTGTACTGGGGGCCGCGGCGGAGTTTCCGCGGGCCTTTCTCGCGGATGCGGCGGGACCGGGGACGACGTTGCTGGCCGCGGCGGCGGGCGCGGAATTGCAGCCGGAGTTCGGTATCGATTCCCGTTCCCGGCACCGGGCTTCCGGGGCGCGGGAACTGGACCTCGCCGACGTCGATTCGGTACGGCAGGACGTGGACACCGGCGCCGATCTGCGGGCGGCGTTGGCCTTGGGAGTGGGGCCGTACACGGCTGCCGTGTCGGCGGGGTTGCTGATCCCGGGGTCGTGAGGGGGCCCGCACGGGCAGCTCCCCGTGGGCGCGGGGAAGCGTGCGACAAGCCATGGCGGACCTGCGGCCCGCGACGGCGCGCACTAGGCTGACGGGCATGCAGGCCACCGCATACACCTACGACCCCGAAACCCGCAGTGGACAGGTGCTGCTCGACGACGGGACCCCGATGCCCTTCGACGGCGCCGCCTTCACCGCCGGAGGCCTGCGGCTGCTGCGCCCCGGCCAACGCGTGCGGATCGAGACCGAGGGACAGGGCGAGGCCCTGCGCATCACCCTCGTAACCCTTCAAACCCTGTAACTGCCCTTACACACGCCGCGGGCCGGGCTCCCGAGGGGAGTCCGGCCCGGCGCGTGAGTGCCCTGGCGGCCTTACGATGTCGCCTTGCGGGCGGTGGCCTTCTTCGCGGTGGTCTTGCGGGCCGTCGACTTCTTGGCCGGGGCCTTCTTCGCGGTGACCTTCTTCGCCGGAGCCTTCTTCGCCGTCGCCTTCTTGGCGGTGACCTTCTTCGCGGCGGTGGTCTTGGCGGCCGCCGTGGTCTTCTTGGCGGTCGTCTTCTTCGCCGTGGTCTTCTTCGCGGCGGCCGTCGCCTTCTTCGCCACCGCCTTCTTGGCCGTGGCCTTCTTCGCGGCCGCCTTCTTGGCGGTGACCTTCTTCGCGGCGGCCTTCTTGACCGTCGCCGCGGCGCCTCCGGTCAGGCTGCCCTTCGGCGCCTTCTTGACCGAGACCTCGCCACCGCGCGGGAGCTTCTTCGAGCCGCTCACCAGGTCCTTGAAGCCCTGACCGGCGCGGAAGCGCGGCACGGAGGTCTTCTTGACCCGAACCCGCTCGCCCGTCTGGGGGTTGCGGGCGTAACGGGCGGGGCGGTCCACCTTCTCGAAGGACCCGAAGCCGGTGACCGAGACCCGCTCGCCCGCGACGACCGCGCGGACGATGGCGTCCAGGACATGATCGACAGCTTCGGCGGCCTGCTGGCGGCCGCCCACCTTGTCGGCAATCGCTTCTACGAGCTGCGCCTTGTTCACGTCTTCCCCTTCGGAGACATCGCCAGAACGAAAGTGTTCAAGCTTTTTCGCACGTTAGGCAGATATATACCGCAAATCAAACACGAAACGGGCTTATCACCCTTGTGCCGCAACGGACTCGGTGGTCTCGGGCTGTTCAGTGGTCCTCGTCGGGGATCCGACCCTCGTCGAGGTCCGCATTGAACTGCTCGAGCCGCCTTGCCGCAGCGGCGAGATCATGCTTGGCCGCGGCCGTAATGACCAGCAGCTTCCGGGTCAGCGCCATCCGTACGCCCTCCGGGACTTGCAGTGCGCGCACTCTTGCGTGCGCTTCCTTGAGTTGGTTCGCGACCGCCGTGTAGAGCTGGAGTTGGCCGTCGTGTCCCATGCACAGATTGTGCCATCTGGGGCGAGTTGTCGCCTGCGCAGGGGGCAACTGCCGCCTCAAATGGCCTTCCAGGCACTTGCCAAGGACGCGATCACAGCACTCACGTACCCCGCCAACGCCCTTCGTAACGTGGGAAGTTGAGCGCGGCACGCGAAGGGTGCGGGGCCGTTCGGGGGCAGACATGGACGTACCCCCGATCGTGGCGATCGGGGGTACGGACGGGGGTGTTGGCGTGGCCGGAACCCGCCTCGGTCGGGGGTCCGGATCAGGCCTGGAGGGTGCGCGGCTTGTGAGCGGGCCGCTTGGCCTCGTACGCGGCGATGTCGGCCTCGCTCTGGAGCGTGATGGAGATGTCGTCCAGGCCGTTCAGCAGCCGCCAGCGGGAGTTCTCGTCCAGCTCGAAGGAAGCGGTGATGCCCTCGGCGCGAACCTCACGCGCCTCAAGGTCCACAGTGACCTCAGCGGTGGGGTCCGCTTCCGTCAGCTCCCACAGCGCGTCGACGATCTTCTGGTCCAGAACCACCGTGAGCAGGCCGTTCTTCAGCGAGTTACCCCTGAAGATGTCCGCGAAACGGGAGGAGATCACGGTCTTGAAGCCGTAGTTCTGCAACGCCCAGACGGCGTGCTCACGGGAGGAACCGGTGCCGAAGTCGGGGCCGGCCACCAGGACCGTGGCGCCGTGGCGCTCGGGGCGGTTGAGGATGAAGTTCTCGTCCTTGCGCCAGGCCTCGAACAGCCCGTCCTCGAATCCGTCCCGGGTGACCTTCTTCAGCCAGTGAGCAGGGATGATCTGGTCGGTGTCGACGTTGCTGCGGCGCAGCGGCACGGCCCGGCCGGTGTGCGTGGTGAAGGCTTCCATGATTTCTCAGACTCCAGCGGGCGTACGGACGTCGGTCAGGTCGGCCGGGGAGGCCAGGTGGCCCAGGACGGCGGTTGCGGCCGCGACCTGCGGCGACACCAGGTGCGTACGGCCGCCCTTGCCCTGCCGGCCCTCGAAGTTGCGGTTGGAGGTGGAGGCGGAGCGCTCACCGGGGGCCAGCTGGTCGGGGTTCATGCCGAGGCACATCGAGCAGCCCGCGTGCCGCCATTCGGCACCGGCCTCCTTGAAGACCACGTCCAGGCCCTCGGAGACGGCCTGCAGGCCCACCCGCGCGGAGCCCGGGACGACCAGCATCCGTACGCCGTCGGCGACTTTGCGGTCCTTCACGATGCTCGCGGCGGCGCGCAGGTCCTCGATCCGGCCGTTGGTGCAGGAGCCTACGAAGACGGTGTCCACCTTGATGGAGCGCAGTGGCTGCCCGGCCTCCAACCCCATGTATTCCAGGGCCTTTTCGGCGGCGAGGCGCTCCGAAGCGTCTTCGTACGAAGCAGGGTCGGGGACGGACGCCGAAAGCGGCGCGCCCTGGCCGGGGTTGGTGCCCCAGGTGACGAACGGCGAGAGCGACGCGGCGTCGATGACGACCTCGGCGTCGAACTCGGCGTCCTCGTCCGTCCTGAGCGTCCTCCAGTACGCGACCGCGGCGTCCCACTCCTCGCCCTCGGGGGCGTGCGGACGGTCCTTGAGGTACTCGAACGTGGTCTCGTCGGGGGCGATCATGCCCGCGCGGGCGCCGGCCTCGATCGACATGTTGCAGATGGTCATCCGGGCCTCCATCGAGAGCTTCTCGATGGCGGAGCCGCGGTACTCCAGGATGTAGCCCTGACCGCCGCCGGTGCCGATCTTCGCGATGATCGCCAGGATCAGGTCCTTGGCGGTGACGCCCTCGGGCAGCTCGCCCTCGACGGTGATGGCCATGGTCTTCGGGCGGGCCAGCGGCAGCGTCTGGGTGGCCAGGACGTGCTCGACCTGCGAGGTACCGATACCGAACGCCAGCGCGCCGAACGCGCCGTGCGTGGAGGTGTGCGAGTCACCGCAGACCACGGTCGTGCCGGGCTGGGTCAGCCCCAGCTGCGGGCCCACGACGTGCACCACGCCCTGCTCGACGTCGCCCAGCGGGTGCAGCCGCACCCCGAACTCGGCGCAGTTCTTGCGCAGCGTCTCCAGCTGGGCGCGGGAGACCGGGTCGGCGATGGGCTTGTCGATGTCGAGGGTCGGGGTGTTGTGGTCCTCGGTGGCGATGGTGAGGTCGAGGCGGCGCACCTGGCGGGCGTTCTTGCGCAGTCCGTCGAAGGCCTGCGGGCTGGTCACCTCGTGCAGCAGGTGCAGATCGATGAAGAGGAGGTCGGGCTCGCCCTCGGCGCGCCGGACGACGTGGTCGTCCCAGACCTTCTCCGCGAGTGTCCTACCCATCGCTTTCCCTCCGGCCGGTAAACGTGCACCGACCCAACTAGAGATCTTGAGGAAGCGGCGGCTCCCTTTTCAGAGCCCGTGAAGTCGTGATTCCGGGCGTCCACCGCCGGGCCCGTTGGTCTGCGGGCCGCTGTGTGCTTCCAGGGTGGCGCGTTCCACGGAAAATTGAACTTGCGTTTCACAGAGTGAGACGCAAGTATCGTTGCATGGACAACAGTAGCGGCGTCGGCGTTCTGGACAAGGCGGCCCTCGTCCTGAGCGCTCTGGAGTCCGGTCCGGCCACCCTCGCGGGTCTGGTCGGCGCGACCGGACTGGCACGACCCACGGCTCACCGCCTGGCCGTGGCTTTGGAACACCACCGCATGGTGGCACGCGACATGCAGGGCCGGTTCATCCTCGGACCGCGCCTCGCGGAGCTTGCGGCGGCGGCGGGCGAGGACCGCCTGCTCGCGACGGCGGGCCCCGTGCTCACCCACCTCCGCGATGTCACCGGCGAGAGCGCACAGCTCTACCGGCGCCAGGGTGACATGCGGATCTGCGTGGCCGCGGCGGAGCGCCTGTCCGGCCTGCGGGACACCGTCCCGGTCGGCTCCACGCTCACGATGAAGGCCGGCTCCTCGGCGCAGATCCTGATGGCCTGGGAGGAGCCCGAGCGGCTGCACCGCGGCCTGCAGGGCGCCCGCTTCACGGCGACGGCCCTGTCGGGCGTACGGCGGCGCGGCTGGGCCCAGTCCATCGGCGAGCGCGAGCCGGGCGTCGCGTCCGTCTCCGCGCCGGTACGCGGCCCCTCCAACCGCGTGGTGGCCGCGGTGTCCGTCTCCGGCCCCATCGAGCGCCTGACGCGCCACCCGGGCCGTATGCACGCCCAGGCGGTCATCGACGCGGCGGGCCGGCTCTCGGAGGCCCTGCGCCGCTCGGGCTGAGCCATCCTCCGGGGAACCCGGGAACACCGAGGAGGGCCTGCCTCAACGCCGCGGCAGACCCTCCTCGCTCCCCCGATTCCCCCGTCTCCCCGTCAGCCGGTCTTCCCGCCCCCTGTCAGCCGGCCTTCTCGGCCACCGGCGCCTGCCGCGACGACCGGTGGGCGAACCGGTCCCTGGCATACCGGCCCCGCTTCTCCAGCGGCACCTGTCCGTGCGCGGCGGCCAGCCCGAACGCCGGCATGTCCCCGTAGATCGCCTCGTACGAGCCCTCCGGCACGACGTACGTCTCGTGCCATATGCCGACCTGCCCGCGCAGCCTCCCGGACCGCTCCTTGCGGTTGAGCTGCGCCCAGGCCTTGTGGTGGAAGGCGTCGGGCGCGGTCGCGTAGGCGTACAGCTTCTCCTTGGACTCCCAGTACTGCACGATGTAGTACGTCCGCGGGGACGCCGTCAGCATGACCTTGCTGCGCAGGCCCCGCGCGGGGTCCTTCTCCAGCTCCCGCAGCATGCGGAACATCGCCAGCATCACCGGCAGCCACAGGTGCACCGCCCAGAAGCGGTTGATGCGCATCCCGATCAGCAGGACGACGACCTCGCCCTTCGCGTCAGCGGTCGTACGGGTGACCATGACCACTTCCCCCTCATTGGTGAGCAGCGCTATCCAACTAGCGATGCTTGGATAGTGCCGTTATCCGAGAAGGAGCGCAAGACATGCGGCTCGCCGAACTGAGCAGACGCAGCGGGGTGTCCACCGCGACGATCAAGTACTACCTGCGCGAAGGCCTGTTGGCGCCGGGCCGCCAGATCAACGCGACGACCGCGGAGTACGACGACGAGCATGTGCGCCGGCTGCGGCTGGTGCGCGCGATGATCCAGGTCGGCGGGCTTCCCGTGGCCACGGTCCGGGAGGTGCTGCGGAACGTCGACGACGACTCCCTGGGCCGCACGATCCGGCTGGGCGCGGCCCTGTGGGCGCTGCCGCAGGTGCCGGAGCCGGACGAGGACGACGCGTTCGTGCAGGCCGCGCACCGGGAGGCGGATGAGCTGCTGGACCGGCTGGGCTGGTCGAACGCGAAGCTGCTGACGACGGTCTCCCCCGCGTACCGCTCGCTGGTGGTGTCGGTGGCCGCGTTCCGCCGGCTCGGCTACAAGTGGGGGTTCGAACTGCTCATCTCCTACGGCAAGTTGATGCACGAGGCGGCCAAACTCGACCTGGACTTCGTGGAGACGCATCCCTCGGAGGCGGAGAAGGTGGAGACGGCGGTGCTCGGCGCGGTGCTGACCGAACCGATGCTGCAGGCGCTGCGCCGACTGGCCCAGGAGGAGGAGTCGGCCCGGAGGTACGGGTTCAAGTGATCCTCGGGCGGCCCGGATGCAGCGAAGGCCCTCCGCCGAAGCGGAGGGCCTTCCTGTTCGGTACCCCCGACCGGATTCGAACCGGCGCTACCGCCTTGAGAGGGCGGCGTGCTAGGCCGCTACACAACGGGGGCCTGGACACTGCGTTTCCGCAGGTCCGAGCTGGTCTACCTGGACTCGAACCAAGACTAACTGAACCAGAATCAGTCGTGCTGCCAATTACACCATAGACCAATGATGGTTTAGACCAGTCGTACCCCCGACCGGATTCGAACCGGCGCTACCGCCTTGAGAGGGCGGCGTGCTAGGCCGCTACACAACGGGGGCCCTAGCGATCCTGCATCGATGACGGTGGGAGCTACCCGAGCCGTCCTCGCGGGAAGGATCAGTACCCCCGACCGGATTCGAACCGGCGCTACTGCCTTGAGAGGGCAGCGTGCTAGGCCGCTACACAACGGGGGCTTTGCAGATGAGCTCTGCGAGCTGGCCTACCTGGACTCGAACCAAGACTAACTGAACCAGAATCAGTCGTGCTGCCAATTACACCATAGGCCACTGGAACTCAACCCCCTGCGGGGTTCTCGTTCTAGTTTGCTCCTCGGGGCTCCGGCCTTCCGGCCCGCTCCCCTCGGCGCAGGAAGAACATTACCCGAAGGTGGACGGGGCTCCAAAACGGGTATCCGCGCGGACCAGCGCGGGGAGTTCGGCGAGGGTCGAGATCCGGTGCACGACGGCCTCCTCCGCCGCCGGTGCGGGGACCGTCCCGCGGTCGATCCACACGGACAGCAACCCCGCCTCGGCGGCGCCCCGCCCGTCGATCTCCGGGTGGTCGCCGACGTACGCCACCTCGTGCGCGGGCAGGCCCAGCGCCTCGCACGCCGCCAGGAAGGCGTCGGCCTGCGGCTTGGAGACGCCCAGCTCGGCGGCGCACAGGACGGCCTCGAAGCGGTCGAGGAGACCGAGGGTGCGCAGCTTGTGCTCCTGGACCTCGATGCTGGAGTTGGACAGCACCGCGTGCCGGTGACTGGTGGCGAGGGCCTCCAGGGCGGGCAGGACGTCCGGGAAGAGGCTCCAGGCGGCCTCGTAGTGGACCAGGTAGCGCGCGAACCACGCGTCGGCCTCGCCGTCGGTCAGCTCCTGGCCCACGAAGACCCGGGTGCGGTCGCGGCGCTGTGTGACGAAGTCGACCTCACCGGAGGAGAACCGGGCCCACTGGGCGTCGGTGATCTCCCGCCAGCGCACAAGGGCCTGCTCCGATGTGCCGTACCCGGCGAGCAGCCCCTCCGCCGCGAGATGGGCCCGCATGCCCTCCCGGTCCGCGGTCGTGTAGTCGAAGAGGGTGTCATCCACGTCCCAGACCACGGCTCTGATCGTCATGCCACCGACGGTACCGCCGGGCGGCTGGCAGAGTGGCGGCCATGAGCGAGTACCGCGTCCAGTTCACCGTCGAGGCCCGTGCGACCTACGACACCCTGCCCGCAGAGCGCCGGGCGCAGTTGGACAGGGCCGTACGCATACTGGCGCGCGACCCGTTCCGGAAGACCTCGACCGCACCGCTTGGGCCTGACGAGCATCTGCGTAAGGCCTATGTGGCCCCCGGCATCGTGCTGGAGTACATGGTGGCCGGCGCGATCATGGTCATCGTCGTGCTGGAGATCTTTGACGAGAGCCACTACTTGATCGACGAAGACGACGCGCAGTGACCGACGCGACAGGGGCGGCAACCGGAGTTCCGGTTGCCGCCCCTGTCGTGTGGTGATCGGTTACGCGCTCAGCTTCGCCAGCGCCGCGTCGATCCGCGCCAGCGTCTTCTCCTTGCCCAGGACTTCCAGGGACTCGAAGAGGGGCAGGCCGACGGTGCGGCCCGTGACGGCGACGCGAACCGGAGCCTGGGCCTTGCCGAGCTTGAGGCCGTGGGCCTCGCCGGCGGCCAGGACGGCCTCCTTCAGGGACTCGGGCGAGGTCCAGTCGGCCGACTCCAGCTTCTCGCGGGCCGTGCGGAGGAGGGCGTCGCTGCCTTCCTTCATCGCCTTCGTCCACGAGGCCTCGTCGAAGGCCGGCTCCGCCAGGAACAGGAAGTCGACGTTGTCGGTGATCTCCGACAGGACCTTCAGGCGGGTCTGGGCGTGCGGGGCGATCGCCTCCCACTTGGCCTCGTCGAAGTCCTCCGGCGCCCAGGGGGCGAACGGGGCCTTCAGCCACGGGCGGCAGCGCTCGGTGAACTCCTTCACATCCAGCATGCGGATGTGGTCGCCGTTGATCGCCTCGCACTTCTTCAGGTCGAAGCGCGCCGGGTTGGGGTTCACGTCGGAGATGTCGAAGGCGGCGACCATCTCGTCGATCGTGAAGATGTCCTGGTCGGCGGAGAGCGACCAGCCCAGCAGGGACAGGTAGTTGAGCAGGCCCTCGGGCAGGAAGCCCTGCTCGCGGTAGAGGTTCAGCGACGACTGCGGGTCGCGCTTGGAGAGCTTCTTGTTGCCCTCGCCCATGACGTAGGGCAGGTGGCCGAAGGCCGGGGTCTGCTTGGCGATGCCCAGCTCGGTCAGCGCCTTGTAGAGCGCGATCTGGCGCGGGGTGGAGGAGAGCAGGTCCTCGCCGCGCAGGACGTGGGTGATCTCCATCAGGGCGTCGTCGACCGGGTTGACCAGCGTGTAGAGCGGGGCGCCGTTCGCGCGGACGATGCCGTAGTCCGGCACGTTCTCCGGCGTGAAGGTCAGCTCGCCGCGGACCAGGTCGGTGAAGGTGATCGTCTCGTCCGGCATCCGGAAGCGGACGATCGGCGTACGGCCCTGGGCCGTGTACTGCTCGACCTGCTCGGCGGTCAGCTCGCGGCAGTGGCCGTCGTAGCCGGAGGGCTTGCCGGCGGCGCGGGCGGCCTCGCGGCGGGTGTCCAGCTCGTCCTGGGAGCAGTAGCAGTGGTAGGCGTGGCCGGCGTCCAGAAGCTTCTGGGCGACGTCCTTGTAGATCTCCATGCGCTGCGACTGGCGGTACGGCGCGTGCGGGCCGCCGACCTCGGGGCCCTCGTCCCAGTCGAAGCCGAGCCAGCGCATCGCATCGAGCAGCTGGTTGTACGACTCCTCGGAGTCGCGGGCTGCGTCGGTGTCCTCGATGCGGAAGACCAGGGTGCCCTGGTGGTGCCGGGCGAACGCCCAGTTGAACAGGGCGGTGCGGACCAGGCCCACATGCGGGTTACCGGTGGGCGAGGGACAGAAACGGACGCGTACGGAGCCGGGTGCGCTAGCCACGCTTGACAACCTTGTTGGTGAGAGTGCCGATGCCTTCGATGGTGACGGCGACCTCGTCGCCGACGTTCAGGGGGCCGACCCCTGCCGGGGTGCCGGTGAGGATGACGTCGCCGGGGAGCAGGGTCATGGCCTCGGAGATGTTGACGACCAGGTCCTCGATGGGGTGGATCATCTCGCTGGTGCGGCCGAGTTGGCGCTGCTGGCCGTTGACCGTGCACTGGACGGTCAGGTCGTTGGCGCGCCGCAGGTCCAGGTCCGTCTCCACCCAGGGGCCGAGCGGGCAGGAGGTGTCGAAGCCCTTGGCCCGGGCCCACTGCTTCTCGCGCTTCTGCACATCGCGGGCGGTGACGTCGTTGGCGCAGGTGTAGCCGAAGATCACGTCCTTGACGCGCTCGCGCGGGACCTCGCGGCACATGCGGCCGATGACGACGGCCAGCTCGGCCTCGTGGTGCAGTTCCTCGGAGAAGGGCGGGTACTGGATCTCGTCACCGGGGCCGATCACCGAGGTGGAGGGCTTGAAGAAGGCGAAGGGGGCGTCCGGGACCTCGTTGCCCAGCTCGCGCGCGTGCTCGCCGTAGTTGCGGCCGAACGCCACGACCTTGTTCGGGAGGACCGGCGGAAGCAGCCTGACCTTGCTCAGCGGCACCTTCGTACCGGACAGCTCGTGGTCCGCGAACGGGATGCCCTTGATGATGTCGAGGACGAGTTCGTCCTGCTTGTCGCCCTCGACCGCGCCGAAGGCTACGTTCCCGTCGATGGAGAACCTGGCGATGCGCACGGGATCCTTGCGCCCCTTACTGAGAACCGGCGTACTGACGCCTCAGGTTAACCGGTCGGACCGTCCGGTGTTCGGCCGGTACGGCGGGGCTGCGGCGCTTTTCCGGTACGGGAATGGGGCGAGCCGGAATTCCGGGTTCGCGGCGTTCGGCGGGCGCCCCGGGAAGCCGTGGCCGGGGCCGTACGGTGCGCGGGCGGCCGCTCGGGCGCGGCCGCCGGCGTGTTTCGGATGATCGCCGGGGCACCCGGAAAAGCGGTCCTCGGGAATTCCGCCGGGCGCGTCACCGCTGGGCCGGGGCCCGCGGGAAACGCGCTCCCGGGAATTCAGCGGAATAGGTGACCGCCGGTCGGCTACTCTGCGGCGGCCATGCCCGCCGGGACGTCCACCAGGACCGTGCGCCGGGGGTTGGCGGTCTGCAGGGGAAGCTCGACGGAGTGCTCCGGCAGCTCGGGCGTCTCCAGTTCGCCGGCGTCCTTGAGATGCGCCAGGGTCGTGCGTCGCGGGTTGGCGATCTTGTGGAACATCATCGTCGTCTTCACCGTTGTGATCCTGTGCCCTCTGGTCGATTCGGTTTACAGAGTCGTCCCTGTCGTAAAGCGTCAGGCTAAACATCCGATTCCCCGCCGAAGACGCCAACTGCCCACGATGGACGTGTGAGTTTGCTCACGACGTCGCGGACAAATCGGTCAAATCTCACTGGCAATTTGCGCCAACGAAACGGACATTGACCCCCTGAACCCACCATTCCGCTCCTGATCATGGCGACTCAGACACCTGACCCCGGGCAGTAACTCGCAGGGATACGCCCGATATGACCAGGAACGGCTTCCACGGCTGGTGACGCGGCACTCACAGCCCGTCACGGAGGTCACAGCTCGGTCCACGGCCCTTGTTGGAGATCCGGCACTGTGCTGGAATTCCACGGACCGCCGCGGGTATCGAACCGGCGCACAAGGGGCGCGACCAGCGCCGACTGGCGGCGAGACAGGGGGAACCAGCGCCGGTCACTCCAGACCACCGGAGGGCGCATTCAGGGCGCTCTCCAAACGCCGACACCGTGTCCCTCCGTTCGCGCGGAGGGGCGCCTGGTCCAGAGGTTGCGACGCTAGTGCAGGGACGTTTCAAGAGGGATGGCAGCGCTTCGGCGGAGCCGGAGTCGCACGACGGGACTGGCCCCATGAAGGGCAGCTCCTCGCCCCAGCACGCCCAGAACCCGGGCCCGGCCGCGTCCGGTGACGGCGGTCCGCGCAGCGGACGCCCCGGCGTGTCGTCCCCGACCGCCTCCACCGGGTCGGGCACCACCGGCGCCACCCCCGCGCCGACCGTGAAGCCCCCGAAGGGCCCCTCCGGCCCCGGTTCGCGGATGGCCCTGCGCAACTGGCGCATCTCCACGCGCCTGGTCTCGCTGCTCGCGCTGCCCGTGGTCGCGGCGACCTCGCTGGGCGCGCTGCGCATCGACCAGAACATCAAGGACATCCAGCAGCTCGACAACATGAAGCTGCTGACGGACATGACCAAGCAGGCCACCGAGCTGGCCGCCGCGCTCCAGGAGGAGCGCGACCAGTCCGCCGGTCCCCTGGCGCACGGCCTGAGCGCGAACGACTACACGGTCAAGGGCTACGAGGAGAAGACCGACCGGGCCCGCGAGAACTTCCTCAACGCCTCCGAGCAGATCGACTCGGCCAGCAAGGACGGCAACCTCCAGGGCGTCCGCGACGCGCTGGTCGGCCTCGCCAACCAGCTGGACGACCTGGCCAAGATCCGCAAGACGGCGTACAAGGCGAACGGCAACTCAACCCAGACGATCGAGTCCTACCACCGGCTGATCTCCCAGCTGATCAGCCTGTCCCAGGACATGGCCGAGGCGTCCAGCAACCCGGAGATGATCTCCCGCACCCGCGCCCTGGCGGCCTTCTCCACCGCCAAGGAGTACGCCTCCGTCCAGCGCGCCACGATCGCCGCCGCCCTGCCCTCGACCAACACCGCCAAGGGCGACCTCTCCGAGAACGACCGCCTGTACGGCCAGTCGGCATACCAGAGCGAGAACTCGGAAATCGCGATCTTCCGGAAGATCTACGCGAGCAACAACGCCGAGGAACTCCTCAAGCCGATCGACGAGGGCAACCCGACGATCGAGTCCGCGGACACCTACGCCAAGCGCGTCTTCGACTCCCGCGACGGCATCCAGACCCTGAACGCCCGCTCGTACAAGGACTGGGTGGACGACAGCTCGACCAAGATCGAGCAGATGAAGAAGATCGAGCACACGCTGCTCGAGGACATGGAGCAGAAGGCCCGCGAGCTGAAGAGCGCCACCCAGCAGGACGCCATCATCTCCGGTGCGCTGATCCTGCTCGTGCTCGGTGTGTCGCTGGTCGGCGCCTTCGTCGTGGCCCGGTCCATGATCCGCTCGCTGCGCCGGCTGCAGGAGACCGCGACCAAGGTCGCCCAGGACCGCCTGCCCGAGCTGGTCAAGCAGCTGTCGGAGTCCGACCCGCAGGACGTCGACACCTCCGTGGAATCGGTCGGTGTGCACTCCCGGGACGAGATCGGCCAGGTGGCCGCGGCCTTCGACGACGTGCACCGCGAGGCGGTCCGCCTCGCCGCCGAGCAGGCCCTGCTGCGGGGCAACGTCAACGCGATGTTCACCAACCTCTCGCGCCGCTCCCAGGGTCTGATCCAGCGCCAGCTGTCGCTGATCTCCGAACTGGAGTCCCGCGAGGCCGACCCGGACCAGCTGTCCTCGCTGTTCAAGCTGGACCACCTCGCCACCCGTATGCGCCGTAACGGCGAAAACCTCCTCGTCCTCGCGGGTGAGGAGCCCGGCCGCCGCTGGACCCGCCCGGTCCCGCTGGTCGACGTGCTCCGTGCCGCCGCGTCCGAGGTGGAGCAGTACGAGCGCATCGAGCTGGCCTCCGTGCCGACCACCGAGGTCGCCGGCCGCGTCGTCAACGACCTCGTGCACCTGCTCGCCGAGCTGCTGGAGAACGCCACCTCGTTCTCCTCGCCGCAGACCAAGGTCAAGGTCACCGGTCACGCGCTGCCCGACGGCCGGGTGCTGATCGAGATCCACGACACCGGTATCGGCCTCTCCCCCGAGGACCTCGCGGCGATCAACGAGCGGCTCGCCTCGCCGCCCACCGTGGACGTCTCCGTCTCCCGCCGCATGGGCCTCTTCGTGGTCGGCCGACTGTCCCAGCGCCACGGCATCCGCATCCAGCTGCGCCCGTCCGACTCCGGTGGTACGACCGCGCTGGTCATGCTGCCCGTGGACGTCGCCCAGGGCGGTAAGAAGCCCGCTCCGGGCAAGCCGGGCGCGCCCGGTGGCACCGGTGGCCCCGCCGCCGCGCAGGCCGCCGCGGGTGCGGCCGCGGCCCGGCGGCAGGCCGGCAACGCGAGCGGGGGTGCCCTCGGCGGCGCCCCGGCCGGTGGCGGTCTGCTCGGCGCCGGTCCCGCTCCGCGCGGTCAGGTCGGCCCCGGCCAGGGTCCCCGGGCCGCGCTGCCCGGCACGGGCCAGGGCGGCCGTCCCGGTGCGCCGGGCGGTGCGCGTGGTCCCCAGGGCGGCCTGGGTGCTCCCGGCGGCCTCGGTGGTCCGCAGCAGGGCCGGCCGGTGCCCACGGGTGCCGGTGCGGGCGGCTTCGGCGGTCAGACGCCCGGCGCCCCGCAGGGCCTGCAGGCCGCGAACCCGGGCGGCCCGCAGCAGGATCTCTTCGGCGGCCGTGGCCCGCAGCGGCCCGGCGCCGGCTCCGACCGGGGCCGCCAGCCCCAGCTGCCGCCGCGCGGCGGCCCGCGGGCCGAGCTGCCCGGCGCCGACCAGCCGCGCACCCCGGACTGGGCCAACGCCCAGGACCCGCTGTCGCGCGCCGCGATGGACACTCCGCGCGGTCATGACGAGCAGGACCCGGCGCACACCGCGCGCATGCCGCGCGTCGACGACCGGCAGGGTCCGGGCTCGACCTCGGAGATACCCAGGTTCGACGCACAGGGCCCGGCCGCCACGGGCGAGTTCCCGCGCCCCGAGCCGACCGGCCTGGGCGGCGCCCAGAACACGGGCCAGTTCACCCGCCCGGAGAACCCGCAGCAGACCGGCCAGTTCACGCGTCCGGAGAACCCGCAGCAGACCGGCCAGTTCGCCCGTCCGGAGGCGCCCCAGCTGCCCGGCCGGTTCGACCAGGCCGACGACGGCCGGCAGGACTCCGGTCAGTTCGTCCGCCCCGACGTCTTCGGCACGCCGGCGCCGCGGCAGGACGACCCCGCGGCGAACACGGGCCAGCACCTGGGCCAGAACATGGGCCAGAACATGGGCCAGAACCCGAGCCACACCACTGGCCAGTTCGCGGTTCCGCAGGGCTTCGACGGCGGCTACGACGGCAGCTCCACCGGGCAGCACGCCCTGCCCGGTCGCCAGGACCCGGCGCACACCGGCCAGTTCGAGCGCCCGCAGCCGGCCGCGCGGGAAGACTTCGGCGCCCCGCGCCGGCCCGCCCCGCAGCAGCAGCGTCCGGCGCACCGCGAGCCGGAGGCGCTGCCGCCGGCCAGCGGCCCGGTCGACGGCCGTACCCCGCTGTACGACACGCTGGAGACCAACTGGTTCCACGGCGGTCCGCAGGGGGAGAACGCGCCCGCGCAGCAGCAGCCGCAGGCACCCGCCCCGGCTCCGCAGCGCCCCGCCAACGGCAACCCCCATGCCAACGGCAACGGCCCCGCCACCGGTTCCTGGCGTACCTCGCCGAACGACGAACTCGTCCGGCAGGCCGAGCGCGTCCGGCAGCCCGCGTCCGGCGGTGTCACCACCTCCGGCCTGCCGCGCCGGGTGCCCCGGGCGAACCTCGTCCCGGGCACGGCTCAGCAGCAACAGCAACAAGCCGGTCCGCAGGTCTCGCGTGCGCCTGATGACGTACGCGGACGGCTGACCAATCTTCGTCGGGGTATCGCTCAGGGCCGTCAGGCCGGCAGCGGCCAGACCGGCAGCTACCCGAGCCCCACTCACCCGCAGGAGCGTTAGTTGAGTCCGATGAGCCAGGCGGCACAGAACCTGAACTGGTTGATCACCAACTTCGTGGACAACACCCCCGGGGTGTCGCACACGGTGGTGGTCTCCGCCGACGGCCTTCTGCTGGCGATGTCCGAAGGGTTCCCGCGGGACCGCGCCGACCAGCTGGCGGCCGTCGCGTCCGGGCTGACCTCCCTCACGGCCGGGGCATCCCGGATCTTCGAGGGCGGCACCGTGGCACAGACGGTCGTCGAGATGGAGCGCGGGTTTCTCTTCCTGATGTCCATCTCGGACGGGTCGTCCCTCGCGGTCCTGGCCCACCCCGAGTGCGACATCGGTCTCGTCGGCTACGAGATGGCACTGCTCGTCGACCGCGCGGGTGCGGTACTCACCCCGGACCTGCGCGCCGAACTCCAAGGCAGTCTGCTTCACTGACCGCCCAGGCACCACCCACCTCACCAAACCACCGTCCGGCCGACACAATCCCCCCACCGGCCCCCGACAGACGGCTTGACCGACCGACTTGCTGTCCCGCCCGGAGGATTCATGACCCCGCCCACCGCCCATCACGATCCGTACGCGGAACCGTACGGGGACGAGGGCGACCAGCCGCTGGTCCGTCCGTACGCGATGACCGGCGGCCGGACCCGGCCGCGCTACCAGCTCGCGATCGAGGCGCTCATCAGCACCACGGCCGACCCGGCAGCGCTCATGGGACTGCTCCCGGAGCACCAGCGCATCTGCCACCTGTGCCGTGAGGTCAAGTCGGTCGCGGAGGTCTCCGCGCTGCTGGCCATGCCGCTCGGAGTGGCCCGGATCCTGGTCGCCGACCTCGCCGAGGCCGGCCTGGTCGCCATCCACCAGCCGGGTGGCGACGAGAACAACGGCGGCGCACCGGACGTGACGCTGCTCGAAAGGGTGCTCAGTGGACTTCGCAAGCTCTGACGCGGGCCGGGCCACCACCTCGGCGAAGATCGTGGTGGCGGGCGGCTTCGGCGTGGGCAAGACCACGTTCGTCGGCGCCGTCTCGGAGATCAACCCGCTGCGCACAGAGGCCGTCATGACGTCCGCTTCGGCCGGCATCGACGACCTCACCCACACCGGAGACAAGACGACCACCACGGTCGCCATGGACTTCGGCCGCATCACCCTGGACCAGGACCTGATCCTGTACCTGTTCGGCACCCCCGGCCAGGACCGCTTCTGGTTCATGTGGGACGACCTGGTACGCGGCGCGATCGGCGCGGTGGTGCTCGTGGACACCCGGCGCCTCGCCGACTGCTTCCCCGCCGTCGACTACTTCGAGAACTCGGGCCTGCCCTTCGTCGTCGCCCTCAACGGTTTCGACGGCCAGCAGCCCTACGCGCCCGAGGAAGTGCGGGAAGCGCTGCAGATCGGTCCGGACACCCCGATCATCACGACCGACGCCCGGCACCGCGCCGACGCGAAGAGTGCGCTGATCACGCTGGTCGAGCACGCCCTGATGGCACGCCTCAAGTAGCACACATGTGTGCCCTCAAGTAGATCTTCACGTACGGCAGTTGTCGTAAACGGTCCGGAGCCGGCTGTGGCCTTTGACACGGTCGGCTCCGGTGTTCATAACAGTTCGGCAGAGGAATCGCGTGGCATCACCACGCGACGCGGTCGCGCAGTACCGCTGTGCGCACAAACGCCCCGCCTTTTGGCGGGGCTCGTTCTTTATGACCGTTTTATCTGGTACTTACAAGGGCCTCGCTCAGAGGTTTCCGCTGTTTGGAAGAGCGCTGGTCCACGTGCTGGAATGCCTGAACTGCCCAATAGTCAAAGACGTACTCAAGGGTCGATGACGAACCGGGCTCTGAGAGACTGCGGCACGACGTAGGTGCCGACCGCCGAGAGGTTGTTGGTCGAGTGAGGCGAAGCAAGAGCGGTCCCGAGCCGTCGGCACGGGGCAACTTCACCCCGCCGCCGCGCGCTGCGGCGCCCACCCCTGTGTCCGGCGGAGAGCCGGCGGCCACGCCCGTGTCGAGCGGCGGCCGTTTCTCGCCCCGCAACTGGCGCGTGACGACCAGACTGAACGCGATCCTGCTGATACCCGTGGCGGTCGGCCTCGTCATGGGCGGCTTCCAGGTGAAGAACTCGATCGACACCTGGCAGCAGGCGCGCGACGCCGAGAACACCGCCCGTCTGGTCCGTGCCTCCCTCACCTACGCCGACGCCCTTGAGAACGAGCGTGACGTCACCGCCGCTCCCCTACTGCTGAACCCGTCCGACAGCAAGAACAAGGCGACCGTCGAGCAGGCCCGCAAGGCCACCGACGAGGCCGCCGACACCTTCGACCAGGCGGCGCAGAACATGCCGCAGAAGTCGGGCCTGGTGCGCCGGCTGAAGCTGTTCCGCGAGGCCGAGCCCGAGCTGACGCAGCTGCGCCAGGCCGCCTACACCTCCAAGGTGCACGGCGTACAGACGGAGGAGGGCTACGTCGACGTCGCCCACCCCCTGATGGAGTTCGCCAACGAGCTGGGCCTGGGCACCGGCAACATCACCTCCTACGGCCGTACCGTCTACGCCATCTCGCTGACCAAGGCCGCGCTGTCGCTGGAGCGCTCCATCGGCACCCACCTGCTGGTCAAGCCCGGCCCGGACGCGGGGAACCTGGCGACCCAGCGGGTGTCGCTGTCCTCGTACGCCTATCTGGAACGCATCGCCCTGGAGGAGTACAAGGGCGGTGGCACCGAGGCCGACGCGCAGAAGCTGAAGCAGGAGGCGGCGCAGATCGAGTCGGACGGCGCGGCGATGGCCGCGGCCGCCAAGCAGAAGAACCCGAACTACGTCCCGCCGCCCTCCGACTCGTCCAAGATGGTCGCGGCGCTCGCCACCATGCAGGACACCAGCGTCCTGACCCGCCAGCAGCTGGCCGCCAAGGGCATCACGGCCGACAACTGGTTCGCGGTCAACACGCTGAAGTACAAGGCCTACCGGCAGATCGAGTCGGACATGGCCGACAAGGCGGTGAACGAGGCCTCGTCGATCGCCGACGACGCGAAGAACTCCGCGTTCATCACCGGTGCCGTCGTCGTGGTGGCCCTGCTGCTCGCGTTCATCCTGGCCGGTGCCGTGGCCCGGCAGATGAGCCGCTCGATGCGCCAGCTGCGCAACGCCGCCTTCGGCATCGCCGAGCAGCGCCTGCCGATGCTGGTCGACCAGCTCTCCCGCACCGACCCCGGCCGGGTCGACACCCGGGTCGCCCCGATCCCGATCACCACCAAGGACGAGATCGGCGAGGTCGCCCGCGCCTTCGACCAGGTCCACCGCGAGGCGGTGCGGCTCGCCTCCGAGCAGGCCCTGCTGCGGGGCAACATCAACGCGATCTTCACCAACCTCTCGCGCCGCAACCAGTCGCTGATCGAGGGCCAGCTGACCCTGATCACCGACCTGGAGAACAACGAGGCCGACCCGGACCAGCTGGAGAACCTCTTCAAGCTGGACCACCTCGCGACCCGTATGCGCCGCAACGGCGAGAACCTCCTGGTCCTCGCCGGCGAGGAGCCCGGCCGCCGCTGGGACCAGCCGGTCCCGCTGGTCGACGTGCTGCGCGCCGCCTCCTCCGAGGTGGAGCAGTACGAGCGCATCGAGCTGTCCGGTGTGCCGGAGGCCGAGATCCACGGCCGCGCGGTCACCGACCTCGTGCACCTGCTCGCCGAGCTGCTGGAGAACGCCACCACGTTCTCCTCGCCGCAGACCAAGGTCCGTGTCACCGCGACCCGTCTCCCCGACGGCCGCGTGATGATCGAGATCCATGACAAGGGCATCGGCCTCACCGCCGAGGACTTCGCGGACATCAACCACAAGCTGGCCAACCCGCCGACCGTGGACGCCGCGATCTCCCAGCGCATGGGCCTGTTCGTGGTCGGCCGGCTGTCCGACCGGCACGGCATCCGGGTCCAGCTGCGCCCCTCGGGCGAGCAGGCCGGTACGACCTCCCTGGTCATGCTGCCGGACGCGATCACGCACGGTGGTGGCGGCGAGGCGCCGCTGGACCGCGAGGAGTTCACGGTCTCGCAGATCATCCCGGAGCAGCAGTTCCAGGGCGAGAGCTTCGGCCAGGTGGAGCCCATGCGCACCGCCGCCGAGCTGGGCTTCGACGACAGCCAGTACACGGAGGTCCCCGACGACCTCCGCGACCTGGACCCGGTCGGCCGCTCCCTGATACGTGAGGAGCGCCGGGCGGCCCTGGAGGCCCAGACGCACGGCCAGCCCGACCTGCCGCAGCAGGAGACCGCGGAGACCTCCGGCGGGTACGCCGACCCGTTCTTCGACGGCCCGCCGGCCTACCGGGAGCAGCCGCAGCAGCCGTCGTACGAGGAGCAGGCCTACCAGGAGCAGCCGCAGCAGCCGTACGAGGAGCAGACGTACGCCCAGCCGCAGCAGGCCTCCTTCGAGGAGCAGTCGTACGACAAGCCGTACGAGGAGCAGTACTACCCGCAGAGCGGCGGGCTGCCGCAGCGCGACCGCTTCTCCGCGGGCGGCTACCCGGAGCCCGCGTTCGACGAGCCCGCCCCGAGCCCGTCGTACCAGGACGACTGGCCGCAGCAGGACGCCTACCAGAACGGGTATCCGGCCCAGTACGCTCCGGACACCTCCCAACCGGAGTCTTCGCAGGCCGCTGACGCGAGTGAGCGGAACCGCGTAGGCTTCGACCGTCCGGGACCGGCCTCTCCCGCCGCCCACGAGATGACCGACGCCGGGCTGCCCCGCCGCGGTTCCGTCGCGAATGGTTCCAACGGCTCGGGTACCGCGGGTGGCGCGGCGCGCGTGCAGCAGGAAACTCCGGCACCGGGCAACGGCAGCGCTCCGGCGGCAAACGGCGACAGCGCCTGGCGTTCGGCCAACGACGAGCGGTGGCAGCAGGCCGCGCAGCTCCGGAAGCCGAAGGCGGGCGGGGTCACCGCATCCGGTCTGCCGCGGCGGGTACCCAAGGCCAACCTGGTCGAGGGCGCCGCCGAGAGCACCCCCCAGGGAGGCCCCCAGGTCTCCCGCGCCCCGGAGGACGTCCGGGGCAGGCTGAGCAACCTGCGTCGGGGCGTCCAGCGCGGACGCAGCGCAGGCAGTGAAACGAACGGCCAGGGCTTCGGTCCTGACAGCACCTACAACCAGGAGCGTTAGTGTGAGCCCGATGAGCCAGGCGGCACAGAACCTGAACTGGTTGATCACCAACTTCGTGGACAACACCCCGGGGGTGTCCCACACCGTGGTGGTCTCCGCCGACGGACTCCTTCTGGCGATGTCCGAAGGCTTCCCCCGCGACCGCGCCGACCAGCTTGCGGCCGTCGCCTCCGGTCTGACGTCTCTGACGGCAGGCGCCTCCCGGATCTTCGAGGGAGGTGCCGTGAATCAGACGGTTGTGGAGATGGAGCGGGGATTCCTCTTCATCATGTCCGTATCCGACGGTTCCTCGCTCGCGGTCCTGGCCCACCCGGAAGCGGACATCGGCCTCATCGGGTACGAGATGGCCCTTCTGGTGGACCGCGCGGGCACGGTCCTGACCCCGGATCTCCGTGCGGAGCTTCAGGGGAGCCTTCTCAACTAGTAATCGGACGGTGCGTATTCGTGTCCCGGGGCCGTAAGGTTTCGGGACGCGGCGCCACAGCGATGGGTGCCCGGCACAGTCGGAGGAGGAGAAAGTGGCAACACCCCCAGGCGGTTCGTCATCGGGTAACTGGTCGTACGGCCCTGCCCAGGGCCAGGGCGACGGGTCGGCCAACCGGTACAACTTCCCCTCCGCCCCGAGCCACCGGCAGCCGTACGCTCCGCAGGGCCCCGGCCCCTCGCCGTACGAGCAGCCGCCGGCCCCGCGGATCCAGCCGGTGCAGCCGCAGCGCCGCCCCGAGCCGGCGCCCGCGACCGCATCGAACAACCCCTTGGTGCGTCCGTACGCCATGACCGGCGGCCGGACCCGCCCGCGCTACCAGCTCGCCATCGAGGCACTGGTGCACACCACCGCCGCTCCGCACCAGATGCAGGGCCAGCTGCCCGAGCATCAGCGGATCTGCAACCTGTGCCGGGAGATCAAGTCCGTGGCCGAGATCTCGGCCCTGCTGACGATCCCCCTCGGCGTGGCCAGGATTCTCGTCGCCGACTTGGCGGAGGCGGGCCTGGTCGCCATCCATCAGCCCGGCGGCGACGAGAACGCCGGTGGCCAGCCAGACGTGACACTGCTCGAAAGGGTGCTCAGTGGACTTCGCAAGCTCTAGCGGCGGTCCTTCCCGCTCCACCACCTCAGCGAAGATCGTGGTGGCGGGCGGCTTCGGCGTGGGCAAGACCACGTTCGTCGGCGCCGTCTCGGAGATCAACCCGCTGCGCACAGAGGCCGTCATGACGTCCGCTTCGGCCGGCATCGACGACCTCACCCACACCGGAGACAAGACGACCACCACGGTCGCCATGGACTTCGGCCGCATCACCCTGGACCAGGACCTGATCCTGTACCTGTTCGGCACCCCCGGCCAGGACCGCTTCTGGTTCATGTGGGACGACCTGGTACGCGGCGCGATCGGCGCGGTGGTGCTCGTGGACACCCGGCGCCTCGCCGACTGCTTCCCCGCCGTCGACTACTTCGAGAACAGCGGCCTGCCGTTCGTCATCGCCCTCAACGGCTTCGACGGCAACCAGCCGTACAACCCCGACGAGGTCCGCGAGGCCCTGCAGATCGGCCCCGACACCCCGATCATCACGACCGACGCCCGGCACCGCGCCGACGCGAAGTCGACACTGATCACCCTGGTGGAGCACGCGCTGATGGCCAGGCTGCGTTAGGCACCACCGACTTGGGCCTCCGTCCCTCCGAGAGGGACGGGGGCCTTTGTCATGCCTGCGGCCCTGAGGTCCTGCCGATCGTGACGGCCAGTACACCGCGGTCGAGAGCGATCACGAGGGAGCCCACGGCGACCAGCTTCCTCGGCTCGCTCGCCACCGGGATCTGAACCACCGGCGAACCTTCGCCGTCCCACAACCTCACGGTGCGGTCGTGGGACGCGGAGGCGAGCAGCACACGGCCGTCGGCGGCCCGGACCGCGCACAGAGCACTGACCGGCCCGGTGTGGCCCTCCAGCACGTGAAGCTGCGCACCGGACACCGGATCCCACAAACGCACCGTCGCATCCCCGGACGCCGAAGCAAGCACCACACGCCCCCGGCGAACTCCACCGCACACAACGCACCCACCGGCCCGACGTGACCCGCCAGCACGTGAAGCTGCACACCGGACACCGGATCCCACAAACGCACCGTCGCATCCCCAGACGCCGAAGCAAGCACCACACGCCCCCCGGCGAACTCCACCGCACACAACGCACCCACCGGCCCCGCGTGACCCGCCAGCACATGAAGCTGCACACCGGACACCGGATCCCACAAACGCACCGTCGCATCCCCAGACGCCGAAGCAAGCACCACACGCCCCCCGGCGAACTCCACCGC
>NZ_JBFAWH010000007.1:220332-299293 GCF_040680235.1 Streptomyces sp. NPDC052101
GCACACAACGCACCCACCGGCCCCGCGTGACCCGCCAGCACATGAAGCTGCACACCGGACACCGGATCCCACAAACGCACCGTCGCATCCTCAGACGCCGAAGCAAGCACCACACGCCCCTCGACGGACCGCACTGTGCACAACGCACCCACCGGCCCCGTGTGGCCCCTGAGACGGCTTCCGCGGGTGCCGGTGGCCGGATTCCACAGGCGCACAGTGCCATCGAGGGATGCGGATCCCAGCAGGGTTTCCCCGTCGGTGGACTCGATCACGCACAAGGCGCTGACCGAATCGCTGTGGCTCCTCAGCAGTTGTTTGTGAGCGCCCGTGTCGGGGTCCCACAGGCGCATGGTGCCGTCGTGGGACGCGGAAGCCAGCAGGGCCTCCCCGTCGGCCGCCTCGAACGCACACAGCGCGCTGACCGAGCCGACAGACCGTTCGAACAGGTCGTGTCGGGCGTTCGGGACGGGATTCCACAGTCGTACGGTGCGGTCGTCGGAGGCAGAGGCCAAAAGGACCCGGCCGTCCGCGGACTGCACGGAGCACAGGGTGCTGACGGGCCCGGTGTGGTCCTTGAGGAGATGGTGTTCGGCACCCTTGGCCGGGTCCCACAGGCGCACGGTGCCGTCGTGGGAGGCGGAGCCCAGCAGGACGTGGCCGTCGGAGGTCTCCACCACGCACAGCGCACCGACCACGTCCGCATGGCCTTCGAGCAGGATTTCCTGACTGCTCACCGGGACCTTCAGCCGCCGTAGCGGACCGCGCCGGTGTGTGAACGCGGCGGGAGTGTCCTCCGCACCGGACTCGATCGCCTTCCGTCGCTCACTCGGGCCGAGGATGCGTTCCTTGAGGCGCGTCGGGGGATCAGGGAAAGGGTTCCACAGTCGTACGGTGCTGTCGTGGGAGGCAGAGGCCAGGAGGAGCCGGCCGTTGGAGGTCTCCAGGGGACACAGGGCGCCGACCGGTCCCCAGTGGCCTTTGAAGAGCCTTTCGCAGCGGCCTGTGGCCGGGTCCCACATTCTGACCGTGCCGTCCTCGGACGCGGCGAACAGCATGGTCGGTCCGCCCTTGAGGCGGCTCGTGCACAGCATCCGCACGCCGCTGTGCGTGAAGGCCCGTGCGAAGGGCCTCAGTCGCCGGGAATGCGTGCCCTCGACGGGATTCCACAGCTGCACGGTGCCGTCGTCGGACGCGGAGGCGAGCAGCAGGCGACCGTCGAGGAGCCGCACCGGGCACAGTGCTCTCACCGGCCCTGTGTGGCCTTCGAGCACATGGTGCCGGGCGCCGGTGGCGGGATCCCACAGCCGCACCGTGGTGTCGTCGGACGCCGAGGCGAGCAGCACACGGCCGTCCGAACATCCCACCGCGCACAGCGCGTTGACCGGCCCCCCATGGCCTTCGAGCACATGGTGTTGTGTCCCGGCGGCGGGATCCCACCACAGCCTCACGGAGGCGTCGTCGGACGCCGAGGCGAGCAGCACACGGCCGTCCGTATGTCCCACCACACACAGCGCGTTGACCGGCCCCCCGTGGCCTTCGAGCACATGACGCTGCGTGCCTGTCGTGGGATCCCACACGCGTACGGTGCAGTCGAGGGATCCGGACGCGAGGTACATGCGCCCACCGCTGGTGCGCACGGTGCACAGGGCGCTGACCGGCCCGGTGTGCCCTTCCAACAGGGCTTCGTCGTCCCCTCGTTGGGTGGCTGCCCAGCGGGCCCGGTAGGGGGTCTCGCAGGCCAGGTCGCGGTAGGCCGAGCCGAGGCCGTGCAGGGCTTCGCTGACGCTGTAGAGCGCGGCGCGTTCGGCGGGTGAGGCGTGAATGGCGCGAGGAGTCTTGCGCAGCAGTCGGGCGCGCTGCCTGGCCGCCGGGGTGGAGGCGGCCGCGGCCGCGAGGATCAGCCGGCGCACATCCGCGTAGAGGGGGTAGGCGTCGTCCTGGAGGAGTTCGTCCACGCACTCCCCACGCTGCGCGTGGGCGGGCAGGGAGCGGAGCAGGTAGGAGGGAGCCTTCGCCCATCCGCGTTCCTGACCTGTGCGCAGGAACGCGGAGGTGATGGCCTTCTCGTCCGCGGTGGCATCGCGGTGGCGCAGCAGAGCGTCGTTGAGTGCTTGGTGGAACAACCGGTAGACGGGCGCGGAGGGTTCGACGGCACTGGTCTCGACGAGGAAGTTGGCCGCGGAGGAACGGGCGAACACCTCCAGGCGCTCCGCGTCGGGGGCCGGGTATCTGAGCGCGGTGATGGTGGCCTGCCACAGGCCCACGGAGATGCCGGGTGCCTCGGCGTAGGCGAGGGCGGTCATCAGGGCCGCGGCGGGGACGCCGGCGACTCGGGGAAGCAGCGAGAGGTAGGAGTTCAGTGCCGCGTCGACGGTCGGGGTGAAGGTGAGGGCCGACAGTGCCACGGGCTCCTGGTCGTAGGAGCCGCGAGCCCGGGCGACGAGGCCGGCGACAAGGAAGTTGCCGTCGGCGAGTTCCGCGATCCGTTCGGCCACGGGCTCCGCGACGCCGAGGTCGTTGTAGGGGTTGTCCGGGCGTTCGTCACCATGGAGCTGGAGTGTGGCAAGGGCGTAGGCGGCCAGGTCCGCCTGCGCGAAGAACTCAGCGTTGTCGAGGTCGATCACCCGCGGGGTGGCGAACGCCTGGAGGAGGGAGCCGCCGTCGTCCCGCCGCCGGGTGCCGACGACGACGCGCACCCCGAGGTGGTGCAGGTCCTCGGCCAGCGGGCGGGCGATGTGGTGGATGATCTGGCGGGCCTGCTGGATGCCGGCCGCTTCGTCGAGGGCATCGATGATCACGGTGAAGCCGGTGCGGCGGGTCTGCTCCAGCGCGCTGTTCAGGACCGTCACGAGTTCTCTGACGTCCACCGGCAGTCTCGCGGAGGCGGCGCGGGCGATCTCGCCGGCTACTTCGAGGGCCGTCTTGCCCTTGGCGTGCACGGCGCAGGCCACCGAACGCTCCACCGCGCGCACGGCGTCGTCGCCGCGTGGCAGGGCGGCGGCGACGGCGGGATCGGACGTGGTGACGATCCGCCCCAGTACGGCGGACTTGCCCACCCCGGGGGAGCCTGTCACCACGAGTACCTGTGGTTGGGGGTGGACACCCACCAGCCAGTCGCGAATCGTGGTGAGCGCCGCTGTGCGTCCGCGGAACCGGAAGCCGCGATCGCTGTCCCGGTAGACGCCGCGAGCCCGGGGCCGCCAGTGCAGGCCTGCCTCCGGGTCGGTGTCCAGGCTCCAGCCCCAGGCGGCCAGGGCCCCCTCCCCGGCGGCTTCCGCCGACCAGCCGGTCAGCAGGTACAGCTTCTGGTCGGGTAAGTAGGCGTCGACGGCGCGCAGGGTGATGGCACGCGCGTCGCCGTTGGTCCCCTGGGCCTGGCCCACGAGACCGACCACCGCCTCGTAGTCGGGGGACCACAACGCAGCTCCGCTGTAGCCCGACTTGACCGGATAGCGGGAACCTGTGTCCAGGCGTGTCCACCCGTAGCCGAGGTCTTCGCCCACCACGCCGTCGGACGAATTGCCCAGCATCCCGTCGGGGAATCCGAAGGTCCACCATCGCTGACCGACCAGGCTTCTGCCCTCCGGCTGCCGCAGCCGTGCCGCGTACCCTTCCGGCACCGCCTGCGCGAGGGTCAGCACGGCCACGTCCTGTACATCGCGCTCGGCGATCGGCGGCGCGGTCACCTCGTGCACCGGGACTCGCCGGTAGCCCATGCCGTGCGCCTTGGGAAAGGCCACCCACAGCTCCGGCTTCTGCTGGTCGCCGTCGAACACCACGTGGGCACAGGTCAGCACCCGTCGGCCGTCGATCAGGCAACCGGAGCCGAGCGGACGGCGGTCGTGTTGCGAGGCATGGATGGCCGCGACCCAGGAGTCGGATCGTGGTCGCGGGCTGCCGGCCGCCGTGCTCACGGTGCGTCCGGTACCGTCCCGTGCCAGGTCAGGGTGATCTCGAAGTTCGCCTCGGTGGCGGCCTTGGCGATCAGCCAGTTCGCCGTGCCGGTCACCTTCACGCCGAACTTCACCTCCACCTCACCGGGTTTCAGTGCCTTGACCTGTTCGAGCACCGCGCGGGCGCCCTGCACCGCCGGAGCCACTGCCTCCCGGATCCGGCCGATGCTGCCTTCGGAGCTGACCTGGTGCCATTCGTCGGTCGGCTCGATCTCGAAACGGATCTGGGTTCCGTCGTCCAGCTCGTACGAGACAACCTGCGACGTCACGTGTTCCCCCTGCTTCCCCTGGCCACGATCGGGGATTCAGAGTAGCGGCCGGTACCCGGCGAGTGACCGCATACGGCACAACCAGTCCGGCCCCGCCCTCCCGAAGGAGAGCGGGGCCGTGGTCACACGTGGAAACTCAGTGCCAGCTGTGCGGGGCGCGGAAGCCGCCCTCCCGCTCCAGGCGGCGCCAGCCGGCCTTCCTGCGGACGCGGTGCGTCGGGGCCGCCGCCGGGGTGGCCGCCGCACGTGCCAGGAGGACGGCCGTGATGGCGGCGACCTCCTCGGGCTCGGCGTGGCCCTTCTCGACGCGAATCTCAGCGTTGTCCATGGGTGTCAGTCTCCGTGAGAGAAGTGTCCGCAGGGTTACTGCGGGGGGTTGCCGTGCTTGCGGGAGGGCAGGTCGGCGTGCTTGGACTGGAGCATCGCCAGCGACTTCACCAGGACCTCGCGGGTCTCGGCCGGGTCGATGACGTCGTCCACCAGGCCGCGCTCGGCCGCGTAGTAGGGATGCATCAGCTCGGCCTTGTACTCCTTGACCATCTTCTGACGCATGGCCTCGGGGTCCTCGGCACCGGCGATCTGACGACGGAAGATGACGTTGGCCGCGCCCTCGGCGCCCATGACGGCGATCTCGTTCGTCGGCCAGGCGTAGGTGAGGTCGGCGCCGATCGACTGGGAGTCCATGACGATGTACGCACCTCCGTACGCCTTGCGCAGGATCAGCGAAATCCTCGGCACGGTCGCGTTGCAGTAGGCGTACAGCAGCTTCGCGCCGTGGCGGATGATTCCGCCGTGCTCCTGGTCGACACCGGGGAGGAACCCCGGCACGTCCAGGAAGGTGACGATCGGGATATTGAAAGCGTCACACATCTGGACAAAGCGCGCAGCTTTTTCACTCGCCTCGATGTCCAGGACGCCCGCGAGGACCTGCGGCTGGTTGGCGATGATGCCGACCACCTGGCCGTCGAGGCGGGCCAGCGCGCAGATGATGTTCCGCGCCCAGCGCTCGTGGACCTCCAGGTAGTCGCCGTCGTCGACGATCTCCTCGATGACCTTGGCCATGTCGTACGGCCGGTTGCCGTCGGCCGGGACCAGGTCCAGCAGGACGTCGCCGCGGCGGTCCGCCGGGTCGGAGGAGTCCACCCGGGGCGGGTTCTCGCGGTTGTTCTGCGGGAGCAGCGAGAGGAGGTAGCGCACCTCCGCGATGCAGGTCTCCTCGTCGTCGTAGGCGAAGTGGCAGACGCCGGAGGTCTCCGCGTGGACGTCGGCGCCGCCGAGCCCGTTCTGGCTGATCTCCTCGCCGGTCACCGCCTTGACCACGTCCGGGCCGGTGATGAACATCTGCGAGGTCTCGCGGACCATGAAGACGAAGTCGGTCAGGGCGGGCGAGTACGCGGCGCCGCCGGCGCACGGGCCGAGCATCACGCTGATCTGCGGGATGACGCCGGACGCCTTGGTGTTGCGCTGGAAGATGCCGCCGTAGCCGGCGAGCGCGGAGACGCCCTCCTGGATACGGGCGCCCGCGCCGTCGTTCAGGGAGACCAGGGGCGCGCCGGCCGCGATGGCCATGTCCATGATCTTGTGGATCTTGGTGGCGTGGGCCTCGCCCAGCGCGCCGCCGAAGATCCGGAAGTCATGGGCGTAGACGAAGACGGTACGGCCCTCGACCGTGCCCCAGCCGGTGATGACACCGTCGGTGAACGGCTTCTTGGCCTCCAGCCCGAAGCCGGTCGCCCGGTGCCGGCGCAGCTGCTCGACCTCCTGGAAGGACCCCGGGTCCAGGAGCAGCTCGATCCGCTCCCGCGCCGTCAGCTTGCCCTTGGCGTGCTGCGCCTCGGTCGCCTTCTCGCTGGGGCCCGCCACGGCCTGGGCACGAATCTCGTGCAGCTCGGCGACCCGCCCGCGCGCGTCCGTCGGCTCGCCGGTCGGCTCACCCTTCGTCTCTTCCAAAACGGTCATGTAGTGACCTTACGAAGGACACCAAGGAAAGCGAGCCGTCGACTCCGTACAGTCTACGGCCCGTTTTCCTGGTGCCAGTGAACAGAACCATGGCCGTGTGCAGCCTTTCCGACTGCTCACAGGGCATCGGCGTTGTAGAGGGGCCACAAAGGCGTCACCTGGGAGTCACCTCACATTCGTGGCTGGCACATGCCATCCCCGGAGTGACACGGAGCCTCAGACAGCGGTCCGCCGACAGGACCTCGACCCCCTCGCCGGCCCGCCGCACCGCCCGGACCGGACGGTCCCAGACGATCTCCAACGGCTCACCCGTCCGGGGCGGCTCGCTCACCAGGAGCGTGGCGGTACGGCCCCGGCGCACGACCAGCACGCTCGCGCCCGCCGATACGGCCAGGTCCCCCACCGTACCGGCCTGCCAGAAGTTCGCTCCGGTCAGCCCCAGCCGGGGCACGGCGACGGCCTGGCAGCCGGTGTCGTTGGCGAGAACGGACAGCCAGGAGCGGTCTGCGGCCCGGGCGGCGGTCTCGGTGCGGGAGGCGCCGGGCAGCAGGACGTAGACATAGCCGGCACCGGCCGGGTCGGTGCCGTGGTCCAGCCACAGGGTCTGCCAGCGCCGGGTGCGCCGCTCGTCGGTGCTGGTGGTGTTGATGTCGGACCAGGCGCCGGTGCGGTCCTCGCGCAGGGTGTGCAGTGCGCCTCCGTACGGCAGGATCCAGCCGCCGTGTTCCGCCAGATGCGCCCAGTTCCGGCCGCGCGCGAAGAGCTGGGTGCCGTTCTCGCCCAGGTTGCGGTTGTCCACGACCGTCTCGACCGGGACACCGTCGGCGCAGCTGATCCCGGCGCCGAGACAGACCACGGCGTCGTCGAGGAAGAACCAGGACTTGCGGGCCTCAAGGCTGGAGCCGAGGCCTTTCAGATGCTGCCCGACGGCCGCGTACCGGCCGTCCGTGGCCCCGCCCACCCAGCGCACGTCCGGCTTGGGTGCGCCCCACTCGCCGCCGGCGCGGTTGGCGAGCCGCTTGGTGGAGACGGTGGTGCCGGGCAGCCGGTACCAGTCGACGGTCGGCCAGAACCAGTCCGTGTACTGGTCGCCGCGTTGTCCCGGCCACCAGGACAACATCCCGGACCCGGTGTGCCAGCCGCGCGGGTTCTCGCCGTTGCCGCACTCGTAGTGGGCGATGCGGTCGCTGGCCATGGAGAGCGCAGCGGTGAAGCGGGGTCCGCGGTGGACGGCGCGGTCCATGGCCGCGAAGAGCCGGTGGCCGAGGGGTTCCGGAGTCGGCGGGACGGCCGAGTCGGCGATGGCGTGGAGCCGCGCGAGATCGGCGACACCGAACTGACGATTCGTCAGCACAGGTGTCACGGTGTCCCGTTGGATCCATCCCTTCACCAGGCCGTACCACCGCTCCCGCTCCCCCGCTCCGGCCCCGCCCGCGAGCAGGGCGATGGCGGCGACGAGCGCCTGCCCGTGGAAGTGATCGCTGTGCAGCAGGTGGAGGTCGTCGCCGCGCAGGAGGCCCCGGCTGATGGCGCGGCCGTTGACGCAGTCCATCACCAGCCCGTCATGGATCAGGGGCGCGTAGGCGTGCTCGACGCCGTCGAGGATGTTCTGCCGGGCGGGGTCGATGACCTCCCACGGCGATCCGGCGAGCAGGGCGAACAGCCGCCCGAGGCCGTCGAGCAGGACCTGGCCGTACGTTCCCGAGTAGGCGACCCAGGTGTGCTGGACGAAGGAGCCGTCGGCATGGAGCCCGTCGCCCCGGGTGACGTACGGGAAGACCGGCGAGAGCGCGTCCCGGGCGAGGGAGATACGGCCGGCGTCGCGGCCCAGGATGCCGCGCAGCGCGACGGAGCGGCACAGGTCGACGCGGTTGGCGCCGGTGGAGGTGCCGGAGTAGTCGGTGAGCAGGGCGTCCGGGATGAAGTGGTCCACGGCCGCGCAGGCGGCGTCGACGCGGTCCGCGCCGAGCCGCTCGTACAGGGCGGCGGTGATGTCCATGAGCAGGCGCGGACTGCCGATCCGCCACTCCCACCAGTTGCCGTACGGGCCGGTCGAGGGGTTGTAGACGGTGGTGGCGAGGTGGTCGAGGCCGCGCAGTACGGCAGCCAGGAGGGCGGGGTCGGCGGTGGCGCCGGTGCCGGGCTGGACGCAGGCCTGGGCCATGGTCCACAGCCGGCCGTAGCTGAAGGTGATGCCGGACGGCGGGTCGAAGGGGTGACCGGGCCACAGGGAGTCAGCAGCCGGGATCATACCGACGGCGAAGTCGCCTGCCAGGGCGCCGAGTTGGGCGAGCCGGGAGGCATAGGGCTCGGCGCCGGGGTCGTAGCCCGAGCCGAGGGCGATGCCGAGCCAGCGGCGGCGCAGGGTGCCGTAGGGGTCGTCGGCGGCGCGGGCGCCGAGGGGCAGGGCCGGGACGAGGGCGGCGGCCAGCAGCAGCGCGCGCCGGGTGATGCGCAGAGGACCGGTCACTGGAGCACCGTTACCCGTCGGCGCTCGAATGTCACTCCCCGTGACGCAAAAAACACGCTGCGGATGATGTTGAAAACCGAACTGAATGGGTCTACCGTCGAATCGAGCGGATTCGTTTAACGTTCAACAGATTCTTGGCACACTTTTCCTGGAGCACGTCATGGGCATCTTCAGCCGCAAGAACACCACCCCCGAGACCACCGCCGCGGGCCCCGATCTCGCCGCGCTCACCGGCGACTACACGATCGACCCGGCCCACACCACGATCGGCTTCACCGCGCGGCACGCCATGGTCACCAACGTCAAGGGCGGCTTCCACGACTTCACCGGCACACTCCACCTGGACGGGTCGGACCCCGCCAGGTCCACCGCCACGCTCGACGTCAGGATGGAGAGCATCGACACCGGCAACGCCGACCGGGACGGCCACCTGAAGTCGTCCGACTTCTTCAAGACCGACGAGTTCCCGGCCATGACCTTCCGCTCCACCAGGGCGGAGGCCCTGGGCGGCGACGACTACCGCATCACCGGCGACCTCTCGCTGCTGGGCGTGACCAAGCCGATCAGCATCGACCTGGAGTTCAACGGCATCGCGAAGGACCCGTTCGGCAACGAGCGCGTCGGCTTCGAGGGCAGGACCGAGATCCTGCGCTCCGAGTGGGGGCTGACCTGGAACGCCGCACTGGAGACCGGCGGCGTCCTGGTCTCCGACAAGATCAAGCTGAACTTCGACATCTCGGCGATCAAGAACGCCTGACCCTCCGGGGGCCTTCGCGCGGGCGGTGGTGGCGCACGGGCAGCAGCCACCACGCCGCCGCGACGGACAGGGCCGCCCCCAGGGCGATCGCGGCGAGGCGGGTCGGCAGCAGACTCACCGCGTCCTGGCCGAAGTAGCCGAGGAGCAGGGAGAGGACGGTCGTCATTCCGGCCGCCCAGTAGGCGTGGTCGAGCGGGCGCAGCCACAGGGCGACGGCGAGGATCGCGAACATCGCCGCCACCGACGCGCCGCCGGTGATGCCCGCGGCCGCCACGCCGGTGGCCAGCAGGGTACCCGCGGCCGCCCCGGCGAAGCGCTCAACTCCCTTGTGCAGTACGTCTGTTCGTCCGCGATTGCCGCTCGCCGCGACGTACGCCGTAAGGACCGCCCACGGCCAGTGGTCGTCGAACAGGAGCCGGCCGGACACGAACGCCGCGGCCACGGCCGCCGCCATCTGTACGGCCATCCGGGTGCTCGGGCGCGGACGGAGACGGGACGTCCCGCGGGGCGTCGACCGCTCGGGATCCGGGCGCCAGGGGCCGTACCGGTCGCCGAGGCCCTGGACCAGCCAGACGCTCAGACACGCCATGACGGCGATGAGCGCCGACCAGAACCAGCTCACCAGCCCGCCCTCGGCCGCGAGCGGCAGCGCCGGGCCGGGCACGACCAGCAGCGCCACGAACGGCAGCGTCATCAGCGTGCCGGCCCTGGCCGCCGCGGGGCCGTAGCGGCGGATCCAGACGCACAGGGAGATGCCGGCCGTGAAGACGGCGGCGCCCATGGCGTAGTGATGCATGATCAGGCGGCCCAGGAACCGGGCGCCGGCGGCCGTCGCGGGCAGCAGGACGAGCGCCGCCGGCCTGCGCCGCGTGGGCGCGGTGCGCTGGGTCGCGGACAGGCTGAGGGTCAGGGCCACCGCGAGGACGGGCACATCGGTGTGGAGCCCGGCCGCGCCCTCCAGCCACAGGGCAGCTCCCCAGCACAGCAGGACCGCCGTCATCGTCAGCGCGGATTCGTACGCATTGCGTATGAGTCTTGAGCGCATTCGGCGACCATACAGCGGAATAGGCTCCATAAGTATTAAGTTTCTACGTACGATCTCCCCCATGGATCATCTCTCCGAAGCCGCCCGCCTCCGTCGCGCCGTCATCCGGCTCAACCGGCGGCTGCGGCAGGAGCGCGGGGACGAGGGGCTCAGCCCCAACCAGCTCGCCGTGCTCGGGCATCTGCACCGGCACGGGCCGGCGACACCCGGTGAGATCGCGGCGCAGGAGCGGCAGCGGCCGCAGTCGCTCACCCGGGTCTACGCGGAGCTGGAGGCCGAGGGGCTGATCGTGCGGGAGCGGGATGCGGACGACCGGCGGCAGTCCGTGCTCTCGCTCACCGGCTCCGGGCGGCAGGCGCTGGAGCGGGACATGGCCGAGCGGGACGCCTGGCTGGCCGGGGCGCTCGGTTCGCTCGGCGAGACGGAGCGCGGGGTGCTGGCGCTGGCCGCCGGATTGCTGGAACGGCTGGAGTCCCTGGAGACGGACCCCCGGGACTGAGCACTGTTCAAAAGCCCCCGCCGAAGTCGCCGCCGCTGTCGCCGCCTCCCCCGTCGAAGCCTCCGCCGCCGCCGAATCCGCCGCCGAAGTCACCGGGGTCGAAGTCCGTGCCGGACACGTCGCCGCCCTGGTAGCCGCCGCCGAAGTCACCGCCGGAGCCGAAGTCACCGTAGCCCGCGCCGTAGTCGGCCGCGTACGACGGGGTGGCCATCATGCTGCCCAGGAGGGTGCCGACGAGCAGGCCGGGCAGGATGCCGCCGCCGAAGTAGCCACCCGCCCACGGGCCGTAGGCGGGGCCCGCGTCCCAGTAGGGGCGGCGGCCCTGGTCGGTGTCAACCTCGCGGATCACCGGATCGCGGCCGTCGGCGAGCCGGGTGGAGTCGGCCGCGCAGACGGGGACCTCGCGCGGGGCGCCGCCGGGCGGGGTCCAGGGGGCGTCGCTCACGGAGGGTCCGTGACGCGGGTCGAAGAAGCAGGGCGGGCGGCGTTCGGGCAGCGGGCGGCCCTCGCGGCGGGCGGCCAGCCGGGCCAGCGAGAAGCGGCCGTCCTCCAGGGCCTCGGTGACGGTGCGGACGTCCTCCGGCCGGGCCGCCTGGGCCATGCGCTGCTTGGCGGTCTCGTAGGCGTCCAGGGCGTGCTCGTAGTCGGCGCGCATCGCGTCGTCGGCGCCGGGCTCCCCCGGCCGGAAGTCGAGGCGGTCCAGTTCCTCGCCGAAGGCGGTGATGTCCTCGTCCACGACCACCCCCAGCCGGTCCAGGGCGGCCCGCCGCTCCTCCTCGTGCCGGCGGCGGCCCCGGCGGACCAGCGCGTACGCGCCCGCGCCGCCGGCCACCACGACCGCGCCGAGGGCGATCAGCGCCGCGGTGGGCGTCCCGCCGCCGGAACCGCCGGCACCGCCCCAGCTCTTCGGAGCATGACCGCCCATGTTGGCCAGCGCGCGGTCGGTGAAGTCGGTGAGCTGGGCCTTGGCCGACTCGCCCTGGACGCTCGCCACCAGGTTCCGCCGGGCCGTCGCCGACATCACCGAGGAGTCGGCGCGGGCGTCGAAGCGGTCGCCGAGGCGGATGCCGTACAGGCCGGTGACGCCGGTGGCGGCGCGCAGGCCGGTGAAGAGGCCCGCGGTCGGGTGGCCGGCCGGGAGGACCGCGATGAACAGGGGCTTGTCCGCGTCCTTGATGCGCTTGGCGAGGGCGTCGGCGTCCGCCTTCGGCAGCTGGGCCGAGGCTGCCGGGTCGACGTAGACCGGGCTCTTGCGGAGGGCCTGGGCGATGGCGGTGATGCTCGTGTCCGCGCTCGCCCCGGGCGCGAACGTGGTCGCCAGGACCAGGGCGAGGACGGCCAGCAGCAGTGCTGGGAGGCTTCGGTTCCGCAGGGCCTTCATGCCCCCGAAACTACCCGAAGCCTCCCATAATCGGGTGAAAAGTCTCGGTCTAGGCGGCCCGGTACGCCTCGATGAGCTTCTCCACCGCCTTTCCGTACCCTCCGGTCAGCAGCAGATGGCCCGCGTCGGCGAAGGGCTTCGCCACCGCCTGGGTCATCCGCTCGCCGGCCTTCCGCTGGACGAGCAGCCGCGCCTTGGTCACCAGCGCACGGCCGGCCCGGTCGTCACCCCTTCGCTCGGCCGCGGCGGCCGCCACGGCGAGGGCGTGCAGGGTGGCCGTACCGCCGCGCGGCACGCCGGTGAGCGTGGTCAGGCCCCAGCCGTAGGGGAACTGCGGGTCGTACGAGGCGTCGCCCACGTTGATCGGCAGCTGGGACTCGGACTTCGGCCAGGTGACGGGGAGCTGTCCGGTGAAGGGGCGCCTGCCGTAGAGGACGTCGGCGACGCCCTCGCCCTCGGTGCCGGGCAGCCAGGACGCCACGAGTGCGTCGATCCTGTCGAGCCGGTCGCCGACGAGCTGCGGGCGGCCGGAGACGATCAGCACGGCGCACTTCATGGCCGCGCACACCTTGTCCACGGCCGCCTGGTCGGCGGCGGACAGCCGCAGGCTGTGGCCGTTGCCGACGTCGCCGACGCCCTCGGCGTACGGGGTCTCGCCGACGACGACCACGCCGGCGTCGTAGCCGTCGGTCGGGGCGGAGGCGTCCTTGGAGTAGGTGACGTTCCCGCCGGCCTCGCGCATGCCCTGCAGGACGGTCGTGCCCCGGGTGTGGGTGCCGGACGCGCCCTGCCAGGTGATGGTCCAGCCGCCGGTCTGGTTGCCGAGGTCGTCGGCGTTGGACCCGGCGACGTACACCTTCTCGCTCCTCTTCAGCGGCAGCAGACCGCCGGAGTTCTTCAGCAGCACCTGGGACTCGGCGGCGGCCCGGCGGGCGACCGCCCGGTGGGCCGGGGAGCCGATGGCGGCGGCACCGCTGGTGTCCGCGTAGGGGTGCTCGAAGAGGCCCAGCCGGAACTTCTGGGCGAGGATGCGGGATACGGCGTCGTCGATCCGCTGCTCGCTGATGCGGCCCGCCCTGACCTCGTCGACGAGCGCGGCGCCGAAGTCCTTGTAGCCGTAGGGCACCATCATCATGTCGACCCCCGCGTCGACCGCCGTGCGGACATGGGTCGCGTAGTCGCCGGGGAGCTGGTCCATGGCGTTCCAGTCGCTGATGACGAAGCCGCCGAAGCCCATGCGGCCCTTCAGCACGCCGTTGATCATGTCGCCGCGGGCGTGCATCTTCACCGCGCCCTTGCCGTCACCGACGATGTCGAGGGAGGAGTACGACGGCATGACCGTGCCGATGCCCCGCTCGACGGCGGTCCGGTACGGCGCCAGGTGGATGTCCTCCAGCTGCTGCCGGGTGACCGTGGTGACGCCCTGGTCGATCGTGTAGGTGCCGGTGGTGGAGGAGCCGTACGCGGTGCCGCCGTCGCCGGCGAAGTGCTTGGCGGTGGCGAGCACCTTGTCGTTCCGTTTCAGGTCCCGGCCGTCGGCGCGGCCCTGCAGTCCCTGGATCATGGTCTCCATGGACTGCACGAGGGCGGGGTCCTCGCCGAAGGACTCGTAGGAGCGGCCCCAGCGTTCGTCACGGGAGACGCAGAGGCAGGGGGCGAAGTCCCAGGGGATACCGGTGGCGCGGACCTCGGCGGCCGTCACCGCCCCTGTCTGCCCGGCGAGTTGGGGATCCCTTGTCGCGCCGATGCCGATGTTGTGCGGCATGATCGTGGCGCCGGTCAGGTTGTTGTGGCCGTGGACGGCGTCGACGCCGTAGATCAGCGGGATCTGGTAGCGGGTCGCCCGGGTCCGGAGCTGGAAGCCGTCGATCATCTTCGCCCAGGCCTCGGGGGTGTCGGGCGTGGGCGTGGAGCCGCCGCCGGAGAGCAGCGAGCCGAGGGCGTACGTCGCGATGTCGCCTCCGGTCCCGACGGCTCCGCGCTCGGCCTGGGTCATCTGCCCGGCCTTCTCCTCCAGGGACATCCGGGACAGCAGGTCCGCGACGCGCTGCCGCATCGGCAACTCGGCGTTCAGGTACGGCAGCCCGTGCGCGTCGATGACGATCTGCGGGGTCTCGGCCGGGGCCTTGGCGCCGGTGACCGCGAGCTGGAGCGGGACGGTCCTCGCGGGTGCCGCGGAGCGGTTCTTCCGGGTGGGCACCTCGATCGTCCGCGAGGCGCCGGACGCGGTGCCGGCCGGGAAGGTGAGGGTGCCCTCGGTCGGGGTGTAGTCCTGACCGGCGGTCGCGGTGCCGCCCTCGGTCCTGTACGTGACCGTCACCGGGTCGTCGACCGGCCGGTCGCCGGTCGTGGCGAGGGTGACCTTGACCTCGGCGGTGCCGCCCTGCCTGACCGGATGGACGGGTGCGTCGGTGGTGACGGAGGCGCGCAGCGACTGGTCGGCCTTTCCGTACAGCTCGACGTCGTCCATGGCGAAGTCGCCCTTGGTGCCGGCGGGGAGCGTGACGGAGTACCCCCACATCTGCGTCAGCCCGAGGACATGGTCGATGCCGCCGACCGGCTGGTAGTCGGTGCGGTAGGCGAAGTCGGTGAAGGGGATCTCGATCCGCTTCCAGCCGTTGAAGTCGTCGGTGAAGGAGGTCGTCCAGAGTTCCGAGGCCTCGCCGCCGGCGCCGCCGTCCTTGATCTCGAAGGCGATCTTCCGGCCGTTGTTCCGGCCGTCCCACCAGAAGCGGATGCCCTGGTGGGCGGACCAGTCGTGGGCGGGCTCGCCGGCGGCGAAGTCGTGGGTGAAGCCGCCGTAGCCGCTGATGTCGTAGGTGCCGGTGAGGACCTTGGCACCCTCGGGGGCGTCGGCGCGGTCGGCGAGGTGGAGGGCGGGCGGGTCGTCGGCGTCGCTCCCCCAGGTGAAGATGCCGTCGGCGGGCTGGGCGGCGAAGGGGACCTCGCCCTCGAAGCGGTCGACGGGGACCGGGGCGGGGTCGTCGGCGGCGTGGGCCGCGGCGGACAGGGGCAACAGGGCGGCGAGCAAGGCCCCGGAGACGAGCAGGGCGGTTCTTGGCATGGACCTTCCCTCGGCTCTCATGGTTCACTCATGGCTTAGATCACGTCGTGAGTTAACTAACGGCACCCCAACCCGTCAAGACTGCACGCCAGTTGAAGGGCGAGGCATCATGAGGAGAACCCCCCGCACGGCCCGGCTGCTGCTGGCCGGGCTGCTCTCCGCCGCCGGCCTCACCGCCGCCGTACCCCCGGCGCACGCGGCCGGTGAGCAGGTCACCGCCTGGCTGACCACCACCGACGACTCCGCCGGTCGGCATGTCGTACGCGGACTGCAGGCCCAGACCCCGTTCCCCTTCCAGTCCGGCACGGGTGGCGGCGGCACCAACATCACCGTCGACGAGAACACCCGCTACCAGACCTTCACCGGCGGCGGCGCGTCCTTCACGGACACCGCGGCCTGGCTGATGAACAGCAGCGGCGCGCTGTCCCCGGCCACGCGGGACGCGACGATGCGCAAGCTGTTCTCGCCGACGGACGGCATCGGGCTGTCGTTCCTGCGCAACCCGATGGGCGCCTCGGATCTCGCGCGCTACGGCTACACGTACGACGACGTACCGTCCGGCCGGACCGACCCGAACCTGGACGACTTCTCCCTCACGCACGACCTCGCGGACGTCGTTCCGCTGACCCGGCAGGCGCTCCGGCTCAACCCGTCCCTGACGGTGATGGCCTCGCCGTGGACGGCCCCGGCCTGGATGAAGGACAGCGGGTCACTGGACGGCGGGTGGCTGAAGGCCGAGGACTACGGGGCGTACGCGTCCTACTTCGTGAAGTACCTCCAGGCGTACAAGGACCAGGGGGTCAACGTCTCGTACGTGACCCCGCAGAACGAGCCGACCTGCTGTTCCGGCTACCCGTCGATGAGCTGGAACGCGAGCGGGCTGGCGTACTTCCTCAAGAACGACCTGCTGCCGCGGCTGCAGTCGGCGGGGCTGTCGACGAAGGTCCTGGCCCACGACTGGAACTGGGACACGTACGACTCCTACGCGGCGCAGAGCGTCGACGACCCGGCGATCCGCGACCACCCCAACTTCGGCGGGATCGCCTGGCACGGGTACGGCGGTGACGTCGGCAAGCAGTCGACCGTGCACGACCAGTACCCCTCGCTGGACGCGTTCGGCACCGAGCACTCCGGTGGCACCTGGATCGCCGACCAGCAGCGCGAGGACATGTCCGACATCATCGACTACACCCGCAACTGGGCGAAGTCGGTGACCAAGTGGTCGCTGGCCGTGGACCAGAACATGGGCCCGCACAACGGGGGTTGCGGCACCTGCACCGGGCTGGTCACCGTGCACGACGGAGACGGTGCGAGCGGGACGGTGGACTACACGGTCGAGTACTACGACATGGGGCAGCTGACGAAGTTCGTCCGGCCGGGCGCCCAGCGGATCGCCTCGACGGCGTCGAGTGCCGTGCCCAACGTGGCATGGCGGAACCCGGACGGCAGCAAGGCGCTGATCGCGTACAACGACTCGGCCTCGGCACAGACGGTCACCATCAACTGGGGTTCCCAACACGCCACTTACTCGCTTCCGGGGAGGACCTCGGCGACCTTCACCTGGTCCGGCACGCAGTCCGGCGGGGGCGCGCGGAGCGGTTCCCTCGTCGGACTGGCCGGCAAGTGCCTGGACGTGGCGGGCGGTTCGAGCGCGAACGGTACGGCCGTCCAGCTGTACGACTGCAACGGCAGCGCGGCCCAGCGGTGGACGGTGGCGGCCGACGGGTCGGTGCAGGCGCTCGCCAAGTGCCTGGACGTGACGTCCGGTGCCACGACGGACGGGGCGAAGGTGCAGCTGTACGACTGCAACGGCACCGGTGCGCAGCAGTGGGCGTACGACGCGGCCACCGGTGACGTGGTGAATACGGCGGCGAACAAGTGCCTCGACGTGACGGACAACTCGTCCGCCAGCGGGGCACGAACACAGATCTGGTCCTGCACAGGCGCCACGAACCAGAAGTGGCACCTGCAGTAGCACTCCCCCAGGGGTCTCCGGCCTAGCCCACCCACCACCCGACTCGGCCAACTGGAGGGTGGGCGTGAACAGGGTCGGTGGGCTGGTGGGTGGGGCGGGCTGGTTGGCGGGCATGGGTTGGTGGGTGGGTGAGGGAGTGGGCTCGGGCGGCTGGGGTCGGTGGGCCGGAGGGCGGGCTTGGGCCGGTGGGTGGGCTCAGGCGGCCGTTGGGGGCGTGGGCGGAGTCGGTCGGTTGGTGGGTGGGCGGCGGCAGGTGGGCGGAGCGTGGACTCGGACCGCTGGTGGGTGGGCTCAGGCGGACTCAGGCGGCGGAGGGCGGAGACGGCAGGCTCGGGCGGCCGGAGGGCGGGCTTGGGCCGGTGGGTGGGCTCAGGCGGCCGTGGGGGGCGGGCGGAGTCGGTGGACTCGTGAGTGGGCGGCGGCAGGTGGGCGGAGCGTGGACTCGGACCGCTGGTGGGTGGGCGCGGGCGGACTCAGGCAGCGGAGGGCGGAGACGGCAGGCTCGGTCGACCAGGGAGCTGCAAGGGCAGGCTCGGGCGGCCGGGGAGCGGCAAGGGCAGGCTCGGGTGGGCGGAGGAGTGGGCGCGGGCGGACTCGGGCCGCCGAACCGAGCCCGCCACCTCCCACTGGCCGCCCGAGTCCACCTGCGCCCGCGCCTCGGCCGACCGGCCCTTGCCACGGCCCGGTGCTCGGCCGCCTGAGTCCGTCCACGTCCCTTCACCGTCTGCCCCTGCCCGTGCTTCGGTCGCCTGGGCTTGCTGAAGAACAGTCGGCGGCTCGCGGGGAGTGGGGGGTTGGGTTGCGGGGTGAGGGTGTGGGGGCATCGTGGGGGTATGAGCACACCGGAGGATCTGTTTCTCGTCAGCCTTGATGTGGCTGGCGAGCACGCCGTTGAGCAGGGTGATCTGTCGCTGGCGCTCGCGGGGGCCGAGTTGATCGATCTGCTCGGGGTGCGGGCGCTCGCCCTGGAGGGTGAGCGGATCGTGCCCGGTCCCGTGCTGACCACGGGTGACCGGATGCTGGACGAGGCCGGGGCGGCGCTCGTGCGGCGGGAGCCGGGTGAGACGGTCGAGGACTGGCTGTGGCGCCGGGGGGAGGGGCTGGCCGCCGCCTATCGGGACGCGCTGGAGTCGGCGGGGCAGCTCTCCGGGGCGCGGACCCGCCGGCTCCGCCGGGCCGACACGGATGCGGTGGCCGACAGCCCGGCGCGGCGCCATGCCGCCGACCGGTGGTGGTCCCGTGAGCCGGTTCTGGCCGGGCTCGCCGCCACCCTGGGCATCGAGGGCGAGCGGCCGCCGGAGGCGGAGCCCGGCGACGAGGCGGTGGTCACCGTCCTGGTGACGGTCGGCGACGCGGTGACCGAGCTGGAGGCCGTGCGTGAGCGGCGCCGTATCGAGAACATCGCCTTCGACAACATCTGGCGGGCGCCCTGAGCCCGGGATCACTAGGGCCTGAAGAAGGGCTCCGGCGACCTGTGGACCGGCTGGCCCACCCCCAGCAGGTTGCCCTCGCTGTCCCGGAACCAGGCGCCTCGCTCCCCGCGCGCGCCCTTGCTCAGGTAGTTGCCCTCGATCTCGGCGATGCCGTCCACGGTGCGCATGCCGGGCACGTCGACCTCCTCGAAGACCACGCCCCGGCGCCGCAGCTCCGCCACGACGGCGTCGAGGTCGTCCACCTCGAAGGCCATCTGGGTGAAGGTGCCCGGCGAGACGCCGGTGGAGCGGAACACGACGAAGTCGATCCCGCCGCACCGGTACAGCAGCCCGCCGGGGCGTTCGTCCACGGGTTCCAGGCCGAGCTTGTCGGCGTAGAAGCGCCGGGCCCGCTCCAGGTCCCCGGCGGGCAGCCGGGTCGCCACGCGGGCCCGGGACAGGAGGTCGTGCGCGTCGTCGCTCATCCCCCCACTGTGGCTACTCGGCCGGTTCCACGCCTGCCCGCAGCAGCCCGTAGGTGTACGCGTCCTCCAGAGCCTGCCAGGAGGCGGCGATGACGTTGTCCGCCACGCCGACCGTGGACCACTCGCCCGTGCCGTCGGAGGTGGAGATCAGGACGCGGGTGGTGGAGGAGGTGCCGTGCTTGCCCTCCAGGATGCGGACCTTGTAGTCGACCAGGTCCAGCTTGGCGAGCTGCGGGTAGATCTTCTCCAGCGCGACGCGCAGCGCGCGGTCGAGGGCGTTGACCGGGCCGTTGCCCTCCGCCGTCGCCACGATCCGCTCGCTCTTGGCCCAGAGTTTCACCGTGGCCTCGTTGGCGTGGGTGCCGTCGGGGCGGTCCTCGACGATGGCCCGCCAGGACTCCACGTCGAAGTACTTCAGGGGCCTGCCCTCGACCTCGGTCCGCAGCAGCAGCTCGAAGCTCGCGTCCGCCGCCTCGTAGGTGTAGCCCTTCAGCTCGCGTTCCTTGACGCGTTCCACCACCCGGCCGACCAGCTCGCGGTCGCCGCCGAGGTCGATGCCCAGCTCCTTGCCCTTCAGCTCGATCGAGGCGCGGCCCGCCATGTCGGAGACCAGCATGCGCATGGTGTTGCCGACCAGCTCGGGGTCGATGTGCTGGTACAGGTCGGGGTCGACCTTGATCGCGGAGGCGTGCAGGCCGGCCTTGTGGGCGAAGGCGGAGACACCGACGTACGGCTGGTGCGTGGAGGGGGTGAGGTTCACGACCTCGGCGATCGCGTGGGAGATCCTGGTCATCTCGCGCAGGCGGCCCTCGGGCAGCACCTTCTTGCCGTACTTCAGCTCCAGGGCGGCGACGACCGGGAAGAGGTTGGCGTTGCCGACGCGCTCGCCGTAGCCGTTCGCCGTGCACTGCACATGGGTCGCGCCCGCGTCCACGGCGGCCAGGGTGTTCGCGACCGCGCAGCCGGTGTCGTCCTGGGCGTGGATGCCGAGCCGGGCGCCGGTGTCGGCGAGGACCGTGGCGACGACGGCGTGGATCTGGGCGGGGAGCATGCCGCCGTTGGTGTCGCAGAGGATCACGACGTCCGCGCCGGCCTCCGAGGCCGTGCGGACGACCGCCTTCGCGTACTCGGGGTTGGCGCGGTAGCCGTCGAAGAAGTGCTCGCAGTCCACGAAGACCCGGCGGCCCTGGTCCTTCAGGTACGACACCGTGTCGCGGACCATGTCCAGGTTCTCGTCGAGCGTGGTGCGCAGCGCCAGTTCCACATGCCGGTCGTGCGACTTGGCGACCAGCGTGATCACCGGGGCGCCCGAGTCGAGCAGGGCGTTGACCTGGGGGTCCTCGGCGGCCTTGGCGCCGGCGCGGCGGGTGGCGCCGAAGGCGACCAGCTGGGCGTGCCGGAAGTCGATCTCCGCCTGTGCGCGGGCGAAGAACTCGGTGTCCCGGGGGTTCGCGCCGGGCCAGCCGCCCTCGATGAAGCCGACGCCGAAGTCGTCCAGGTGCCGGGCGATGGCGAGCTTGTCCGCGACGGTGAGGTTGATGCCCTCGCGCTGCGCGCCGTCGCGCAGCGTGGTGTCGAAGACGTGGAACGAGTCGTCTAGCTCGCTGGTTGCCGTCTCGGTCATGGTCTCAAGGCTCCTGTTGTGAATCTTCGGTCTTACCGGATCTGACCGGCTCCACCGTCCCCCCAATGGTCCCTCGCGCACCGCTTCCGGCTGCTGGTGGGCCGGAAAACGAAAAAACCCCTCGCGGGTGCGAGAGGTCTGCGCGCGGGTCGAGGACGACGGTGGCCACCCGCACCTGGTCGTACGAGGTGGTCACTGCGGACCGGCGCGCCTGCTGCCAATAATCATGGCGAACGAGAGCACGGGGGCAGTCTGGCACAGGCCCGCCCCCGGCTCACGGACCGTCTCAGGATGCGGTCGTCAGACTGGAGTCCGTACGGTCGCTCACCCGGGCGAGGTCCAGGTCCTTCGTCTCCCGCATGGTGACGTAGACGACGAGGGACACGGCGGCGCAGCCCGCCACGTACCAGAAGAAGCCGGACTCGATCCCGGCCTTCTTGAACCACAGGGCGATGTACTCCGCGGTGCCGCCGAACAGGGCGTTGCCGAGGGCGTACGGCAGGGCCACGCCGAGGGCGCGCACGCCGGTCGGGAACAGCTCGGCCTTCACGCAGGCGTTGATCGAGGTGTACCCGGTGACGACGACCAGCGCGAGCAGGGTGAGCCCGAGGGCCGGCCAGTAGCCGTCCGCGTGCTTGAGCAGGGTCAGGATCGGCACGGTGAGGAGGGTGGAGCCGACCGCGAAGGTGATGAGCAGCGGGCGGCGGCCGATCCGGTCGGAGAGGGCGCCGGCGAGCGGCTGGAGGCAGGCGAAGACGATCAGCGCGGTGAAGGAGACGAGCGTCGCCGTCCGCTTGGGCAGGCCGGCCGAGTTGGAGAGGTACTTGGTCAGATAGGTGGTGTACGTGTAGTACGCGACCGTGCCGCCCATGGTGAGGGCGATGACCAGGAACGCCTCCCGCCGGTGCTGCCACAGGGCGCGCAGGGTGCCGCGCTCCTCGGCGTGCGAGGCGTCCGCCTCGTACACCTCGGTCTCCAGCATGCTGCGGCGCAGATAGAAGACGATCGCCGCGCCGAGCGCGCCCACGATGAACGGGATGCGCCAGCCGTAACTGTGCAGCGCGCTGTCGGACATGGTGCGCTGCAGGATGATCTGCAGTCCGAGGCCGGCGATCTGGCCGGCGGTCATGGAGACGTACTGGAAGCTGGAGGCGAATCCGCGCCGCCGCGGGTCCGAGGCCTCCGTGAGGTAGGTGGCGCTGGCCGCGTACTCGCCGCCCACCGACAGGCCCTGCAGCAGCCGGGCGACGAGCAGCACGAGCGCGCCGCCGTAACCGGCGGCCCCGTAGGTCGGGGCGACGGCGATGAGGATCGCCGAGGCCGACATCAGCGAGACGGTCAGCGTCAGCGCCGCCTTGCGGCCCTTGCGGTCGCCGACCCGGCCGAGCAGCCAGCCGCCCACCGGGCGCATGAAGAAGCCGACGGCGAAGATGCCCGCGGTGTTCATCAGCTGGGCGGTGGGATTGCCGCTCGGGAAGAACGCGCCGGCGAAGTACGTGGCGAAGCTCGCGTACACGAACCAGTCGAACCACTCGACCATGTTCCCGGCCGAACCGACCCAGATCTTCTTCCAGTGTTGTCGTCCCATGCGCCGGTACATGCCCGGCGGCGGAGGAAAGGATTCCTTTGCCCGGTACGGGCCTCAGGCGCCTGCGAGGAGTCCGTCCGCGACGAACTCCCGTACATGCGCGAGCACTTGCTCGCGATCGGTACCGCGCAGCCCGATGGCCACATGGATGGAGAACCCGTCGAGCAGTGCACGCAACCGCGCCGCGAAGCGGTCCGCGTCCACCCTCCGGAACTCCCCGTGCGAGATCCCCTCGGCGACGAGCGCGACCAGGTCGCGATGCCACGCCCCCTCGATGGCGGCCTGCCGGGCACGCGCGTCGTCGTCGGCGTTCTGCGACCGGTTCCAGACCTCCAGCCACAGCGTCCAGTGCGGATCGCGGTGGCCGTCGGGCACATACAGGTCGACGTAGGCGGACAGCCGCTCCCGGGCGGTCCCGGGGCCGGCGAGCAGGCGGCCGCGTTCCGCGCCCAGCCGCCCCTCGCTCCACTCCAGGGTCTGCAGCAGCAGCTCGTCCTTGGAGCGGAAGTAGTAGAGGAGATGGCCGCTGCTCATCCCCACCTCGCGGCCGAGCGCCGCCATGGTGAGCTTCTCCAGACCGCGCTCGGCGATCATGTCCATGGCGGCGGCGAGTACCTCCTCGCGCGGCGGCGCGTTCTTCCGCGCCCGTGCCGCACCGGCCATCCCTGTCTCCTACATGGTCGAAAACACACTCATGCCTTCGGCTGCTGCTGGGTGATGCAGTGGATGCCGCCCCCACCCGCAAAGATCGTACGCGCGTCCACCAGGGTGACCGTCCGCCCGGGGAAGAGGCGGCGGAAGATCCCGGCGGCGATCTCGTCGCGCGGGTCGTCGAAGCCGCACAGCACCACACCGCCGTTGCAGATGTAGTGGTTGATGTAGGAGTAGTCGGCCCAGTGGCCGTCGGCCTCCAGGGCGGTCGGCGCGGGGACCTCCACCACCTCCAGCCTGCGGCCCCGGGCGTCGGTCGCCGACTTCAGCAGGCCGATGACCTCCTTGGTGACCTCGTGGTCGGGGTGGGCGGGGTCCGGCTGGGAGTGCGCCACCACGACACCCGGCCGGGCGAAGGCGGCGACGATGTCGACGTGCCCGAGGGTGCCGAAGCCGTAGGGAGGGTAGTCGCCGGTGAGGCCACGCGGCAGCCAGATCGCCTTGCTGGTGCCGAGGTGGGCGTGGATCTCGGCCTCGACCTCCTCCTTGGACCAGTGCGGGTTGCGCTCGGGGCCGAGCTGCACGGTCTCGGTGAGCAGCACGGTGCCCTCGCCGTCGACGTGGATCGCGCCGCCCTCGTTGACCAGCTTCGAGGCGTACGTCCGCGCGCCCGTGAGGTCGGAGACATACGCGGCGATCTTGGAGTCGTGCTCCCAGCGGGCCCAGTGCTGGGCGCCCCAGCCGTTGAACGTCCAGTCCACGGCGGCCAGTCCGCCCTGGCCGTCGGTGAGGAAGGTGGGGCCGATGTCCCGCATCCAGGCGTCGTCCAGCTCCCGCTCGACGGTGTCGATGTCCGGGCCGAGCAGCGCCTGCGCCTCGGCCGACTGGCCCGGGCCGCAGACCACGGTCACCGGCTCGAAGCGGCGGATCGCGCGGGCGACGCCCGCCCAGGCGGCCCGGGAGGCCGCGAGGTCCTCGGGGTCGTCGAAGGTGGGATTGGGGCCCGGCCACGCCATCCAGGTGCGCTCGTGCGGGGTCCACTCGGCGGGCATGCGGAAGCCGTCGGCGGCGGGGGTGTTCATACGGGGGTCCTTCACAGGAAGTAGAGGCGGTTGAGGGAGACCGAGTCGGCGGGTTCCGAGCTGAGCGGGTCGCCGTCGAGGGTGACCAGGCCGGTGTGCTGGTCGACGTCGACCGCTCCGATACGGGCGTTGAGCCGCAGGTCGGCGGGGCCGATACCGCGGGTGCCGCGCACGGCGACCCGGCGACGGCGGGTGGGCATCCCGTCGCCCCCCTGGTCGACGGCGGCCCGGGCGACGAACGCGACCGAGAGGTCGGCGGCCGTGGCGCCGTACGCGCCGAACTGCGGTCCCAGCACCAGGGGTTCGCAGGTGTCCGTGGCCGCGTTGGGGTCGCCGGTCACGCCGTACGCCGGGAAGCCGGACTTCAGCACGAGCTGGGGCTTGGCGCCGAAGTACTCCGGGCGCCACAGCACGATGTCGGCGAGCTTGCCGGCCTCGATGGAGCCGACCTCGTGCGAAAGCCCGTGCGCGATGGCCGGGTTGATCGTCAGCTTGGCCATGTAGCGCAGGACGCGGGCGTTGTCGTCGCCCTCGCCGTCGCCCTCCATCGGGCCCAGCTCGGCCTTCATCTTGCCGGCCATGGCGAACGTACGGCGGACGGTCTCACCGGCGCGGCCCATGCCCTGGGCGTCGGAGGAGGTGATGCCGATCGCGCCCAGGTCGTGCAGCACGTCCTCGGCGCCCATCGTCCCGGCGCGGATGCGGTCGCGGGCCATGGCGGCGTCGCCCGGCAGGTCGGGCTTGAGGTCGTGGACGGAGACGATCATCCCGTAGTGCTCGGCGACCGCGTCCCGGCCGAAGGGCAGGGTGGGGTTGGTGGAGGAGCCGATGACGTTCGGGACGCCGGCCATCTTCAGCACGTTGGGCACGTGACCGCCGCCGCAGCCCTCGATGTGGAAGGCGTGGATCGTGCGGCCCTCAAGCACCCTCAGGGTGTCCTCGACCGACAGGCACTCGTTCAGGCCGTCGCTGTGCAGGGCGACCTGGACATCGTGCTCCTCGGCGACGCGCAGGGCGGTGTCCAGCGCGCGGGTGTGGGCGCCCATGTCCTCGTGCACCTTGAAGCCCAACGCCCCGCCCTCGGCCAGGGCCTCGATCAGCGGCGCCTCGTGGGAGGACGAACCCCGGCCCAGGAAGCCGATGTTGACCGGCCAGGCGTCGAAGGCGTTGAAGGCGTGGCGCAGCGCCCAGGGCGAGTTGACGCCGACGCCCCACACCGGGCCGAACTCCTGCCCGATGACCGTGGTCACGCCGGAGGCGAGGGAGGCCTCCATGATGCGCGGCGACAGCAGATGGACATGGGTGTCGACGGCCCCGGCGGTGGCGATGAGCCCCTCGCCGGAGACGATCGAGGTGCCCGTGCCGACGACGACGTCGACGCCGTCGAGGGTGTCGGGGTTTCCGGCGCGCCCGATGGCGCAGATCCGGCCTTCCCGGATGCCGATGGACACCTTGCGGATGCCCTGCACGGCGTCGATCACCACCACATTGCTGATGACGACGTCACAGGTCTCGCGGACGGCGGCGGCCTTCAGATGCAGTCCGTCGCGGGCGGTCTTGCCGAAGCCGGCCAGGAACTCGTCGCCGTGGCGCTGGGAGTCGGACTCGACGCGGATGGTGAGGCCGGAGTCGCCGAGGCGGATGCGGTCGCCCGCGCGGGGGCCGTGGGTGGCCGCGTACTCGTAGGGGTTCATCGGTTCTCAGCTCCCAGGTATCCGCAGGCCGCGGCCCTGCGCAGGGCCTCCTCCCTGGCGCCGGGCGCGTCCAGCGGCCCGTCGACCAGCCCGGCGAAGCCGATCGCGATCCGGTCGCCGCCGATCGGCACCAGTCCCACCTCGACGCTCTCGCCGGGGCCGAAGCGCACCGAGGAGCCGGCGGGGACGGCGAGACGCATCCCGTAGGCCCTCTCCCGTGCGAAGTCCAGCCGCGGGTTGGCCTCGAAGAAGTGGAAGTGGGAGGTGACGGAGACGGGCACGGTCGCCGTGTTGGTGACCGGCAGCCGCACGGCCGCCTCCGGCTCGGCGTGCTCGGGCACCGGCAGCAGTGCGCCCGGCCCCCGGTCGCCGAGCGCGCCGCCGCCGATGGGGTCACAGACCACCGCGAGCCGGGAGCCGTCGTCGAAGACCGCCTCGACCATCACCTCGGTGACGACGTCGGCGACGCCCGGCAGCACGTCCTTCGGGCCGAGCACGGAACGCGCCGCCTCGATGGCCTCGGCGAGCCGCCGGCCGTCCCGCGCGGCCTCGCAGACGGTGTCCGCGATCAGCGCGGTCGCCTCAGGCACGTTCAGCCTCAGGCCGCGCGCCCGGCGGGCCCGGGCCAGCTCGGCGGCTCCGAAGAGCAGCAGCCGGTCACGTTCCGTGGGGGTCAGTCTCATCTCGCGGCACCTCCTTGCCATCCCTCGATTAGAACACCACTCTAAACACAGAATTCATGAAACAGAAGTATTGACTGCGGGGCAAAGCTTCACTGACATTGAACGTCGCTCAAACTCAACCGGCGGTAGTCGAAGGAGACCAGCCATGCCGATAGAACAGCGCGGAGTCGACACCATCCCGGACGAGGAGCGGACCAGTGGTCCGCGCGATCTCGTCTCGATCCTGCTCGGCTCCAACCTCTGTCTCGGGGTGATCATCTTCGGCTGGCTGCCGCCGTCCTTCGGGCTCGGCTGGTGGGCGTCGGTGAGCGCGATCGTCGCGGGCACGGTGATCGGCACCCTGTTCACGGCGCCGCTGGCCCTGGTCTCGCTGCGCACCGCGACCAACCTGTCCACCTCCTCCGGCGCCCAGTTCGGCGTCCGGGGCCGGCTGGTCGGCTCGGTCGTCGGACTGCTGCTCGCCCTCGGCTACACGGCGCTGACCGTGTGGATCGGCGGGGACGTGATGATCGGCGTGCTCGGCCGGATGGCCGGGCTGCCCGCGGACGGGGTGTCGTACGCCGTCGTCTACGCCGTGCTCGCCGCGGCGACCGTCGCGGGCGCCGTCTACGGCTACCGGGTGCTGCTCGCCATGTCCCGCGTCCTCGCGATCGGCATGACGGCCCTGCTGGCCCTCGGCATCCTCGCCTACGCCCCGCACTTCACGACCTCGGCGCTCGCCGGCACGGGCGGTTATCTGCTGGGCTCGTTCTGGCCGACCTGGTTCCTGGCGGCCGTGGCGGCGGGCCTGTCCGGCCCCATCGCCTTCATCACCCTCCTCGGCGACTACACCCGCTACATCTCGCCGTCCCGGAACTCCAGCCGCCGTGTGCTGCATGCCACGTGGCTCGGCCTGGTCCTCGGCCTGCTGGTGCCGCAGCTGTTCGGCACCTTCACGGCGTACGCGGCGAACGCGGCCACCGACTACGCGGGCCCGCTGGTCGGCGCCTCCCCCACCTGGTACCTGGTCCCGCTGCTGCTGTCCGCGTCCGCGGGCTCGGTCGGCAACGCCGGCCTGATGCTGTACTCCATGGGCCTGGACCTGGACGCGATCCTGCCGAGGGCCTCCCGCGCCCGCGCCACCTACACGGTCGCCGTCGTCGCCACGGCCTGCGTCTTCGTCGGCCACTACGCCTGGAACGCCCAGTCCGCGATGACGTCCTTCGTGCTGCTGCTCACCGCGATCGGCACCCCGTGGGCCGTGATCACCCTCATCGGCTTCGCCCGCTGCTGCGGGGTGTACGACGCCGACGCCCTGCAGGTCTTCAACCGCCGCTCACGGGGCGGGATCTACTGGTACCGGGCGGGCTGGAACGTGCGGGCGACCGTCTCCTGGGCGCTGGGCGCCGGCGTCGGTCTGCTGGGGGTGTCCCTGCCGTCGTACCAGGGCCCGCTGCTGCACCTGACCGGCGGGGTGGACTGCAGCTTCGTGCTGTCGGGCGCGGTGGGTGGAGCGGTGTATCTGCTGCTGACGTTCGGCGGGGAACGCACGAGGGCCGCCTCGGAACTCGACCACGAGTCCGAGGCGGCCCTGAGCGCGTAGCGCAAAAGGGGCGCGGGGCTGTGTCAATATGCGGCTCCGCCGCGTGGGCGCGGCCAGCCACGACGGACCCGCGGACGATCGACGGCTTGTCGCGGCAGTTCCCGCCGAGCTATCAGCCGATGCGGTGCATCCACCCGTGCTTGTCCTCAGCAGTCCCCCGCTGAAGGTCGAGCAGAGCCTGGCGCAGCCGGACGGTCACCTCACCCGGCTCCCCATCGCTCTGCTTCCACTCGGCAGCGGCGCGCTTCACCGTGCCGACCGGGGTGATCACGGCCGCGGTGCCGCAGGCGAAGACCTCGGTGAGGGTGCCGTTCTCGGAGTCGCGCTGCCACTGCTCGACCGAGACGCGGCCCTCCTCGGACTCGTAGCCGAGGTCGCGGGCGACGGCCAGCAGGGAGTCGCGGGTGACGCCCTCCAGGATGGAGCCGGTCAGGGCCGGGGTGACGATCTTGTCGCCGTACACGAAGTACAGGTTCATGCCGCCGAGTTCCTCGACCCACTGGTGCTCGACCGCGTCGAGGTAGCAGACCTGGTCGCAGCCCTTGGCGGCGGCCTCGGCCTGGGCGAGCAGGGAGGCGGCGTAGTTGCCGCCGGTCTTGGCGTCGCCCATACCGCCGGGGACGGCGCGGACGCGGTCCTCGGAGACCCAGATCGACACCGGCTTCACACCGCCCGGGAAGTACGCGCCGGCCGGCGAGGCGATCACGAGGAACAGGTACTCGTTGGCCGGCTTGACGCCCAGGCCGACCTCCGTGGCGATCATGAACGGGCGCAGGTAGAGGGACTCCTCGCCGCCGTGCCCGGGCACCCAGTCCCGGTCCTGCCGGACGAGGGCGTCACAGGCCTCGATGAACGTCTCGACCGGCAGCTCGGGCATGGCGAGCCGCTTGGCGGAGCGCTGGAAGCGCTTGGCGTTCTGGTCCGGGCGGAAGAGGGCGACCGAGCCGTCGGGCTGGCGGTAGGCCTTCAGGCCCTCGAAGATCTCCTGGGCGTAGTGCAGGACGTTGGTCGCCGGGTCGAGCGGGATCGGCGCGTACGGAACGAGCTGGCCGTCGTGCCAGCCACGGCCCTCGGTGTACTTGATCGTCACCATGTGGTCGGTGAAGTGGCGGCCGAACCCGGGGTTGGCCAGGATCGCCTCGCGCTCGGCGGCGGCGAGGGGGCTGGCGGAGGGCTTGAGCTCGATCGTGGGCGTCGTCATGAGTGATGTGTCCTTCACCGGTTGTTGTGACGGGCCGCGCTCACGCCCCGTCACTGCGACCTGCCAGTGCTAGGACGTCCGAGCTTTCCCTCATGCCGCGGCTCCGCGTCCGATTATCGCGCGAGGGCCGCGGCGGAAGGAATGGGGGTGAAAGCGGCCCAGGGGTCGATGGTGGCACCCGGCGGGGACATGCGAAAGCCGCCGGGTGGCGTGGGACCCGGCGGCTTCTGTGGTGGAGCGCCGGGTCAGCCGGCTACTCGGGCGGCGAGCGCGTCGCCGATCTGCGAGGTGCTGCGGGTCCCCAGCGCGGCGCGCTCGGTGAGGTCGGCGGTCACGGCCGTGTCGATGCGGTCGGCCTCGCTGTCGTAGCCGAGGTGGCGCAGCAGCAGGGCGACGGAGAGGACCGTGGCGGTGGGGTCGGCCTTGCCCTGTCCGGCGATGTCCGGGGCCGAGCCGTGGACCGGCTCGAACATGGACGGGAACGCGCCGCTGGGGTTGATGTTGCCGGACGCGGCCACGCCGATGCCGCCGGAGACGGCCGCGGCGAGGTCGGTGATGATGTCGCCGAAGAGGTTGTCGGTGACGATGACGTCGAATCGGGCCGGGTCGGTGACCAGGTAGATGGTGGCCGCGTCGACGTGGATGTAGTCCGTGGTGACCTCGGGGAACTCCTTGGCCACCTGGTTGAAGATGTTCGTCCACAGGTGACCGGCGAAGGTCAGCACGTTGTTCTTGTGGACCAGCGTGAGCTTCTTGCGCGGGCGGGCCTGGGCGCGGGCGAAGGCGTCGCGGACCACGCGCTCGACACCGAAGGCCGTGTTGACGGAGACCTCGGTGGCGACCTCGTGCTCGGTGCCCTTGCGGATCGTGCCGCCGTTGCCGGTGTAGGGGCCCTCGGTGCCCTCGCGGACGACGACGAAGTCGATCTCCGGCTGGCCGGCGAGCGGGGTGGCGACGCCGGGCAGGAGCTTCGACGGGCGCAGGTTCACGTGGTGGTCGAAGGCGAAGCGGAGCTTGAGCAAGAAGCCGCGCTCCAGGACGCCGGACGGCACCGACGGGTCGCCGATGGCGCCGAGCAGGATGGCGTCGTGCTGCTTCAGCGCGTCGAGGTCGGCGTCGGTGAGGGTCTCACCGGTGGCGTGGTACCGCTGGGCGCCGAAGTCGTACTCCTTCGTCTCCAGCTTCACATCCTGCGGAAGCACGGCGGAGAGGACCTTCAGACCCTCGGACACGACCTCCTGGCCGATGCCGTCACCGGGGATCACTGCGAGATTGAGGCTGCGAGACATGCGGGAACCCTACTCCTCGTCCCAGGTGATGACATGCGCTGTCCGCCATACGGACAGCGCATGTCGGCGCCCTCAGTGGCCGGTCTCGCCGCCGTTGTCGCGGCGGTCGAGGGCGCGCTGGAGGGCGGCGGCGGCGTTCTTGCGGTCGGACTCGCTCGCGGGGGACGCGTGGCGGACCCGGCGGCGGACGGTCGTCTCGGCCATGGAAATCGACTCCTTCGGCAAACGTGGAGCACGTAAGGGGGGTTACGAGACGCCGGAGGGGCGGGGAGCCGCGGACCGCAGGGGTTGCCTGCACGGGTCCGGCTCACGACCGCCGTTCGCTGGATCGAGCGATGCGTTCGGCTCCTACAAAGCTAAGGGAGCCGCCCGCATCTGTCTGCACAATTACTCGGACTTCCTACTATCTGAGACGGCAGGCCGTGTCACACCGCTCTGAGCTGGGCTCTCGTGCGTTCGAGTGAAGGCCCTGAGAGGGAACGCAGGGTGCGGATGAGGGCCCGTACGGCGGTGGTGGTGGCGAGTTCCGGGGTGGTGACATAGCCGACGGAGCGGTACGGCCGCCGCGGCCCCAGATCGGTGATCTCGACGGCGGGCGGCGCCCCGGTGAGGGAGAGCGCGGGCATGATGGCCATGCCGAGCCCGCTGCCCACCATGGACAGCACCGCGCCGTCGTCCTCGGCGCTCACGGTCGCCGCCGGGATCCAGTCCTGCGCCGCCCACCAGTCGCGGGTGTAGGAGCCGCAGTTCTCCGCCCAGTCGACGAGCGGGAGGGTGCGCGGGTCCGGCCGCCCCGCCGGATGCACCAGCGAGTACGGCTCCTCCAGCAGTACTGAGCCGACCAGCCCGGCCGGTGGCGGCCCGCTCAGGGTGGCGATCCCGAGGTCGGCCCGTCCCGCGGCGACCTCGCCCGCGGTGCCGGCGCCCAGTTCGCGTACGACGGTGACGCTCACCTCAATGCCGGGGTGCAGGGCGGCGAGCCGCTCCAGGGCGGCCGGCAGCAGATGCAGGGCCGCGCTGCGGAAGGCGGCGATGCGCAGCGGCCCGGAGATCTCGCCGGTGTCCGCGCCGCGGACGTCGGCGGCCATCGCCTGGAGCATGCGCAGCACCCGTCGCGCATGGGCCGCCGCCCGCTCCCCCGCGGGCGTCGGCCGGGCACCGAACCGGCCGCGCTCGAACAGCACGACGCGCAGCTTGCGCTCGATGCCGCGCACGGCGTGGGAGACGGCGGACTGCGTGGCCCCGAGCCGGGTGGCCGCGGCGGAGAACCCGCCCTCGTCGGCCACGGCGACCAGGATCCTCAGCTCCTGCGGGGCAAGGTCGACTGCTGTCACTCGGGGCTCCCACCTGCGTGTATGAGGCTGTCTCATGGATCGGCGCGTTCCATGAGCCCAACCCCCTGCCCACGCCGGGCATTCCTGCCTAGCGTCACCGCCATGACCGAGATCGCGCTCACCGTGCAGCAGACCGCCCGCCCCACCGGCTTCCCCACCGCGGACCACTTCCGCTTCGCCGAGTCCCCGGTGCCAAAACCGGCGCCCGGCACCGCCCTGGTGGAGAACCTGCTGTGGTCCGTCGACCCGTACCACCGCGAAATGATGGACGCCGACTTCGCGTTGAACGCCCCGCTGGAGGGCCGCACCCTGGGCCGGGTCACCGCGTCGCGGACGCCGGAGCTGCCCGAGGGCGAGATCGTCTTCCACCGCCAGGGCTGGCGCACCCACGCCGTGGTCCGCCCCGAGGAGGTACGACGGCTCCCGCACCACCCCGGCGTCCCGCTGTCGGCGTATCTGAGCGTGCTGGGCGGCACGGGCCTGACGGCGTACGTCGCCCTGACCCGGATCGCCCGGCTGCGCGAGGGCGAGGACGTGTTCGTCTCCGGTGCGGCGGGCGGGGTCGGCACGGCGACCGGCCGCTTCGCCCGGCTGCTCGGCGCGGGCCGCGTGATCGGCAGCGCGGGCACCCCTCAGAAGGTGAAGTACCTGACGGAGCAGGTGGGTTACGACGCGGCGTTCGACTACCGCGCCGCCCCGGTCGCCGATCTGCTCGCCGAGGCGGCGCCCTCCGGTATCGACGTCTTCGTGGACAACGTCGGCGGCGACCACCTCGGCGCGGCGATCGGCGCGCTGCGCGAGCGGGGCCGGGTGGTGCGGGTCGGCACGATCAGCCAGTACAACACCCCGGACGCCCCGCCCGTCGTCTTCAACCACTCGGACGTCGTGGAGAAGAGCCTGCGCATCGAGGGCTTCCTGGTGAAGGACCACCTGGACGCGCAGGACGAGCTGTACGACTTCGCTGTACCGCATCTGCGCAGCGGGGCGCTGGCGGCGGACGAGACGGTGGTCGAGGGCTTCGAGCGGATCGTGGAGGCGTTCCTGCTGATGCTGCGCGGCGGCAACACGGGCAAGATCCTGGTCCGCGCCAGGCCCTGAGGGTCTGTCAGGCCACGTCTCCGTCACGCCAGTCGAGGACGAACTCCCCGGCGGGGTCGAGCGCCCCGGCGAGCGCGGGCCACACGTACAGGTCGCCCTCCTCCTCCGCCAGCCGTACGATCCCGTCCGGCGACAGGCCGTGCACCTGGCCTTCCCACCGCCGCCAGCCCCGGGCGGTGTGCAGCAGGGCCCCGGCCGGGCTCGCCGAGGGCGCACCGAGGTCGTACGCCCGCTCGATCACCCGCTCCAGCTCCCCCAGCACCCGCCCGCCGAGCCCCTTGCGCCGCGCATCGGTGCGTACGGCGACGGCCTCGACGTATCCGGTGCGCAGCCAGCGCCCCCGGTGCCGGACGCGCCGCTGGACGACCGCGCCATGGGCGGCGAGCCCGGTGCCGTCGTGGACGAGTACATGCAGGCCGCCGAGCCCGTGATCCCAGTCCTCGTCGGAGAATCCCCCGTCGAACGCCTGGTCCAACAGGGCGCGGGCGGCGCCGAGTTCGGCGGGGTCGAGGTCGGCGGTGTGGGCGAGGCGCAATCGGGTGACCATGACGCCATTGTTCCATCTAACCTCTAAAAATATCTTGACTGGTTAGATGGAAGGGTGCTGAACTTCCCCCATGCCGACTCACCAGGTCCATCACCGCACCGTGACCGTCCGCGGGCTCGACGTGTACTACCGCGAGGCCGGGCCCGCCGACGCCCCGGTCCTGTTGCTCCTGCACGGTTTCCCGAGCAGCTCGCACATGTTCCGCGAGCTGATCCCGCTGCTCGCCGACCGGTACCGGGTGATCGCCCCGGACCACATCGGCTTCGGCCGCTCGGCGACGCCGGACGCCATGGAGTTCCCCTACACCTTCGCCGAACTGGCCGCCGTCACCGAGGAGTTCACCCGGCAGCTCGGCCTTGACCGGTACGCCCTCTACATCCAGGACTACGGCGCCCCGATCGGTCTGCGTCTCGCGCTCGCGCACCCCGACCGGGTGACCGCGATCGTCACGCAGAACGGCAACGCCTACGAGGAGGGGCTCGGCGCCGAGGCCTGGGCGCCGGTGCTGGCCCTGATCGAGAAGCGGACGCCTCGGACCGAGGCGCCGGTGCGGGAGATCTACACGCTCGACGGCATCAAGTGGCAGTATCTGCACGGGGTTTCGGACCCCACTCTGGTCAGCCCGGACGCCTATGAGCACGACGCCGCCCGGCTGGCCCGGCCCGGCCAGGCGGAGATCCAGCTCGATCTGATCTCCGACTACGGCAGCAACTTCGCGCTGTACCCGGCGTTCCATGAGTACTTCCGGGACAGCCGGGTCCCCCTGCTCGCCGTGTGGGGCGCCCACGACGAGATCTTCGTACCGCAGGGCGCTCTCGCCTTCCGCCGCGATCTGCCGGAGGCGGAGATCCATCTGCTGCCGACGGGGCACTTCGCGCTGGAGACCCATGTGGACCAGATCGCCGCGCTCATGCGGGACTTTCTCGGCCGCCGGTTGCCGATCACCGGCTGAGAAGCCGGAAATCCCTGGTCAGCAACGCCTGCGGTTGCAGGACGGGAGCGGTTGTAGCAGCGTGGTCAGAGAACGGATGGGGCTGCCGATGCTGTTGTGACAGAGGGGCAGTGGCTTCCGGCCGACGTACGGCCGACCCGTCGCGGAAACCGTTCACCAGCCGAGCGCCCGTACTCAGTGCGGCGCGCGCATGCGGCCCCGTCGAACCCCACGCCATTGAGGCAGGTGGTGACATGCCCACGAATACATCGCGCGCCTTCCACAGGTCCCGCACCCTGGCCGTCTTCGCCGCGGCCACCGCCGGCGGGCTGCTGTTCGCAGGTCCGGCGCGCTCCGCACCCGCGGTGGACACGGGAACGGTGCACTACTCCGGGCAAGTGAGTTGTGCGAGCAAGTTCCCGAACGCCGTCCCCACCAAGGTGACTCTGAAGGTCCCGGCCGTGGGCAAGTCCGTCTCGGACGACAACCTGGACAACAACGGCCAGGTGACGGCGCCTTACGGTCCCGTCGACCTCACCGTGCCGGTGGACACGAGGTTCAGCCTCCGTTCCACCGTGACCTGCACCGTCCCGGGCGGCAAGAGCCACCAGTTCAACACGAAGATCACTGAGCCGGATCTGAGCGACGACGACGACGTCACTCTGAACATCTCGTGAGGACCCGCCCGTGAGGAAGGTCCCTCACGCTGGACCCTCGCGATGGAAACGGGCCGGGAAGCCTGCTCGGCGGCAGGCTTCCCGGCCCGTGTTCGCGGGGGCTCGGGATCAGCCCATGTGCGGGTACGCGTAGTCGGTCGGCGGGACCAGGGTCTCCTTGATGGCCCGGGTCAGGGTCCAGCGCAGGAGGTTCTGCGGGGCGCCGGCCTTGTCGTTGGTGCCGGAGGAGCGGCCGCCGCCGAAGGGCTGCTGGCCGACGACGGCGCCGGTCGACTTGTCGTTGATGTAGAAGTTGCCCGCGGCGAAGCGGAGCTTCTCCATCGTGTACGCGGCCGCCGCGCGGTCGGCCGAGATGACCGAGCCGGTGAGGGCGTAGTCGGACACCGACTCCATCTGGGTCAGCATCTCGTCGTACTGGTCGTCCTCGTAGACATAGACGCCGAGGAACGGGCCGAAGTACTCCGTGCGGAAGATCTCGTTCTCCGGGTCGGTGGAGACGACGACCGTCGGGCGGACGAAGTAGCCGACCGAGTCGTCGTAGCTGCCGCCCGCGACGATCTCGCAGGTCGGGTCGGACTTCGCGCGGTCGATCGCGGCCTTGTTCTTGGCGAAGGCACGGTCGTCGATCACGGCGCCGATGAAGTTCGACAGGTCGGTGACGTCACCCATGGTGAGGTAGTCGACCTCGGCCGCGAACTCCTCCTTGAAGCCGGAGTTCCAGATGGAGGCCGGGATGTAGGCGCGGGAGGTGGCGCTGCACTTCTGGCCCTGGAACTCGAAGGCACCGCGGGTCAGGGCGGTCTTCAGCACGGCACGGTCGGCGCTCGGGTGGGCGACCAGGAAGTCCTTGCCGCCGGTCTCGCCGACCAGACGCGGGTAGGAGCGGTACTTCTCGATGTTGGTGCCGACCGTCTTCCACAGGTACTGGAAGGTCTTGGTCGAGCCGGTGAAGTGGATGCCGGCGAGGTCCCGGTGCTCCAGGGCGACGTGGGAGACCTCGATGCCGTCACCGGTGACGAGGTTGATGACGCCCTTGGGCAGACCGGCTTCCTCCAGCAGCTGCATGAGGAGGACGGCGGCGTGGGTCTGGGTCGGGGACGGCTTCCAGACCACGACGTTGCCCATCAGCGCGGGCGCGGTCGGCAGGTTGCCCGCGATGGCGCTGAAGTTGAACGGCGTGATCGCGTAGACGAAGCCCTCCAGCGGGCGGTGGTCCATGCGGTTCCACACGCCCGGGGAGTTCGCCGGAGGCTGCTCGGCGAGGATCTGGCGGGCGTAGTGGACGTTGAAGCGCCAGAAGTCGACCAGCTCGCACGGGGTGTCGATCTCCGCCTGCTGGGCGGTCTTCGACTGGCCGAGCATGGTGGAGGCGGCGATGGTCTCGCGCCAGGGGCCGGCGAGCAGCTCGGCGGCGCGCAGGATGATCGCGGCGCGGTCGTCGAAGGACATCGCGCGCCAGGCCGGGGCTGCGGCCAGGGCCGCGTCGACGGCGTCCTGTGCGTCCTGCCGGGTGGCGTTGCGCAGGGTGCCGATGACGGCCTTGTGGTTGTGCGGCTGGACCACCTGGAACGGCTCGCCGCCGCCCATCCGCTTCTCGCCGCCGATGGTCATCGGCAGATCGATCGGGTTCTCGGCCAGCTCCTTGAGCTTCGCCTCCAGCCGGGCGCGCTCGGGCGAGCCGGGGGCGTAGCCGTGCACCGGCTCGTTGACGGGGGTGGGGACCTGGGTCACAGCGTCCATGAGGTACCTCTTCCGAGTGATTCCCGGGCTTCAGCCCGAGGGAGCTGAAGCGGTTGCGTATGGTGAGCAGCGGTCAGGGCTTGACCGTCACGGACTCCCTATGACGAGCCCGTGAGAAGCCCTCTCGGGGGCGGAGTCACGAGATCCTTGACTCCTTTCCAGGGATCTGGGTCCGGCTCAGCCGGCCGCAGGGCCGCGGCTGTTGGCCTCCGAAGCTCCTCGGAGACCGACAGCCGCGGCTCATCCAGCGCATCACCCCTTGCTGACCATCGACCTGAGGAAGAAGCGCAGGTTGGCCGGCTTCTCGGCGAGGCGCCGCATGAAGTAGCCGTACCAGTCGGTGCCGTAGGCGGTGTAGACGCGCATGCGGTGGCCCTCGGCGGCCAGCCGCAGGTGCTCCTCGCCGCGGATGCCGTAGAGCATCTGGAACTCGTACTCGTCGAGCTTGCGGCCGGCCTTGTGGGCCAGCTCCTGGGCGATGGCGATCAGGCGCGGGTCGTGGGACCCGATCATCGGGTACCCCTCCCCGTCCATGAGGATCCGCAGGATACGGACGTACGCCTTGTCTATCTCGTGCTTCTGCTGGTACGCGACCTCGGCGGGCTCCTTGTAGGCGCCCTTCACCAGGCGGACGCGGCTGCCGGCGGCGGCGAGGCGGCGGGCGTCGGCCTCGGTGCGGAAGAGGTAGGCCTGGATGACACAGCCGGTCTGCGGGAAGTCCCTCCGCAGCTCCTCGTGGATGGCGAACATCGAGTCGAGGGTGGTGTGGTCCTCCGCGTCCAGCGTCACGGTCGTACCGATCGCGGCGGCGGCCTCGACGACCGGGCGGACGTTGGCGAGGGCCAGCTCGTGACCGCCGGGGAGGGACTGGCCGAACATGGAGAGCTTGACGGACATCTCGACCCGCTCGCCCAGCTCCAGGTCCCGCAGGTGGTCGATCAGCGCCAGGTAGGCGTCCCGGGCGGCGGCGGCCTGCTCGGGGGTGGTGATGTCCTCGCCGACGACGTCCATCGTCAGCTCCAGGCCCTTGGCGGTCAGGTCCCTGATGATCGGCACGATGTCGGCCACGGTCTCGCCGGGGATGAAGCGGTCGACGACCTGCTTCGTCACCGGGGCCGCCGAGATCAGGCGTCGCATCCGGTCGCTGCGCGACGCGGCGAGAATCACGGGACCCAGCACGGGGCACCTCCACAGACAAAGCACCGAATACGGCCGTCACCCGACGATTCGGGTACGGCACGGAGAACCACCGTGAAACCTAAGGATCTCTCCGATCGTGAGCCATCGACAGCTGTCACGCATCCGTGCCCTGGATCTCAGACAACTGTATGAAGGCAGCCGGAAAATGAGGGAGAATGCCCGAGTGGCGGCGGATTTCAAGGCTTTCAAAGGTGACTACCAGGAGTTGGTCGACGAGATCTCGGAGCTGCTGGGCGTCCCGGCGACCCTGGAGAACCGCGACTTCGAACTGATCGCCTTCGGCGCGTACGACAGCGACGACGAGCTGGATCCCACCGCGCTGGACCCGGTGCGCACCCGCTCGATCCTGACCCGGCGCTCCACGGCGACCGTCCGGTCCTGGTTCGAGGGCTTCGGCATCACCCGCGCGACGGGCCCGGTGCGGATCCCGCCGAGCCCGGAGGCCGGCGTCTACCGCGGCCGGATCTGCCTGCCGGTACGCCATCGGGGGGTCGTACTCGGCTATGTCTGGCTGCTGGACGGGGATCCGGGGCCGACGGACGCGCAGCTGGCCGCGGCGATGGAGGTGGCCGACCGGATCGGCGCGCTGCTCGCGGACGAGGCGGAGGCCGGGGCCGGGCTGAGCCGGGAGCTGCGGGCGGTGCTCACGGCGGAACGGGGCTGGCAGCGGGAGATGGCGGTGGCCGAACTCCGCGCCGCGCTCGGCCCCCGCGCCGACGGGCCCCTCACCCTGGTCTGCGTCGCCCCCTGGCCGTCGGCCGACCCGGACGACGCCCCGGCCGCCCGTACGATCCCCCATGCCGCGGCACTGTGCACGCTTCCCTGGAGTGGGGGAACCTCGCACGCCCTCAAGCCAGCGGGGGAAGAGCAGAGCCTCGCGCTCCTGATACGCCTGCGCACCACAGAGGTCACCACCCCCGCGCTGACAGCGGCCGCACGATTGCTGAAGGAGGCCGAGGGGGCGGCGCGCGGGGCCGGGGCACGGGCGGCCGCGGCGGCCGCGGCGGGACTCACCGGAGCCGCGGCCCGGGGCGCCTCCGGCGCCGCAGGGGCCGCGTGCGGCGCCGGTGTCGGTGATCCCCGCGTCGGGCTCGCCGAGCTGGGCGCGGTCTGGCGGGAGGCCGCCGCCGCGGCGCGCGCCGCGCTGGCCGAGCCGCGGTTCGGGCCGGTCGCGCAGTGGGCGCGCATCGGGCCGTACCGGCTGCTGACCGCGCTGCCGCCGCAGGACGCGCACGATCCCGTGGTCGGCGCGCTGCTCTCCCCCGCCCATCGGGAGCTGGCCCGCACCACGGAGGTCTACCTCGACTGTGCGGGCCAGGCCGGACGCGCGGCCGGTGCGCTGGGCATCCACCGGCAGACGCTGTACTACCGCCTGTCCCGCGTGGAGCAGCTGACCGGACTCGACCTGGACGACGGCGAGGACCGGCTGCTGCTGCACATGGCGCTGAAGCGGGCGCGGCTGTAGCCGCCCGGGAGGTCAGGGCCTGCCGGTGATCGCGCTCAGGGCCGCGGCGAGGGTCGTGGCGGCCGGCGAGCCGTCGGGCCAGCGGGCGGCGATGTGGCCGTCCGGCCGGACGAGCAGGGCGCCGTGCGGACCGAGGCCGTACGGCTCGGTGTGCTCGGCGGGAAGCGGCTCGACGCGCAGCGGCGCGGCCACGGCCCTGCCGTGCGCCCAGGCCGCGGGGTCCGGGGTGAGCAGGGTGAACCAGGCGCCGACGGCGTCCAGCGTGGAGCGGCCGTCGCGGAGCCGGAGGTGGGGCAGGCGGTGACCCGGCTCCGGGGTGGGGACGTAGTCCGTACCGGGGGCGGACGGCTCCGGTGGGTCGGAGGTCTCGGGGAGGACGGCGGCGGAGTGGTAGGTGACGCCCAGGACCAGGCCGAGTTGGGCGAAGTACCGGTCCGTCCAGGGCAGTTCGACCTGGTCCGGCGCCGTATCACCGGTCCGCAGCTGTGCGAGGCGGCGGCTCTGCACCCCGCGCAGGAGCTGGGCGTTGGCCACCGCCTGGCGGAGCGTCTCGTGGGCGACGGGGTGCCGTTCCGGCGCGTAGGTGTCCGGCAGCCCCGGTCCGGCCCAGCCCTGGAGCACGCCCGCCAGTTTCCAGCACAGGTTGTGCACGTCGGCGACGCCGGCGTTCATGCCCAGGCCGCCGATGACGGGGACCGCGTGCGCGGCATCGCCCGCCAGCAGGATCCGGCCGTGCCCCAGGCGTTCCGCGACGAACGCGTCCATCACCCAGTGCTGGACGCGCCGCACCACGGGCCGTACGTCGGTGCCGGGGCCGACGGCGCGCGCGACGAGGCCGGCCCAGTCGGTGGCTTCGGCGCCGTCGGGCGTGGGACCGAACCAGGCCCAGCCCCCTTCGGGGTAGAGCGGTGTGAACGAGCCGTGCGCGGTGAAGTAGACCCCGGCGGGCTGCCGCGCGCACCAGCGGTCGAGACCGGCGTCGAACACGACGGTGGTGACGTCCGCCAGCGCGCCCGGACCGGCGGTACCGATGCCCAGCAGCCGCCGGACGGTGGAGTGCGCGCCGTCGGCGGCGAGGACGTACCGGGCGCGGATCCGCCTCTCGTCGCCGGTGCGGTGGTCGGCGAGCAGGGCTACGACACCGTCCGCCTCCTCGGTCAGGCCGACGAGTTCGGTCCCGAACCGCACCGGCGCGTCCGCCGCGTCGAGCAGCACCGGTTCCAGCCGGTCCTGCGAGGTGACCACGCCGAGCGCGGGGCTCTCGGGCACCGGGGCGTGCACCCCGACCATCGCCGCCGAGGCGAAGTCGCCGCCGCCGAGGGTGTCGCGGAAGCGGACCCGGCCGTACCGGGGCGCGAAGGCCCGGGCCGTGATCCGGTCGGCGAGCCCGAGCCCGCGGAAGATCTCCATCGAGCGTACGTTGACCAGCCGGGACCGGGGGAACGGCGACAACTCACGGTGCTTCTCGACCAGCAGGGCCCGTACCCCCCACTGCTCCAGCAGCGCCCGCGCGGTGAGCCCGACCGGGCCGCCGCCGACGATCAGCACCCCCGTCCCGGCGTCCGCTACGGGCATCTCGACCAGGGTTCCACGCGTGGAGTCCGGCGCATGAGCCCAATCTCCCGCACCCGACGACCGGCCGCAATCCGCGCATCTGCGTACCCCCGGCGAGGGCGAGCACTCGGTCGCGCTCATGGCGAAGCAGGCGGCGTTGATCGCGTGGGCGCCGGGGGGCCGGACTCCGCCAGGTGGTGAGACGGGACCGGCCGGCGTCGTTCGGGACGGTTGCGCGCGCTGTCGTGCCGTCGTAGAAGGTCACCGTGCCGCTCGGGGTGCCTGCGGCCGGGTCCGCCGGGAGCGGGGCGCCGCGCTGGACGCGGAGCGCCGTGACCGGGAGCCACCGGGTGCTGGTGGCCCGTGCGGTCGTCGAACTCGGGCCGGTGGAGCGGGTGCGCGATCCCGGCGCGCACTGCCGCCGGGTGGCGGATCGCTGTCGGTGCGAGGAGCCGGCGCTCCGGGAGGTGGCGAGGCGACCGGCGGCCCGCCATCGCGTCGAAACGGCGCGCTCGTGCTGGACGGGAGCGCAGCAGAACTCCCCCGGAGGGCGTACCGCCTCCGGGGGAGTTCGAGGTTGCCTCAGACCAGGTTCACCGAGCGGGCGGACGTCGCGCCGATCTCGGCGGCGACCTCGGCCAGCACGCCGGCGGCCACGGTGTCGTCGACGGTGAGCACGGCCAGCGCCTCGCCGCCCACCGCCGCACGCGCGACCTGCATGCCGGCGATGTTGATGCCCGCCTCGCCGAGGATGCGGCCCACGGTGCCGACGACACCGGGACGGTCCTCGTAGCGCAGGACGAGCATGTGGTCGGCGAGCGCGAGGTCGACGTCGTAGTCACCGACCGCCACGATCTTCTGGACGTGCTTCGGACCGGCCAGCGTGCCGGAGACCGACACCTCCTCGCCGTCCGCGAGCGTGCCGCGCACGGTCACCACGTTGCGGTGCTCGGCCGACTCGGAGCTGGTGGTCAGCCGCACCTCGACGCCGCGCTCCTGCGCGAACAGCGGCGCGTTGACGTACGACACCGTCTCGTCGACGACGTCCTCGAAGACGCCCTTGAGCGCGGACAGCTCCAGCACCTTCACGTCGTGCTGGGTGATCTCGCCGTAGACCTCGACGTCGAGGCGGTGCGCGACCTCACCGGCGAGCGCCGTGAAGATACGGCCGAGGCGCTCGGCGAGCGGCAGACCGGGCTTGACGTCCTCGGCGATGACACCGCCCTGGACGTTCACCGCGTCCGGGACCAGCTCGCCGGCGAGGGCGAGGCGGACGGACCTGGCGACGGCGATGCCCGCCTTCTCCTGGGCCTCGTCGGTGGAGGCACCGAGGTGCGGGGTGCACACGACCTGGTCGAGTTCGAAGAGCGGGGAGTCCGTGCAGGGCTCCTTGGCGTACACGTCGAGTCCGGCGCCGGCGACCCGGCCCTCCTTCAGCGCCGAGTACAGCGCCGCCTCGTCGACGATGCCGCCGCGGGCGGCGTTGACGATGCGCACGCTGGGCTTGACCTTGCGCAGCGCCTCGTCGCCGATCAGGCCGAGGGTCTCGGGGGTCTTGGGCAGGTGGACGGTGATGAAGTCGGAGACCTCCAGCAGCTCGTCCAGGGAGAGGACCTTCACGCCCATCTGCGCGGCCCGCGCGGGCTGGACGTAGGGGTCGTAGGCGACGACCTTCATGCCGAAGGCGGACATGCGCTGGGCGACCAGGGCGCCGATACGGCCGAGGCCGACGACACCGAGGGTCTTCTCGGCCAGCTCCACGCCCGTGTACTTGCTGCGCTTCCACTCGCCGTTCTTCAGCGCGCCGTTGGCCTGCGGGATGTTGCGGGCGGTGGCGAGGAGCAGACCGCAGGCCAGCTCGGCGGCGGTCACGATGTTGGAGGTCGGGGCGTTGACGACCATCACGCCGGCCTTGGTGGCGGCGGAGACGTCGACGTTGTCCAGGCCGACACCGGCCCGCGCGACGACCTTGAGCTTCTTCGCGGCGGCGACGGCCTCGGCGTCGACCTTGGTGGCGGAACGGATCAGGATCGCGTCGACTTCGGCGATGGCGGGGAGCAGTTCGGCTCGGTCCGCTCCGTTGCAGTGCCGGATCTCGAAGTCCGGGCCGAGTGCGTCCACGGTCGCGGGCGACAGCTCTTCAGCGATGAGTACGACGGGTTTCGAGCTCACGTGAGGTCCTCACAAGTCCAATGCGGACGGCCGTCCCGACGGCCGCTGGCGGTGGAGGGGGCTAGCCGCGGAAGACGCACGACGCTGTGGGCCTGACGCGTGTTGTGCAGCAGTGTAGTGGCGCTGAGCAGTCAGTCTTGCGCCTCTGCGGAAGGATCACCCGTCCGGGGCTGGACGGGGTGGACAACAAATGGACGACGGGGGCCGGAGCAGTCTGCCCCGGCCCCCTGACGTGAGACTTACGCCTCTTCGTTCACCCAGCTCATCAGCTTGCGCAGCTGCTTGCCGGTGGTCTCCAGCAGGTGCTCGGAGTCCTGCTGCTTGTACTCGTTGTACTTCTTCAGACCGCCGTGGTACTCGTCCATCCAGTTCTGGGCGAAGGAGCCGTCCTGGATCTCGGCGAGGACCTTCTTCATCTCGGCCTTGGTGGCGTCGGTGATGATGCGCGGGCCGGTGACGTAGTCGCCCCACTCGGCGGTCTCCGAGATGGACCAGCGCATCTTCTCCAGGCCGCCCTCGTACATGAGGTCCACGATCAGCTTCAGCTCGTGCAGGCACTCGAAGTAGGCGATCTCCGGCTGGTAACCGGCCTCGGTCAGGGTCTCGAAGCCCGCCTTGACCAGCGCGGCCGTACCACCGCAGAGGACGGCCTGCTCGCCGAAGAGGTCGGTCTCGGTCTCCTCGGTGAAGGTCGTCTTGATGACGCCGGCGCGGGTGCCGCCGATGCCCTTGGCGTACGACAGCGCCAGCGCGAAGGCGTTGCCGCTCGCGTCCTGCTCGACGGCCACGATGCAGGGAACGCCGCGGCCCTCCTCATACTGACGGCGGACCAGGTGGCCCGGGCCCTTCGGGGCGACCATGCAGACGTCCACGCCGGCCGGGGGCTTGATGAAGCCGAAGCGGATGTTGAAGCCGTGGCCGAAGAACAGGGCGTCGCCGTCGTTCAGGTGCGGGGCGATGTCCTTCTCGTAGACCTGGGCCTGGATCGGGTCCGGGACGAGGATCATGATGACGTCGGCCTCGGCGGCGGCCTCGGCCGGGGTCACCACGCGCAGGCCCTGCTCCTCGGCCTTGGCCTTGGACTTGGAGCCCTCGTGCAGACCGACACGGACGTCGACACCGGAGTCACGCAGCGACAGCGCGTGGGCGTGGCCCTGGCTGCCGTAGCCGATGACCGCGACCTTGCGGCCCTGGATGATGGACAGGTCGGCGTCAGCGTCGTAGAACAGCTCGGCCACTTTGGGTTCTCTCCTTGGTGTGCAGGTTGTGCGTCCCACCGTATGACGGTGCGGGGAAGGGAAGTCTCGGGGTCTCGGTATCCGGGCGGACGGTGTGTCGCCGACCGCCCGGTTTCAGCCGTACTTCAGCTTTACGCGGATCGGTCCAGAGCGCGCAGCGAACGGTCGGTGATCGAACGGGCGCCGCGGCCGATGGCGATCGTGCCGGACTGCACCAGCTCCTTGATGCCGAACGGCTCCAGCATCTTGAGCATGGCGGACAGCTTGTCACTCGATCCGGTGGCCTCGATGGTGACGGCCTCCGGGGAGACGTCGACGGTTTTGGCGCGGAACAGCTGGACGATCTCGACGATCTGGGAGCGGGTCTCGTTGTCGGCGCGGACCTTCACCAGGACGAGTTCGCGCTGCACGGCCTGACCGGGCTCCAGCTCGACGATCTTCAGCACGTTGACGAGCTTGTTGAGCTGCTTCGTCACCTGCTCCAGCGGGAGGTCCTCGACCCCCACCACGATGGTGATGCGGGAGATGTCGGGGTGCTCGGTGACACCGACTGCGAGCGAGTCGATGTTGAAGCCGCGCCGTGAGAACAGGGCGGCGATCCGGGCGAGGATGCCCGGTGTGTTCTCCACCAGGACGGAGAGCGTGTGCTTGGACATGATCTCTTCTGCTCTTCCTCGCTCAGTCGTCTTCGTTGTCGCCGAAGTCGGGGCGGACGTCCCGGGCGGCCATGATCTCGTCGTTGGAGGTGCCGGCGGCGACCATCGGCCACACCATCGCGTCCTCGTGGACGATGAAGTCGATGACGACCGGGCGGTCGTTGATGGAGTTCGCCTCTTCGATGACCTTGTCCAGGTCCTCGGGGCGCTCGCAGCGCAGGCCCACGCAGCCCATCGCCTCGGAGAGCTTCACGAAGTCCGGCACGCGCGTGCCCTTCGCGTCCGGGTTGATGTCCTCCGGGCCGCTGTGCAGCACGGTGTTGGAGTAGCGCTGGTTGTAGAACAGGGTCTGCCACTGGCGGACCATCCCGAGGGCGCCGTTGTTGATGATGGCGACCTTGATCGGGATGTTGTTCAGGGCGCAGGTGGTCAGTTCCTGGTTGGTCATCTGGAAGCAGCCGTCGCCGTCGATCGCCCAGACCGTACGGCCCGGTTGTCCGGCCTTGGCGCCCATGGCGGCCGGGACCGCGTAGCCCATGGTTCCGGCGCCGCCGGAGTTGAGCCAGGTGGCGGGCTTGTCGTACTGGATGAAGTGCGCGGCCCACATCTGGTGCTGGCCGACGCCCGCCGCGAAGATCGTGCCCTCGGGCGCGAGTTGGCCGACGCGCTCGATGACCTGCTGCGGGGACAGCGAGCCGTCCTCGGGCTGGTCGTAGCCGAGCGGGTAGGTGTCGCGCCAGCGGCTGAGGTCGCTCCACCAGGCGGTGTAGTCGCCCTTGTGGCCCTCGCTGTGCTCCTTCTGCACGGCCTGGACCAGGTCGGCGATGACCTCGCGGGCGTCGCCGACGATCGGCACGTCCGCGGCGCGGTTCTTGCCGATCTCGGCCGGGTCGATGTCGGCGTGGACGATCTTGGCGTACGGAGCGAAGCTGTCCAGCTTGCCGGTGACACGGTCGTCGAAGCGGGCACCGAGGGCGACGATCAGGTCGGCCTTCTGCAGCGCGGTGACGGCGGTGACCGCACCGTGCATGCCCGGCATTCCCACGTGCAGCGGGTGGCTGTCGGGGAATGCGCCGAGCGCCATCAGGGTGGTGGTGACGGGCGCTCCGGTGAGTTCGGCGAGGACCTTCAGCTCGGCGGTCGCGTGCGCCTTGATGACGCCGCCGCCGACGTAGAGGACGGGCCGCCGGGCGGAGGTGATCAGTTTGGCCGCCTCGCGGATCTGCTTGGCGTGCGGCTTGGTCACCGGGCGGTAGCCGGGCAGGTCCATGGTGGGCGGCCAGGAGAAGACCGTCTTCGCCTGGAGGGCGTCCTTGGCGATGTCGACCAGGACCGGGCCCGGGCGGCCGGTGGAGGCGATGTGGAACGCCTGCGCGATGACCCGCGGGATGTCCTCGGCCTTGGTGACGAGGAAGTTGTGCTTGGTGATCGGCATGGTGATGCCGACGATGTCCGCCTCCTGGAAGGCGTCCGTGCCGATCGACTTCGAGGCGACCTGGCCGGTGATCGCGACCAGCGGCACGGAGTCCATGTGGGCGTCGGCGATCGGCGTGACCAGGTTGGTGGCGCCCGGGCCCGATGTGGCCATGCAGACGCCGACCTTGCCGGTGGCCTGCGCGTAGCCGGTGGCCGCGTGGCCGGCGCCCTGCTCGTGGCGGACCAGGACATGACGGACTCTCGTCGAGTCCATCAGGGGGTCGTACGCCGGCAGGATCGCGCCGCCGGGAATGCCGAATACCGTGTCAGCGCCGACCTCCTCGAGGGAGCGGATGAGGGACTGCGCACCCGTGACGTGCTCGACGGGGGCGGACTGCTGTCCTCCGGATCGGGGCCGCGGCTGCGGATGGGCCCCGGTGGCCTGCTCGGTCATCGGCATTCTCTTCTCGATGCTGAGGGTTTTTGCGAGGTTTGTACGGAGTTCAAGCGCTGCACGAAAGGCGCTCGTGCAACAAAAAACCCCTCGTGCCGTAGGGCAAGCGAGGGGAGCGCGCCGGTGAGGTCGCTGGGGATTCCGGATCGTCCTCCGGTGGGTCCCAGCTCAGCCGACGCGCTGTCCAAGTACGAGAATTCGGGTGCGCATGGCACTGACCCTCCCCCCGACGCGCACCAGGTGTCAAGTGGGTGGGACAGGAGTCTCAGAATGTGAGCGAAGGGCACTGCCGCCTCCCAGGACAGCGGGGACACCACCTGTGTACACCCCCGCGCGCCCCTGTGGCTCCCTGAGGCTTCCGGCGAACGCCGGCTCGCCCGGTGCGTGCGGCACTGGATAGTGGCCGGTCCCCAGCGCCCGGCGCAGCCGGTACTCGTCCAGCGGCCCGGCGAACGCCATGCCCTGCCCATGGGTGCAGCCCATCGCGCGCAGCGCGACCACCTGCTCCGGCAGGTCCACGCCCTCGGCCACGGACTGCATCCCGAGATCCCCGGCGATCCGCAGCAGACCGCTGGTGATCTTGTGCAGCCGCGCGGACTCCACGACGCCCTCGACCAGGCTGCGATCGAGTTTCAAGACGTCTACGGGGAGCCTTCTGAGGGCGGTGATGGCCGCGTAGCCGCTGCCGAAGCCGTCCAGCGCGATCCGCACCCCGAGCCGGCTGAGCGCGGTCAGCCTGCGCTCCAGTTCCTCCAAGGGGATCCGCGGATCGGTGTCGGACAGCTCGACGACCAGTGCGCCGGGCGGCAGCCCGTGCCGGGTCAGCAGCGCCTCCACCGGGCCCAGCGGCATGGAGCGGTCCAGCAGCCGCCGGGCGCCGACACGTACTGTCACCGGGACGACCATTCCGGTGGCCGCCCGCTCGGCGGCCTGCTCCACGGCCTCCTGCAGGATCCAGCGGTCCAGCTCGGCGGTCTTGTCGCCGTCCTCGGCCACCCGCAGGAACTCGGCCGGGGTGAACAGCACGCCCTGCGAGGAGCGCCAGCGCGCCTGCGCGGAGACCGCCGCGATCCGGCCGTCGCCCAGGCCCACCACCGGCTGGTGCAGCAGCGCGAACTCGCCGTCGTGCAGTGCGGCGCGCAGCCGGGTGGCCAGCTCCGCCTTGCGTACGACGTCCTGCTGCATCTGCGGTTTGTACAGCTCCACCCGGCCCTTTCCGGCCGCCTTCGCGCGGTACATCGCGAGGTCGGCGTTGCGCAGCAGCTCGCCCGCGCCGAGGCCCGGTTCGGCGAACGCGACGCCGATGGAGGCGTTGACCCGGACATCGTTGCCGTCGATGGCGTACGGCTGGGAGAGGGTCAGCCTGAGCCGGTCGGCCAGCTCCAGGATGTTGCGCTCCCGGGCGGCGCGGTCGCGGGTGCCGTCCCCGACGATCAGGGCCGCGAACTCGTCGCCGCCCAGCCGGGAGGCGGTGTCCCCCTGCCGGACCGCGTCCTGGAGTCTGCGGGCGGCCTGGACGAGCAGTTCGTCCCCGGCCTGGTGCCCGATGGTGTCGTTGACGGCCTTGAAACCGTCCAGGTCGATGAAGAGCACGGCCGTGTTGCGCAGGGCGGTGCCCCGGTCGGTGGCGCGACGGCCGGACAGGGCCTGCTGGACGCGCCGGGTGAACAGCGCGCGGTTGGGCAGGTCGGTCAGTGGGTCGTGCTCGGCGTTGTGCTGCAACTGCGCCTGCAGGCGCACCCGTTCGGTCACGTCGCGGCTGTTGAAGATCAGCCCGCCGTGGTGGCGGTTGACGGTCGACTCCACGTTGAGCCAGCCGCCGTCGCCGGACCGGAAGCGGCACTCGATGCGGGTGGTGGGTTCGTCCAGCGGGCTGACGGCGAGGAAGCGGCGCACCTCGTGCACCACGCAGCCCAGGTCCTCCGGGTGGATCAGGCCGGCCAGCTCTCTGCCGACCAGTTCCTCGGCGGGCCGGCCGTAGACACCGGCGGCGGCCGGGGAGACGTAGCGCAGGATGCCGTTGGGCGCGGCGATCATGATCACGTCGCTGGAGCCCTGCACCAGGGAGCGGAAGTGGTTCTCCTTCTGCGCGAGTTCCTGGGTGAGGGTGATGTTGTCCAGCAGCATGATGCCCTGCCGGATGACGAGCGCGAGCACGACGGCGCCCGCGGTGATCAGAACCACGTGGTCGGGTCGGCGGCCGTTGAGGACGTTGTACAGGATGCCCAGGGTGCACACGGCGGCGGCGAGGTACGGGGTGAGTGCGGCGAGGGAGCCGGTGAGCGGCCGGCCGGACGGATACCGGCTGTGATCGCCTCCCGGGGCGGGCACGGACACGGGCGGGTGCGCCGTGCCGCGCTGGCCGGGCAGGTGCTCGTGGACCACGCGCGTGTGCCCGTCCGGTCCGTGGGCCTCCTGCGCGCCCTTGCCGCGGGGCGCGGCCCAGGGGGCGTAGGCGAGCAGCAGCGAACCGGCGAACCAGCCCGCGTCCAGCAGCTGCCCGGAGCGGTAACTGCTGTGCAGCAGCGGCGAGGTGAACAGCGCGTCGCACATCACGGTCAGCGCGAGCGCGCCGATCGCCGTGTTCACCGCGGTGCGGTTGCCCGGGGTGCGGCGGAAGTGCAGCGCGAGCACCATGCTGACGAGCGCGATGTCGAGCAGCGGGTACGCCAGCGACAGCGCGGTGTGCGCCACGCTCGGCCCGTCGAACCGGGCCGCCTGGGCGAGCGCGAGGCTCCACGACAGCGTGAGCAGCGAGCCGCCGATCAGCCAGGCGTCCAGCCCCAGGCAGATCCAGCCGGCCCTGGTCACCGGCCGTTTGGCGAGCACCAGCAGGCCCACGATCGCGGGCGGCGCGAAGCACAGGAAGAACAGGTCGGCGTAGGAGGGGCTGGGCACGGGCCGCCCGAGGACGACCTCGTACCACCCCCAGACCGCGTTGCCGAGGGCCGCCATCGCCGAGGAGAGGGCGAACAGCAGCCAGGCCGAGCGGAAGCGGACGCGCGGATTGCGGGCGTACAGGAAGCATGAGACGGCGGCGGTGCCCGCCGCGGCGCTCAGCCCGAAGTCGCCCATGATCAGCGCCATCTCGCCCGCGCCCCAGTCGCACGCGGCCCCGACGGCGTAGGCCGCGCAGACCAGGGCGAGGACGAGCTGCTCCAGCGTGCGGGTGGCCTCGCCGGCGGCCGGCCGGCGAAGCAGCTGCGCCTGCTGCGGGAGCGATGCGCGCACCGCTCCGTCCAGGGCGGTGGTCACCGAGGGTGGCGCGCTCACCGGGGCCTCCCGGTGAGCGCCGCTCCCGGGTCCCGACGGTCCCGGTGCGCTGGGTGCGTATGCCTCCTGCGGGCGCTGTTCCTGCGCTGGTGATGACTGGTGTGGTGGCCGCGCCTGCGCGCGGCTGTGCGCCAGGGCCGCCGTCGGCGGCTCCGCCGCGTCGGATCGTTCGTCCATAGGCCGTGCATCGCCCGTCGCCCCCCTCACAAATCTGAAATGTCCATCCCCGGCGCCGAACATCGACGGCGCAGCCCCTGTCGGGACGATACACCAGGATCGTCACTCAGGGACATAGCTTCTCTACGCTCCGTGACGACCAGCACCGATGCGGGTACGGGCCGCGTCCGAGAGGTTGCGGAGGGTGCCGAACGGGAGGGCCGGGAGGATCACGCCCCTGTCGTGAGGATCACGTTGCGCAGGGGTTCGTGGCGCACGAACCGGGTCAGCTGGTCGACGAGCAGCCGCTTGGCGCGCGGCAGGAAGGCCGAGGAGGGCCCGCCCACATGCGGGCTGATGAGCACGCCGGGGGCCTGCCAGAGCGGGTGTCCGGGCGGCAGCGGCTCGGGATCGGTGACGTCGAGGGCCGCGCCGATGCGGCCGTTCTCCACCTCCGCGAGCAGCGCCTTGGTGTCGACGACGGGACCGCGCGACACGTTGACGAGCAGCGCCCCGTCCTTCATCCGCGCCAGGAACTCGGCGTCCACCAGCCCCCGCGTCTGCTCCGTCAAGGGCGTGGAGAGGATCACGACGTCAGCGTGTGGAAGCAGGGAGGGCAATTCGGTGAGCGGGTGCACCGGACCGCGCGCCGTGGTGCGCTCAGAGCGCGCGACGCGCGCCACCCGCGCGAGTTCAAAGGGCGCGAGCCGGTCCTCGATGGCGGCGCCGATCGAGCCGTAGCCGACGATGAGGACGCTCTTGTCGGCGAGGGAGGGGTGGAACGCGCTCTCCCAGCGCTCCTGTTGCTGGGCGCGGACGAAACCGGGGATGCCGCGCAGGGAGGCGAGGGTCAGGGTGAGCGCGAGTTCGGCGGTGCTCGTCTCGTGCACCCCGCGCGCGTTGCACAGCTGCACGCCCGGCCGGATGGACGACAGCCGCGCGGTGACGTCGTCGACGCCGGCCGTCAGCGTCTGGATGACCCGCACATGGGTCAGCTGCTCCAGGGGACGCACCCTGACCGTCCACCGCTTCATGTACGGCACCACGTACAGGACGCAGTCCGCCGGGTCGCCGGGAAACGGCTGCTCCCCGTCGTCGCCCCCGTCCCAGAACAGATACCGGGGCCCCTCGGGCAGTCCCTCGATCTCCTCCGGCGCTATGGGAAGCCACACGTCTTCAGTCATGGCATGGAGGCTATGGCCTGCCCGGCGGATCCGGCCGGACAACATCCGCGCCCGCCGATCAGCACAGGTGAGCGCGGGCACGGGGGTGCTACCGCGGGTGACTTCGGGGCGGTGCCCGCCGGGCGGCCCCTCGGTCGGGTACGCGCGCGTGCAGAGGTTAGGTTGGGGGCCGGGGCAAAGGGAGGTTCACGAGCAGGTGGAGCGCAGGACGATCGGCGCGGGGGCGCTCGGGGTGGGGGCCGTCGGACTCGGGTGCATGCCGATGAGCTGGGCGTACAGCGGGTCGCGGCAGCGGGGCGACGAATCGGTCAGGACCGTGCACCGGGCGCTGGATCTGGGCTCGACCCTCCTCGACACGGCGGACATGTACGGCCCGTTCACCAACGAGCTGCTGCTCGGCCGGGTGCTGAAGGAGCGGCGCGCGGACGCCTTCGTGTCGACGAAGGTCGGGCTGCTGGTGGGCGAGCAGCACATCGTGGCCAACGGCCGCCCCGGGTATGTGAAACGGGCCTGCGACGCCTCGCTGCGGCGCCTGCAGACGGACGTGATCGACCTCTACCAGCTGCACCGCGCCGACCCCGAGGTCCCCGTCGAGGAGACCTGGGGCGCGATGGCCGAGCTGGTGCGGGCCGGCAAGGTGCGGGCACTGGGCCTGTGCGCGGTGGGCGCGCGCGGTGGCCGCCGCTTCGGTACGGGGCTGCACGATGCCACCCTGCGCCAGCTGCAGCGGGTGCAGCAGGTGTTCCCGGTGGCCGCGGTGGAGGCGGAGCTGTCGGTGTGGTCGCCGGAGGCCCTGCGGGCGCTGCTGCCGTGGTGCGCGGCGCGGGGCGTGGGCCTGCTCGCGGCGATGCCGCTGGGCAACGGCTTCCTGACCGGCACGCTGACCCCCGGCGAGGGCTTCGAACCGGACGACGTCCGGGCCCGCCATCCCCGTTTCACCGCCGAGATGATGGCGGCCAACCAGCCGATCGTCGCGGGCCTGCGCCGTATCGCGCGCCGGCACGGCGAGCAGGTCACCGCGGCCCAGGTGGCCCTGGCCTGGGTCCTGGCCCAGGGCCGTCATGTGATCGCCCTACCGGGCACGAAGCGGGAACGCTGGGCCGTGGAGAACGCGGCGGCGGCCGGGCTGCGCCTGACCGAGGAGGACCTGGCGGAGGTGTCCCGGCTGCCTGCGGGACAGGGGTCCTGGGACTGAGCGGCCAGGGGTCCTGGGACCGGGGGTTCCCTCCCGGGATCGGTCGGGTGGAACGGGAACCCGGACGGGGCGGGACAGCGCAGGCCGGACCGCTCACGCCTCCCCGGCGTCTTCCCGGCGGCTGTCCACCGGCTCCTCGTCGGCGGGCAGTGGGCCGGGAAGCCGTATGACGGCCTTTCCGGACGTCAGGTCGATGGGCCCCCGCCCGGGGTCGGCGTCCCCCACGTCCTCGACGGTCAGTTCCAGTCGGTTCTGCTCGTCCCGGGTGTGTTTGCGGCCCGGCGCGAACAGTTCCTCGAAGGCGTTGAACACGGCCCCTCCCCCGCTTGCTCCCCCTTGCGGCTTTCCCCCAGCGTAGGTCTCACCCCGCCGTCGGGGCAGTGAGCGTCTCGGCCGGAAACAGCCCCAGCCGGTGTGCCGTCGCCGCGGCCTCTCCCCGGCCCGAGACACCGAGCTTGCCCAGGATGTTGGAGACGTGGACGCTCGCGGTCTTCGGGGAGATGAACAGCTCCTCGGCTATCTGGCGGTTGGTGCGGCCGACCGAGACCAGGCGCAGCACGTCCCGCTCCCGGCTGGTGAGGCCGAGGGCCGCGGCCGGGTCGGCGGGGGCGAGGGCCTGCCTGGGGGTGCCGATCAGGGTGAGGCGGGCGCGCTGGGCGAGCCGCGCGACGGCATCGGCGAGGGACCGGGCGTCGAGGTGGGCGGCGACCGCGTCGGCCAGCCGGAGCAGCTCCACCGCGCGGTCGCGTTCGTCGTCGCCGCCGGCGGCGCCGAGGAGGGCCGCGGCGAGGCGGTGGCGGACCCGGGCGAGTGCGTAGGGGCGGTCCAGGCACTCGAAGGCGGTGACGACCGGCGACCAGTCGTCGGCGGTGTCCGTGCCGTCCGCGCGGCGCAGTTCGGCGCGGGTCCACTGGCCGTAGGCCTGCCAGAGCGGGGCGGTGGTGGGGAGGGTCCGCGCGGCTGCGCCGAGGCGGTCGAGGATCTCGGCGCGGCCCGTCCGGGCGGCGGGCAGGGTGCGGGCCTCGGCCTCCGCGGTGGCGGCGGCCCGCAGCAGCGGCCAGCCGTAGCGGTGGGTGCCGGGCGGGAAACCGGCGTCCAGGGCCCGCAGCAGTTCGGCGCGGGCGTCGGCGATACGGCCCTCCTCGGCGGCGACCCCGAGGGCGACCCGGGCCAGCGGCAGGGACTGCTGGGGCATCGGGTCGTGGGTGCCCCAGTGGGCGCGGGCCGCGGCGAGTTGCCGGCCCGCCTCGGCGAGGTCGCCGCGGGCCAGGGCGAGGTGGGCCAGGCGCAGGGCACCCGCGCCCCGGGGCTTGGCGCCATGGCCGACCCCGGTCGCGCGGGTGGCGACCTCGGCGGCCTCCGTCCACTGTCCGATCGAGTAGAGCGCCTCGGACAGGTTGCCCCGCATCCAGGCCTCGGAGTCCATCAGCCCGTAGTCACGGGCGAAGTCGATGCCCTCGCGCAGCAGGGGGACGGCCTCCCGGTCGCGGCCGAGGCTCTGCAGTTCGGACGGCAGGTTCACATAGGCGCGCCCCGCGACCTGGCGCACGCCCTCGGCGAGGGTGTCGTGCAGCACCTGCCGTGCCTCGGCGAGGCCGGTCTCGGTGTCGCCGGAGTCCACCTTGAGGCAGCCGAGGGTGAGGCGGGCGTGCAGTTCGATGTCGCGGGCGCCGACCATGCGCGCGTACTCCACGGCGCGCTCGGCGGCGGCGAAGGCCTCGGGGCCGGGCCGGTGCAGCATGGACCAGTTGGCGACGAGGGCCAGCACCTCGGCGTGCACCTCGGACGGGGGCAGGCCGCGCACCAGGTCCTGGGCGGTGGCCAGTTCCTGCCAGCCGTCGCCGCGGGCCTGGGCCTGGACGAGCCGGGAGCGCTGCACCCAGAACCAGGCGGCGCGCAAGGGGTCCGGGTCCTCCTCCAGAAGGCGCAACGCCCTCTTGGTGATCTTCAGGGCGCGCTCCCGTTCGCCGCCGAAGCGGCCCGCGACGGCGGCTTCGGCCATCAGGTCGAGACAGCGCAGCGGGGTGGTGGCGGGGTCGCAGCCGCAAGGGGGGTAGACCTCGGTGTAGTCGACCGGGCGCAGGGCGGCGCGCACCTCCTCCGGGGCGCTGTCCCACAGCTCCATCGCCCGCTCCAGGAGCCCGAGTTGCTCGGTGTAGGCGTGCCGGCGGCGGGCCGCGACGGAGGCGTCCAGGACGGCGGGGAGGGCCTTGGCGGCGTCGTGGGCGTGGTACCAGTAGCTGGCCAGGCGCATCACGCGCGCGTCGGCCGGGACGAGCGCGGGCTCGGCCTCCAGGGCTTCGGCGTAGCGGCGGTTGAGCCGGGAGCGTTCGCCGGGCAGCAGGTCGTCGGCGACGGCCTCGCGGACCAGGGAGTGCCGAAAGCGGTAGCCGTCGCCGGTCCGGGTGGCGGTGAGGATGTTCGCGCCGACGCAGGCCCGCAGGGCCTCGATGAGGTCGTCCTCGGTGAGCCCGGCGACGGCGGCGATCAGCCGGTACTCCACGGTGGAGCCGCCCTCGGCGACGACCCGGGCGACCCGCTGGGCGCTCTCGGGCAGTGTCTCGACCCGGACCAGCAGCAGGTCGCGCAGGGAGTCGGTGAGGCCGGTGCAGTGGCCGTCGCAGGTGGCGACGGCGAGTTCCTCGACGAAGAAGGCGTTGCCGTCGGAGCGTTCGAAGATCTCGTCCACTTGGGCCGGGTCGGGCTCGGCGGCGAGGATCCCGGCGATCTGGCGGCCGACCTCCTCGCGGGTGAAGCGGCCGAGTTCGACACGGCGGACGGTGCGCAGCCGGTCGAGTTCGGCGAGCAGGGGGCGCAGTGGGTGGCGGCGGTGGATGTCGTCGGAGCGGTAGCTGGCGAGGACGAGGAGCCGGCCGGCGCGCAGCGTGCGGAAGAGGTAGGCGAGGAGGTGCCGGGTGGAGGCGTCGGCCCAGTGCAGGTCCTCCAGGACCAGCACGACCGGCTGCTCGGCGGCGACCTGTTCCAGCAGCCGGGCGGTGAGTTCGAACAGGCGGGCCATGCCCTGCTCGTCGTGGCGGCCGGCGCCGGCCTCGCCCAGGTCGGGCAGGAGGCGGGCCAGTTCCTCCTCCTGTCCCCGGGCGGCGGCGGCGAACTCCTCGGGCAGGGCGTCGCGCAGGGCGCGCAGCGCGGTGGAGAAGGGGGCGAACGGAAGTCCGTCGGCGCCGATCTCCACGCAGCCGCCGACGGCGACGACGGCATGCCGGGCGGCGGCCGTGGCGAACTCCTCGACGAGGCGGGTCTTGCCGACCCCCGCCTCCCCGCCGAGCAGCAGCGCCTGCGGCTCGCCGGCGCGGGCGCGGGCGAGCGTGTCGTTCAAGGTGTCCAGCTCGACGGTGCGGCCGACGAACACGGGACTGACGGACCTGGTCTCCACGGGCCAGAGCATCGCACGAGGCTCGGACAGCTGGGCACCCGTTTTCCACAACCCCGGTGCGATCGTCGTACTGTCGGCCGGGAGAGTCGTATCAGCAGGCGGAAGGGTCGTACGACCGCGCCGGGCGGTCGTACGACCCTGGTCCGGAAGGCGGCCGACCCCCGTACGGCCGCCTTCCGACCGGTCGCCCCGCGGACCGGGGGTGCCCCGGTCCGCCGGCCCGGTGGTCACGCGGCGCGCGGGATCCGGTGCCGGCGGGGGCGGTCGGTATGGGACTCGGCGGCCACCGCGTCGTGACCGGCCGTGGCCGTGCGCCGGGCGGCGCGCCGGGCCCGGTTGACCTCGCGGGCCAGGCGCTGCTCCGCGGCCTCGCGGATCAGCTGGGCGGAGCGCATCTTCTGGTACTCGAACTCGATCATGACGTGTCCCTCGCGGAGATTCGGTGTGGTGCCTCGGCGTTCTGCGATGCCTCCACCTTCGTCTCCCAGGGGGGTGCGCCACATCGGGAGAGTTCCGCATCTTCGGGCCGCGTTTCGGCCGCACGCGCGCGTAAGGGGCCTTAGGGAGTCCATAAGGCGCTCATGGATTCCCTAAGGCCCCTGGGACCTGCGGGTTCTCAGCCCGGGTCTCAGCCGGGTTCTCAGCCGGTTTCTCAGCCGGCCGAGGGCAGCGCGAGCAGGGCGTCGGAGTACTTCAGGACGGCCAGCAGCAGGCCGATGACGCCGAGCGAGACACCCGCCCAGGCGACCGACTTGATCCAGGGGTCCTGCGGGCGGCCGGGCGCGCCGAAGGCGGGCCGGGCGAGCACGACCGCGCCGGTGAGCAGCGCGGCCAGCGCGAACAGGCCGGCCCACAGGGCGGTGCTGTGCCAGGCGTTGCCGTAGACCGCCTTGATCTGGGAGGCGACACTCGCCGTGGAGGAGGTCCGCAGCTGGCCTACGAGCTGCTCGCGGGCGCCCGCGACGGTGCCGATCCAGCCGCCGCTGAGCGAGACGAGGCCCAGCACGGCGGAGACGACGGCACCGGCGCCCTGCCCGACCCCGGAGGGCGCCTTCTCCTCGGCGGGTTCCGCTTCCTCGGCGGCATCCTCCCGGGCGGCGTCCTCCCCGGCGGCATCCACCTGCCCGGAGCCGTCCTCAAGAGCTTCCGCCCGCGCGGCTTCCTCCTCGGTGGTGGCGGCCTCCACCGCCGTCTCGTCGCCCTGCGCCTCGGTGCCGGCCTTGGCGCCTTCCTGTGTCTTCGTAGCCATGCCCGGCACCGTACGGACCCTGTCTGAGAAGTCCCTTAATGATCGTCAATGATCGTCGTGCGCCGTACGCGCGCGTGCCACGCGCCATTCGGGGGCGAGCACGGACCAGATCTCGGTGCTGGTGCGCACGCCCCGGTGCGGGTGGTTCTCGCGGAGCACGCCCTCGCGGGTCATGCCGAGCCGCCGGGCCACATTGATGCTGGGCTCGTTGGCGGAGGACACGTGCCACTCCACGCGGTGCATGCCGCGCTCCTCGAAGGCCCACTCCAGCAGCACCCGCATGGCCCGTGTGACCAGCCCGCGCCCGGCCGCCGCAGGCTCCAGCCAGCAGCCCGCCTCGCAGACTCCGCTCGCGGTGTCCCACACCCGGAACAGCACCCCGCCGACCAGCTTGCCGTCCAGCCGGATGCCGTGCAGGCCGCCGGCGTCGCCGCCGCGCCTGTCGGCGTACGACTTCAGCCAGGAACGCGCGCCCTCCAGGTCGGACACCACGTCCGACAGCCCGATGTGCCGGCCGATGAACTCCCGTCCCCGGTCGATGTTGGCGAGGAGTTCCTCGGCGTGCCAGACCTCCAGGGGCCGCAGCTCGGCGCCGTCGTCACCCAGGGATATCGCGTACATCGTGCTGGTCTTCCTTCCGCAGTTCCTCCACCGGGACCCTGCCGAGCCTCTCATGAGCGGCGCGGCACTCGGGCGGCTCGATGCTGACCCTGGGCAGCCGGCGCTCCAGCCAGGCGGGCAGCCACCAGTTGGCGGCGCCGAGCAGATGCATCAGCGCGGGCACGAGCAGGGTGCGCAGCACGAAGGCGTCCAGGGCGACGGCGGAGGCCAGCGCGATGCCGAACATCGCGATGACGCGATCGCCGCTGAGCACGAAGGCGAGGAAGACCGAGATCATGATGATCGCGGCGGAGTTGATGACCCGGCTGGTCTCGGCGAGGCCCACCCGGACGGCGCGCCGGTTGTCGCCGGTCTCCAGCCACTCCTCGTACATCCGGCTGACCAGGAAGACCTGGTAGTCCATGGAGAGGCCGAAGAGAACGGACACCATGATCACGGGCAGGAAGGGCTCGACGGGCCCGGCCCGGCCGAGGCCCAGCAGTTCACTGCCCCAGCCCCACTGGAAGACGGCGACGACGACGCCGAACGCGGCCGCCACGGCGGCGACGTTCATCGCGGCGGCCTTCAGCGGGATGCCGAGCGAGCGGAACGCGAGGAGCAGCAGGAGACAGCCGAGTCCGATGACCGCGCCGACGAACAGCGGCAGCTTGCCGACGATCACATCCGCGAAGTCGTCGTAGCCGGCGGTGACCCCGCCGACCTGGATGTCGAGGGAGGTGCCGGTCTCGGAGCCCGGCAGCACCCCGGTGCGCAGCCGGTTCACGAGATCGCTGGTGTCCTGCGACTGCGGGGCGGAGTCGGGGACGACGGTGAGGTAGGCGGTGTCGCCGCCGGTGGCGTAGGTGACCGGGGTGGCGGAGGCGACGCCCCGGGTGGCGCGCAGGGTCGCGTCGAGGTTGTCCAGGGCGAGCCTGTCGGCGCCGCCGTCCACCCGGGTCACCAGGGTGAGCGGGCCGTTCACGCCGGGTCCGAAGCCCTCGGCGAGCAGGTCGTAGGCCTTGCGGGTGGTGGAGGTACTCGGGTCGTTGCCCTGGTCGGAGGTGCCGAGGCGGAGGGAGAGGGTCGGCAGGGCGAGTACGGCGATGACGGCGACGGCGAGCGCGCCGAGCAGCTTGGGGCGGCGTTCGACGAACGCGGACCAGCGGGCGGCGAGGCCGGTGGGCAGTTCCGGGAGCGGCCCGCGCCGGTCGAGCCGGCGCCGCTCCCGGCGGCTGAGGGCGCGCGGGCCGAGGTAGGACAGCAGGGCGGGCAGCAGGGTGACGGAGGCGGCGACGGTGAGCACGACCGTCAACGAGGCGGCCACGGCGACACCGTTGAGGAAGCCCAGCCGCAGTGTCAGCATCCCCAGCAGGGCTATGCACACCGTCGCACCCGCGAAGACGACCGCGCGTCCGGTGGTGGCCACGGCGTTCACGGCGGCCTCGGTGACGCTCAGGCCGCGTTTCAGACCGCGCCGGTGCCGGGTCACGATGAACAGCGCGTAGTCGATGCCGACGCCCAGGCCGATCAGCATGCCGAGCATGGGCGCGAAGTCGGCGACCGTCATGGCGTGTCCGAGGAGCCCGATGCCGGCGTAGGCGGTGCCGACGCCGACGAGCGCGGTGGCGATGGGCAGCATCGAGGCGGCGAGCGAGCCGAAGGCCAGGAACAGGACGACGGCGGCGACCGTCACGCCGACCAGTTCGGCGGTGTGCTCACGCGGGGACGCGGTGAGGCCGATCGCGCTGCCGCCCAGCTCCACCTGGAGTCCGTCGCCCTCGGCGGCCTTGGCGGTGCGCACCACGGCCCGCGCCTGGGAGGCGCCGATGTGCTCGGCCGGCTGAGCGAAGGTGACGGTGGCGTAGGCCGTGTGGCCGTCGGCGCTGATCCGGTGCGCGCCCTGACCGCCGTACGGGCCGGTCACCGAGGCGATGCCGGGCAGCGCGGCGATCCGGTCCAGGGTGCGGGTCATGGTCTGCTCGACGTCGGCGGCGCGGACGGTGCCGGTGGCGGTGTGCCAGACCACGGTGTCGCTGTCCCCGCCCAGCCCCGGGAAGCCCTCTTCGAGCAGCTGCGTGGCACGTCCGGACTCGGTGCCGGGGACCTCGTAGTCGTTCGAGTACGCCGAACCGGCCACGGCGGCGGCAGCGGTGGTCCCGCCGAAGGCGAGGAGCCACAGCAGCACGGCGATCAGCCGATGCCGGACACACCAACGGGCAAGGTCTGCCACGGACGTGCTCCCAGAGGACGATGTATGGATCTGTGGATCTTTGATCGGGAACGATCGTCCATGAGGTGAACAGCCCGCAAAGAACGCATGCGCAATCGCGGGACACTCTTGCAGGCGAAAATGATCGTTTGCTCTGTTCGTGGGCTTTTTCACACGAGTGGGAGGGACATCACAGAGCAGCCGGGCCCCTGGACATGCGTACGGCCCCGGAGGGGATGCCTTCCGGGGCCGTACGGTGTGTGACTTCGGGCCGCTCAGCCCTCGCTCACGCCCAGCTTCTCAAGGATCAGTTCCTTGACGCGGGCCGCGTCGGCCTGACCCCGGGTCGCCTTCATGACCGCGCCGACCAGGGCGCCGGCCGCGGCCACCTTGCCACCGCGGATCTTGTCGGCGACGCCCGGGTTGCCGGCGATGGCCTCGTCGACGGCCCTGCCGAGCGCCGAGTCGTCCGAGACGACCTTCAGACCGCGCTTGTCGACGACCTCGTCCGGGGTGCCCTCGCCCGCTAGGACGCCCTCGATGACCTGGCGGGCCAGCTTGTCGTTCAGGTCGCCCGACGACACCAGCTCGGTCACGCGCGCGACCTGCTCCGGCGTGATGGCCAGCTCGTCCAGCGCCTTGCCCGACTCGTTGGCGCTGCGCGCCAGTTCGCCCATCCACCACTTGCGGGCGGACGCCGCGTCGGCCCCGGCCTCGATCGTGGCGACGATCGGGTCCAGCGCACCGGCGTTGAGGATCGCCTGCATGTCGGTGGCGGAGATGCCCCACTCGGCGAGGAGGCGGGTGCGGCGGGCCAGCGGCATCTCGGGCAGGGCCGAGCGGATCTCCTCGACCCACTCGCGCGACGGCGCGACCGGCACGAGGTCGGGCTCCGGGAAGTACCGGTAGTCCTCGGCCTCCTCCTTCACGCGGCCCGAGGTCGTGGACCCGGTGTCCTCGTGGAAGTGGCGGGTCTCCTGGATGATCGTGCCGCCGGAGGACAGCACGGCCGCGTGCCGCATGATCTCGAAGCGGGCCGCACGCTCCACGGACCGCAGCGAGTTGACGTTCTTCGTCTCGGAGCGCGTGCCGAACTTCTCGCTGCCCTTGGGCATCAGCGACAGGTTCACGTCACAGCGCATCTGGCCCATCTCCATGCGGGCCTCGGACACGTCGAGGGCACGGATGACCTCGCGCAGCTCACGGACGTACGCCTTCGCCACCTCGGGGGCGCGCTCGCCGGCGCCGACGATGGGCTTGGTGACGATCTCGATGAGCGGGATGCCGGCCCGGTTGTAGTCCAGCAGGGAGTGGGACGCGCCGTGGATACGGCCCGTGGCGCCGCCGACGTGCGTCGACTTGCCGGTGTCCTCCTCCATGTGGGCGCGCTCGATCTCCACGCGGAAGGTTTCGCCGTCCTCCAGCTGGACGTCGAGGTAGCCGTTGAAGGCGATCGGCTCGTCGTACTGGGAGGTCTGGAAGTTCTTCGGCATGTCCGGATAGAAGTAGTTCTTCCGGGCGAAGCGGCACCACTCGGCGATCTCGCAGTTCAGCGCGAGACCGATCTTGATGGCGGACTCCACGCCGGTCGCGTTGACGACCGGGAGCGCGCCGGGCAGGCCGAGGCAGGTCGGGCAGGTCTGCGAGTTGGGGTCGGCGCCCAGCTCGGTCGAACACCCGCAGAACATCTTGGTCTTGGTGCCGAGTTCGACATGGACCTCAAGGCCCATGACGGGGTCGTACGACGCCAGCGCGTCCTCGTACGACACCAGGTCGGTCGTGGTGGTCACGGTGAAAACTTCCCTCTCAGCCCAGCAGGACGTCGTCGTCGCCCAGCCGCTTCAGCTCGCGGTAGAGGATGGCGAGGCCGGTGACGATCGCGACGGCGGACACGGTGGCGTCGATGAGGCGCAGCGTGTCGTGCTCGGCGCGGGCCTTCTTGATCTGCTTGGTGACACCGATCGCGCCGAACGCGGTGGTGGCCATCGACAGGTACGTACCGGACTTGGACTTCTTGAAGTCCTTGGCCTTGGACAGCTTGCTCACAGCGACGGAGCCTCCTCCAGCAGCGGGTGCCCCCACTTTTCCACGAAGGCGGCCTCGACGGCGGCGCCGACCTTGTAGAGGCGGTCGTCCTTCAGCGCCGGGGCGATGATCTGCAGACCGACCGGGAGGTTGTCCTCCGGGGCGAGACCGCAGGGCAGGGACATGGCCGCGTTGCCCGCCAGGTTGGTCGGGATGGTGCACAGGTCCGCGAGGTACATCGCCATCGGGTCGTCGGCGCGCTCGCCGATCGCGAAGGCGGTGGTGGGCGCCGTCGGCGAGACGATGACGTCCACCTGCTCGAAGGCCTTCTCGAAGTCGCGCGTGATGAGCGTGCGGACCTTCTGCGCGGAGCCGTAGTAGGCGTCGTAGTACCCGCTCGACAGGGCGTAGGTGCCGAGCATGATGCGGCGCTTGACCTCGGGGCCGAAGCCGGCCTCGCGGGTGAGGGAGGTGACCTCCTCGGCCGAGTGGCCGCCGTCGTCGCCGGTCCGCAGGCCGTAGCGCAGGCCGTCGAAGCGGGCGAGGTTGGAGGAGCACTCGGACGGCGCGATCAGGTAGTACGCCGACAGCGCGAGGTCGAAGGACGGGCAGTCCAGCTCGACGATCTCGGCGCCCAGCTCCTTCAGCAGCTCGACCGACTCGTCGAAGCGCTGGATGACACCGGCCTGGTAGCCCTCGCCGCGGAACTGCTTGACGACGCCGACGCGCATACCGGCCACGGAGCCGTTGCGGGCGGCCTCGACGACCGGCGGGACCGGGGCGTCGATGGAGGTGGAGTCCAGCGGGTCGTGCCCGGCGATGACCTCGTGCAGCAGCGCCGCGTCCAGGACCGTACGGGCGCAGGGCCCGCCCTGGTCGAGGGAGGACGAGAACGCCACCATGCCGAAGCGGGAGACCGCGCCGTACGTCGGCTTCACGCCGACCGTGCCGGTGACGGCGGCCGGCTGGCGGATGGAGCCGCCGGTGTCGGTGCCGATGGCGAGCGGCGCCTGGAAGGAGGCGAGCGCGGCGGAGGAGCCGCCGCCGGAGCCGCCGGGGATCTTGGTGAGGTCCCACGGGTTGCCGGTCGGGCCGTACGCGCTGTTCTCGGTGGAGGACCCCATGGCGAACTCGTCCATGTTGGTCTTGCCGAGGATGACGACGTCGGCGGCCTTCAGCCGCTTGGTGAGCGTCGCGTCGTACGGCGGGATCCAGCCTTCGAGGATCTTCGAGCCGACGGTCGTCGGAACGCCCTCGGTGGTGAAGATGTCCTTGAGCGCGAGCGGGACGCCGGCCAGCGGGCCGAGCTTCTCGCCGCGGGCCCGCTTCTCGTCCACGGCGCGGGCCTGGGCCAGGGCGCCCCCGCGATCGACGTGCAGGAAGGCGTGCACCTTCTCGTCGACGGCCTCGATGCGGGCGAGGTGGGCCTCGGTGACCTCGACGGCCGTCAGCTCGCCGGAGGCGATCTTCTCGGCGGTCTGCGCGGCCGTGAGCTTGATGATGTTGCTGTCCGTCATGGCGGTCACTCCTCCCCCAGGATCTGCGGCACCTTGAAACGCTGCTGCTCCTGGGCCGGGGCGCCGGAGAGCGCCTGCTCGGGGGTGAGCGAGGGACGGACCTCGTCCGCGCGCATGACGTTCGTCAGCGGGAGCGGGTGCGAGGTCGGCGGTACGTCTTGGTCGGCGACCTCGCTGACGCGGGCGACCGCGCCGATGATGTCGTCCAGCTGTCCCGCGAAGTGGTCGAGTTCTTCGGGCTTCAGCTCCAGACGCGCCAGCCGGGCGAGGTGGGCGACCTCCTCGCGCGTGATGCCAGGCATGCAGCGATCCTCTGGGTGAGTGCGTGTGGTTTGGGCTGGGGCTAGTCGTCCCATTCCCGTCGTCCGCCCGAAGGGCGGGTCGCCCGTCGCGCGACAGACGGGAATGGGACGACTAGCCCCAATCCTATGGGGCGGGGCAGGGTGGCCGTGAAACGGTTTCCCGGGCCCCGCTCTCCACCGGACCGCGGCCCCCCGCTCCTCAGCCCCGGCGGCCGTCCCAGACCTCGCTCTTCATGAAGTGGTTGTCGTACCGCTCCTGCACTTCGAGGATGCTCTCCGGGGTGGCCTCGCCGAGGCGGATGCGCTGGAGGTGGCGGAAGTACTCGAAGCGCTCGACGCCGGGTGTGATCACGATGAGCAGATCGGCGTCGGCTCCCGGGACGGCCGCGAAGGCGTGCGGTTTGCCGGGCGGGACGATGACGAGGTCACCGGGCCCAGCGGTGACGACGTCCTCGCCGGAGAGGATGTCGGCGGCGCCGTCGAGCAGGAAGAACATCTCGGCCGAGCGGTCGTGCCAGTGCGGCCTGGCACCGTCGGCGCCCCCCGTGAGGGTGACGCGCTGGGTGGACAGGGCGCCGCCGGTCGCGCTGCTGTCGGCCAGCAGCCGGACGGCGGCGGGGCTGCCCCCGACCACCTCGGCGTCGGCCTCGCGGACGATCACGGACTCGTCGAACCTCGGTACGAGCAAGGACATGACGTGCCCCCTTTGGTGGTGTCGTCGACCGCTGGTGGTGTCGTCAGACCGCGAAGAGCAGTCCGGCGCTGATCAGGACGACGACTGCCGTGGCGAAGTGGATCCCGAAGGCCACGGCCCTGGTGCCGCCGTGACGCAGCACGATCAGCGTGTCCCCCAGAGGGACGAGTGCCACGACGAGCATGAACCACGCCTCGGCGCGGCTGCCGGCGAAGGCCAGCAGGGCGAGGCCCAGCAGTCCGAAGGTGCCGTCCTTGAGGCCCTTGACCGACAGGTAGGCGCCGGCGTCGCCACGCGGGTCGGCCGGGACGCCGTAGCCGGCCGCGGCCGGGCCGGGCTGGAACAGGAACCGGTAGCCGAGGAACAGGCAGAACAGGTCGAGCAGGACGGCCAGGGTGTACGCGGTGACGGTCATGGGATCTCCCCCTGTGAGTGCCGAGTCGGCGCGTTCTAGCAACGCTAGGAACACGAGCGAAACTAGCAGAGCGGCGACAGATTGGCTAGCGCTGCTAGAATTTCTGGCATGACGATCCAGACGCGCCGGGAGCGCGAACGAGCCGAGCGTGAGCAGCTGATCGTGACGGCCGCACGGGAGCTGGCCGAGGCCGAGGGCTGGGACGCGGTGACCACGCGTCGGCTGGCCGCCGAGATCGAGTACAGCCAGCCGGTGCTCTACAGCCACTTCAAGGGCAAGGACGCGATCATGGCGGCGGTCGCGGTGCAGGGTTGCGCCGACCTGGCCGTGGAGCTACGGCAGGCGCGGGCCGCGGCGCCGGGCACCCGGGAGTCGCTGGCGGCGGTCGCGCAGACCTACACGTCCTTCGCACACCGCCGGCCCGCCCTCTACGACGCGATGTTCACCCACCTGGTGGACCTGCCGTTCGCGACAGAGGCAGCGCCGGCACCGCTCCGGGAGGCGTTCGGCGAACTGCTCGTCGTCGTCGAGCCGATCACGGCCGAGGGCGAGGACCCCGGCCTGCTGACGGAGACGTTCTGGGCGAGCCTGCACGGCCTGGCAACGCTGATGAGAAGCGGCCGCCTGCCGGAGAGGGCCCATGAGGAGCGCTTGGCGCTGTTGATCGGGCATTTCACGAGAGGCTGACGGCAAGGCGCCACCAAGGGGCGCCACCAGTCGGCCAAGTCGAACGGGCGGGCGGGTGGATGGGTGCGTGGGAGAGCTACTCGGCGGCCGGCAGAGCCGCACGCGGCCGCTGCCACCCCCGAGACCCCCTCGCCCGCAGCCACGCCGTCGTCTCCTCGGGAGGCATCGCCGCGGCGACGAGCCACCCCTGAACGGCGTCACACCCGAGATCCCGCAGCCGCTCCCAGGTCTCGTCGTCCTCCACACCCTCGGCGACGACGAGCAACCCCAGCGAATGCGCGAGATCCACCGTGCACCGCACGATCTCCGCGTCCTCCGTGTCCACCGCCAGCCGCGCCACGAACGACCGGTCGATCTTCAGCTCGCTCACCGGCAGCCGCCGTAGATGCACCAGCGACGAGTACCCGGTGCCGAAGTCGTCCAGCGACATCTTCACGCCGTGCCCGGTCAGGCCCGCCAGGGTGTCGGCGGCCCGCTGCGGATCCTCCAGCAGCACATGCTCCGTGATCTCCAGCTGCAGGGCCCCCGGGGGGACCCCGTGCCGGGCCAGCCGCGCGGCGACCGAGCCGGCGAACCCGGGCGTGTGCACATCGCGCGGGGAGACGTTGACGGCGACCGGGACCCTGAGCCCCTGTGCGCGCCACTTGGCGACTTGGCCCAGCGCGGTCTCCAGGACGTACTCGGTCAGATGGGGCATCAGCCCGGAGGACTCGGCGATCGCTATGAACTCGTCCGGCGGAACCTTCCCGCGCTCGGGATGCACCCAGCGCACCAGCGCCTCCAGGCCCGCGACCTGGCCGTCGAAGCGGACCTTGGGCTGGTAGTGCAGCTGCACCTCGTGCGCGTCCAGCGCGCGGCGCAGGTCGCCCAGCAGGCCGAGCCGGTCCGGGGTGTTGGAGTCCCGCTTGGACTCGTACACCTCGACGCCCGTACGGTCCCTTTTCGCCTGGTACATCGCCACATCGGCGCGCCGCAGCAGCCCTTCGGCGTCCAGCGCGTGGTCGGGGAAGACGGCGACGCCGGCGCTGGCCTCCAGGACGAGCGTGAGCCCGTCGAGGTCCAGGGGGGAGCTGAGCGCGGTGACGAGGCCGCGGGCGACGCGGGTGGCCGACGTGGTGGAGTCGGCGACGGGCAGTAACACGGCGAACTCGTCACCGCCGAGCCGGGCGGCCTCCGCTCCGCGCGGCAGGGCGAGCCGCAGCCGGTCGGCGATCTGGAGCAGCAGCCGGTCACCGGCGAGATGACCGAGGGTGTCGTTCACCGACCGGAAGCGGTCGAGGTCGATCAGCATGAGGGCGGAGCGGGCGCCGATGCGTTCGGCGTCGTCGAGGGCCGTCCAGATCCGCTCCAGCAGCCACTGCCGGTTGGGCAGCCCGGTCAGCGGGTCGCGCAGTTGCTCCTCGGCACGCGCGCGGGCCATCCAGAGGGTGGAGTCGAGGGCGATGAGGGGGATGGCGAACAGCGGGAGCAGGACCGGCTCGGCGTCGGCGACGACGCACAGCAGCGGTGCGATGCCGAGCAGCGCCACGGCGACCAGGCCCTGTCTGACCAGGGCGGTACGGGCCACGGTGGGCAGTTTGCCGCCGCGCGGGGCGTACAGATACCACTGCAGGCCGCGGCTGACCGCGAGATAGGCGGCGGCCGTGAGGACGACCTCGGGTGCGGTGGCCACGCTCCAGCTGGCCGGCCGCCAGGGCGTCTCGACACTCGGGACCCGGCCGAACGCGCCGAGCAGCAGGGCTCCGGCGCCGATGCCCAGGATGTCCACCGCGCCGTGCAGCACGCCCTGGCGCCAGCGGTGGCATCGGGCGATGCCGACCAGGACGACGACGGTGAGGCTGACCATGCCGGCGGGCACCCAGCCGTACAGCAGCAGTACGGCGAGGGTGAGGGCTGCACCGGAGCCGGTGCCGCCCCACCAGCGGGCGCGGCCCAGCATCACGAGGTGGCCGACGATGACGCCGGTGAGCAGGGCCAGCGACCAGCCGACGGTGCCGCTCGGGAAGAGGGCGTGGTGGCCGCTGAAGCCGCGGTAGAAGCCGGCGCCGAGGACGAAGGCGGCGGCGGCCACGACGACGGCGGGCAGTGCGGGCCAGGACAGATGCCGTTCGGGGTCGGCGCCGGTCAGTCCGGGAGCGGGCCCGATGGCCAGGGGTATCGGCGGCTGGGCGTCGGTGGCGGTGCACGGTCCGGCCGCGCGGGCCTGTCCGCCCGTACGGCCATGGCCCCGCCCCGTCCAGCGGGTCCCGCGCCATGTGACCGCGCGACGGCGCAGGCGTAGCCGTGAGTCCGGGGCGACGCTCTCGGTCGGTTCCATTCCCGTCCCTCTCACAGCCGGCGGTGCCCACGCCACGCGGCCCGATGTCCGGCACCCATCAGCAGCTCCGCGTCGAAGAAACCTTCCCCGCGCGCCGGGAGCGCACGGAGATGCCCCAACCGCAGCTGGGCACGGCAGGTGCACACCTCAACAGTAGGCCGCGGAAGGCTTCCACGGGCACCGGTCGTCGACGGTTGCCCGAATGCGCCCGGGCCACCCGTATGCAACTGATATGCGCCGAACGGGTGGCCTTCAACCGCTACTCCTCGGTCGGAAGCGCGACTTCGGCCGCCGCTTCGGGGCCCTGCTCCAAGAGGACCTTGAAACCGTCCTCGTTCAGCACCGGGACCTTCACCTGCACGGCCTTGTCGTACTTCGATCCCGGGTTGTCACCCACCACGACGAACGAGGTCTTCTTCGACACCGATCCGGTCACCTTGGCGCCCCGGCTCTGCAGGGCCTCCTTGGCTCCGTCCCGGGTGAAGTTCTCCAGCGTGCCGGTGACGACGACCGTGAGGCCCTCCAGCGGGCGCGGCCCCTCGTCCTCGCCCGTCGACTCCTCCTCCAGCGGGACTCCGGCGGCCTTCCACTTGCGGACGATCTCGCGGTGCCAGTCCTCGGCGAACCACTCCTTGAGCGCGGCGGCGATGATCGGCCCGACGCCGTCGGCGGCCGCCAGCTCTTCCTCGGTGGCCTGTTCGATGCGGTCGACGGAGCGGAACTCGCGGGCGAGCGCCTGCGCGGCGACCGGGCCGACGTGCCGGATGGACAGGCCGTTCAGGAACCGGGCCAGCGGGCGCTGCTTGGCCGCCTCGATGTTCTCCAGCAGGGCGAGGGTGTTCTTCTTCGGCTCGCCCTTCTGGTTGGCGAAGACCGTGACGACCTTCTCCTCACCCGTCTTCGGGTCCCGCTTGGGCAGACCGCTGTCGGGGTCGAGGACATAGGCCTTGATGGGCAGCAGCTTCTCCACCGTCAGGTCGAAGAGGTCGCCCTCGTCCACCAGCGGCGGGTCGGTCGGCTCCAGCGGTCGGGTGAGCGCTGCGGCCGCCACCGCGCCGAAGCTCTCGATGTCCAGGCACTCGCGGCCCGCGAGATAGGAGACGCGCTCGCGCAACTGGGCCGGGCAGGTACGGGCGTTGGGGCAGCGGAGGTCGATGTCGCCCTCCTTCATCGGCCTGAGCGGAGTGCCGCACTCGGGGCACTTGCCCGGCATCACGAACTCCCGCTCGGTGCCGTCGCGCAGGTCGACCACCGGGCCGAGGATCTCCGGGATGACGTCACCGGCCTTGCGGATGACGACCGTGTCCCCGATGAGGACGCCCTTGGCCTTGACGACCTCCTGGTTGTGCAGGGTGGCGAACTCCACCTCGCTGCCGGCGACGGTGACCGGCTCGACCTGGGCGTACGGCGTCACGCGGCCGGTGCGGCCGACGCCCACCTTGATGTCGACGAGCTTGGTGTTGACCTCCTCCGGCGCGTACTTGTACGCGATCGCCCAGCGCGGCGCCCGGGCGGTGGAGCCGAGGCGGCCCTGGAGCCGGATCTCGTCCAGCTTGACGACGGCGCCGTCGATCTCGTGCTCCACGGAGTGGCGCATCTCGCCGTCGTAGTGGGCGATGAACTGCCGTACGCCGTCGAGGTCGTCGACCACGCGGTTGTGCGGGGAGGTGGGCAGGCCCCAGGTCTTCAGCAGGTCGTACGCCTGGGACAGCCGGGTCATGCCCGTGAAGCCCTCCAGGGCGCCGATGCCGTGGACGACCATGTGCAGCGGACGGGTGGCGGTGACGCGCGGGTCCTTCTGGCGCAGCGAACCGGCGGCGGCGTTGCGGGGGTTGGCGAACGGCTTGTCACCGGCGGCGACCAGGCGTTCGTTCAGTTCGAGGAACTTCTCCATCGGGAAGTAGACCTCGCCGCGGATCTCCACCAGGTCGGGCACCTTGTCGCCCTTGAGGCGGTCCGGGATCTCCGCGATCGTGCGGACGTTCGGGGTGATGTCCTCGCCGGTGCGGCCGTCGCCGCGGGTGGCCGCGCGGGTGAGCCGGCCGTGCTCGTAGGTGAGGTTGACGGCGAGGCCGTCGACCTTCAGCTCGCACAGGAAGTGGTACTTCTGGTCGCCGAGTTCGCGGGCGATGCGCTCGGCCCAGGCGGCCAGCTCCTCGTCGTTGAAGGTGTTGTCGAGGGACAGCATGCGCTGGCGGTGCTCGACCGCGGTGAACTCCGTCGCGTACGACCCCGCGACCTTCTGGGTCGGCGAGTCCGGGGTGCGCAGCTCGGGATACTGCTCCTCCAGGCCCTCCAGCGTCTTCAGGAGCTTGTCGAACTCGGCGTCGCTGATGACGGGAGCGTCCTTCACGTAGTACCGGAAGCGGTGCTCCTCGATCTGCTCAGCGAGCTGCGCGTGCTTCTCACGTGCCTCGGCGGGCACTGCCGTCTCCGCCTGCTGCTTGTCGCCGGCCACCGTGTTGTCCTCCCGTTACTCTGGGTTGTCCGCGAGGGATCTCGCCGCCCGGACGCAGTGGGCGAGCGCCTGGCGTGCGTACGCGGGGGAAGCGCCCGCCAGACCGCACGCCGGGGTGACCGTGACCGCCTCCGCGAGCAAGCCCGGATGCAGCCCCAGCCTGCGCCACAGCGTCCTGACACCCATGACGCTACCGGCAGGGTCTGACAATGGGCCGTCCGTGCCCGGCACGACACCGGCGAACAGCCGCGTACCGCCCTCCACGGCCTCGCCGATCGCGTCGTCGTCACGCTCGGTGAGAAGCGAGAAGTCGAAGGAGACGCCTGCCGCCCCGGCCCGGCGCAGCAGCGCGAACGGCACGTCGGGCGCGCAGGAGTGCACGATCACGGGCCCGTCGGCATGGGCCGCGACCACCTCCCGCAGGGTGGCCTCGACGACCTGCCGGTCCGCGGCGCGGTGTGTGCGGTAGCCGCTGGCGGTACGGACCTGTCCGCGCAGTACGGCCGTGAGGGAGGGCTCGTCGAGCTGGAGCACGATCCGGGCGCCGGGGATGCGGCGCCGTACCTCGGCGAGGTGGAGCCGCAGGCCCTCCCCGAGCGAGGCGGCGAGGTCGCGGCAGGCGCCGGGGTCGCCGAGGGCGGCCTCGCCGTTCTTCAGCTCCAGCGCGGCGGCCAGGGTCCACAGCCCGACCGCCTGCACCTTCAGATCGCCCTCGTACCCCTGCGTGAACTCCTCCAGGGCGTCCAGGTCCTCCCCCAGCCAGGACCGGGCGCGCTTGGTGTCCCGGCCCGGCCGGTCCCCCATCCGCCAGCCGCTCGGCTCCACGCGCGCGTACAGCTCGACGAGCATCCCCGCGGTACGGCCGATCATGTCGGCGCCGGGGCCGCGGGCGGGCAGCTCGGGCAGGACCGGGAAGTCCTCGAAGGTGCCGGTCACCGTCTTGGCGGCCTCGCGCGCGTCGCCGCCCGGCATGGAACCGATCCCGGTGGCCCTGGGAAACCTGAACTGGCTGTTCTCACTCACCCCGGCAGGGTATGCCGAACACCCGCCACCCGACTCTGCCGTGCGGCGGTCAGCGCCCCGGACGCACGGTCAGGTCGTTGACCTCGGCGTCCCCGGGCAGGTCCAGGGCCATCAGGATCGTCGTGGCCACCGACTCGGGGTCGATCCACTTCGCGGCGTCGTACTCCTTGCCCTCCTGCTGGTGGACCTTGGCCTGCATGGGGCCGGCCGTGCGGCCGGGGTAGACCGAGGTGACCCGGACGCCGTTTCCGTGCTCCTCGTGGCGCAGGGAGTCGGCGAGGGCCTTCAGGCCGTGCTTGGAGGCGGCGTACGCGGACCAGCCGGCGTGGGCGTTGAGGCCCGCGCCGGAGTTGACGAAGATCACATGGCCGTGGGCCGCGCGGAGTTGGGGCAGGAGGTGCCGGGTCAGTTCGGCGGGGGCGATCAGGTTGACGTTGAGCTGGTGGCGCCAGGACTTGGGCGTCAGGTCGCCGACCTCGCCCAGGTCGACGACCCCGGCGATGTGCAGCAACGAGTCCACCCGGTCCGGGAGCGTCTGGTGGGAGAACGCCCAGGACAGCCTGTCCGGGTCGGCCAGGTCGCCCACCAGGGTGCGGGCGCCGGGGAACTCGGCCGCCAGTTCCTTCGCGCGGCCCGCGTCGCGCGCGTGCAGGACGAGTTCGTCCCCGCGCGCGTGCAGACGGCGGGCGACGGCCGCGCCGATGCCGGAACCGGCCCCGGTGATCACATGAGTAGCCATGACCGCCATGCTCGCATCAGCGACCGGACAGGGCCTCTTCGAGGTACGCCAGCGCGGCCACCGGCTCCTTGGCGAAGAACATCAGCTCGGACAGCGGGCGCGGCAGGAAGCCCTCCTCCTCCATGCGGCGGAACTGCTGCTCGAGGCCGTCGTAGAAGCCCGCGGTGTTCAGCAGCACCACCGGCTTCTCGGTGCGGCCGTGCTTCTTCAGCTCCAGTATCTCGGTGGCCTCGTCCAGCGTGCCGGTGCCGCCCACCATGATCACCACGGCGTCGGCCTTCTCCAGCAGCAGCTTCTTGCGTTCGGCGAGGTCGGCGGCGATGACGATCTCGTCGGCGCCAGGCCGTGTCTTGTGGGCGAGGAACTCCACGGAGACGCCCAGCAGCCGGCCGCCCGTCTCCTGCACCCCGTCGGCGACGACCTTCATCAGACCGACGTCGGAACCGCCCCACACCAGGCTGTGACCGCCTTTGCCGATCAGTTCCGCGAACTCGCGCGCGGGGCGCGTGTACCGCTCGTCGAGGTCGGCCGCGGACAGGAAGACGCAGATGTTCATGGCCCCTACCGTACGCGGGAAGAACCGGGCGCCCGCCGGTGCTCTCCAGGTATGGCCCAAGGACACACGATCACCATCGAGAAGAGCGAGCAGCACGTGCGCGTGGTGCACGGAAACCAGGTGCTCGCCGAGACCGACCGCCCGCTGGTGCTGCGCGAGACGGGCTGTCCCGTGCGGTACTACATCCCCGCCGAGGACGTACGCCTCGACCTGCTGGCCCCCTCCGAGACGCACACCGTGTGCCCCTTCAAGGGGACGGCGTCCTACTGGTCGCTGCCGGGCGCACCGGACCTGGTGTGGGCGTACCCGGACCCGAAGCCGGACGTGGCGGAGATCAGGGATCACTTCTGCTTCTACCACGTCGACGTGTCGTGAGCGATGAGTTCCGGCCGGTAGGGCAGTCTGCACCGGCATGGACAAGAAGACGACTTCGCGCGACGGCACCGCCCTCGCGTACGCGGTGACCGGCCAGGGGCCGACGGTGATCCTGGTGAGCGGCGCCATGTCCACCGGGGGCACCATGGCGCCCCTGGCCCAGCGGATCGCGGGCCGGTGCACGGCCGTCGTCTATGACCGCCGGGGCCGCGGCGCGAGCGGTGACACGGCGCCGTACTCGGTCGGGCGCGAAGTCGAGGACCTGGCCGCGCTGATCGACGCCGTGAGCGGTGACGCGGTGCTGTTCGGGGTCTCCTCGGGCGGTGCGCTGGTGCTGGAGGCGGCGGCGAGCGGACTGCCGATCCCCCGGGCCGCCGTGTACGAGGTGCCGTACGCCGACGCCCTGGAGGGCGGTGCCGAGCGGGAGGCCTCGTACAAGGAGAACCTGGCCAAGGCGCTCGCGGACGGTCGGCGCGGGGACGCGGTGGAGCTGTTCCTGCGGCTGACGGGCCTGGCCGAGGAGATGATCCAGGGCGCCCGGCAGTCGCCGATGTGGGCCGGGATGGAGGCCGTCGCGCCGAGCCTCGCACACGACGACACGGTCATGGGCGACGGCCTGCTGCCGCGCGAGCGGCTGGCGGCGATCTCCGTACCGGTCCTGTCGGTCGCGGGCGGGGCGAGCCCGCAATGGATGCGCGAGGCCTCCCGCGCGGTCGCGGAGACCGTGCCCCAGGGCACGTACCGGGTCCTCGCGGGGCAGACCCACATGGTGGAGCCGGACGTCCTGGGGCCGCTTCTGGCGGAGTTCGTGGCGGGCTAGCGGCCGGGCGGGCGGGGCTACACGGCCGCGGGGGTCGCGCGCGTGGTCGTCGCGATCGTGGCCGAGCCCACCACGCGCGTGCCGTCGTACAGGACGATCGCCTGGCCGGGGGCCACGCCGCGGACCGGGTCGGTGAAGGTCACGCGCAGTTCGCCACAGGCCGGTTCCGCGGTGACCTCGGTCTCGCCGCCGTGGGCGCGCAGCTGGGCGGTGTAGGTGCCGGGGCCGGTGGGCGCGGTGCCGCACCAGCGGGGCTTGATCGCGGTGAGCGCGATGACGTCCAGGGACGCGGCCGGGCCGACGGTCACGGTGTTCGTCACCGGGGAGATGTCGAGGACGTAGCGCGGCTTGCCGTCGGGGGCCGGGGTGCCGATCCTGAGGCCCTTGCGCTGGCCGATGGTGAAGCCGTACGCGCCCTCGTGCGTGCCCAGCGTGTTGCCGGACTCGTCGACGATGTCGCCCTCGGCCTTGCCGAGCCGGCGCGCCAGGAAGCCCTGGGTGTCGCCGTCGGCGATGAAGCAGATGTCGTGCGAGTCGGGCTTCTTGGCGACGGCGAGGCCCCGGCGCTCGGCCTCGGCGCGGATCTCCTCCTTGGTGGTGACCGTGTCGCCGAGCGGGAACATCGCGTGGGCGAGCTGCTTCTCGTCCAGGACGCCGAGGACGTACGACTGGTCCTTCGCCATGTCGGAGGCGCGGTGCAGCTCGCGGGAGCCGTCCTCGCGGACGATCACCTGGGCGTAGTGGCCGGTGCAGACCGCGTCGAAGCCGAGGGCCAGCGCCTTGTCGAGCAGCGCGGCGAACTTGATCTTCTCGTTGCAGCGCAGGCACGGGTTGGGGGTGCGGCCGGCCTCGTACTCGGCGATGAAGTCCTCGACCACGTCCTCGCGGAAGCGGTCGGCGAGGTCCCAGACGTAGAAGGGGATGCCGATGACGTCGGCCGCGCGGCGGGCGTCACGCGAGTCCTCGATGGTGCAGCAGCCCCGGGCGCCGGTCCGGAAGGACTGCGGGTTCGCGGAGAGCGCGAGGTGGACGCCGGTGACATCGTGGCCGGCTTCCGCGGCGCGCGCGGCGGCGACGGCGGAGTCGACTCCACCGGACATGGCGGCGAGGACGCGGAGGGGGCGCTGCGGGGTCTCAGTCATAGCCCTTCCAGGGTACGGGTCCCCGGGAGGAGACTTTCGAAAAAATCAAGGCCAGACCCCTTGCGTACGATAGGTGCCGATTTATCCTGGTAATAGACCTACAAGACGAGTGAGGGAGTTCAAGCGGAGTAGCCGACTTCAGCGAGAGATACCTGTTCTCTTCCAACCGAGAGGTACATCGTCTCCGCTGGTGCCGACGTCGACGCTCGGGCTGAGAGGCCAGAAGGTCGCAAGTACTGGACCTGATGGCGACCCCCATTACCTGATCCGGACAATACCGGCGAAGGGAACCCGCCTTGTAGGTCGTTTCATGCCTCAGCTCAGGCCGGCGGCGCGCGCCCGCTCCACCGCCGGGCCGATCGCCTTGGCGACCGCCTCCACATCCGCCTCCGTGGAGGTGTGGCCGAGCGAGAAGCGCAGGGTGCCGCGGGCCAGATCCGGGTCGGTGCCGGTGGCGAGCAGCACATGGCTGGGCTGGGCGACACCCGCGGTGCAGGCGGAACCGGTCGAGCACTCGATGCCCTGGGCGTCCAGCAGGAGCAGCAGGGAGTCGCCCTCGCAGCCGGGGAAGGTGAAGTGCGCGTTGGCCGGCAGACGGCCCCCGGGCGCCGGGTCGCCGCCGAGGAGGGCGTCCGGGACGGCGGCGCGGACGGCGGCGATCAGCTGGTCGCGCAGCGCGCCGATCTCGCGGGCGAACCACGCGCGCCGCTCGGTGGCCAGCCGGCCGGCGACGGCGAAGGAGGCGATGGCGGGCACGTCGAGGGTGCCGGAGCGGACATGCCGCTCCTGGCCGCCGCCGTGCAGTACGGGTACGGGGGTGTGGTCGCGGCCGAGCAGCAGCGCGCCGATGCCGTACGGGCCGCCGATCTTGTGACCGGAGACCGTCATGGCGGCGAGGCCGGAGGCGGCGAAGTCGACCGGCACCTGACCGAAGGCCTGGACCGCGTCGGCGTGCATCGGGATGCCGAACTCGGCGGCCACGGCGGCGAGTTCACGCACCGGCAGGAGCGTGCCGATCTCGTTGTTCGCCCACATCACGGTGACCAGGGCGACATCGTCGGGGTTGCGGGCGATGGCCTCGCGCAGCGCGTCGGGGTGGACACGGCCGTAGGGGTCGACCGGGAGGTACTCGACCGTGGCGCCCTCGTGTTCGCCGAGCCAGTGGACCGCGTCCAGGACGGCGTGGTGCTCGACGGGGCTGGCGAGGACGCGGGTGCGGGCCGGGTCGGCGTCTCGGCGGGACCAGAACAGGCCCTTGACGGCGAGGTTGTCGGCCTCGGTGCCGCCCGAGGTGAAGACCACCTCGCTGGGGCGGGCGCCGAGCGCTTCGGCGAGGGTTTCGCGGGATTCCTCGACCGTGCGGCGTGCCTGGCGGCCGGATGCGTGGAGGGAGGAGGCGTTGCCCGTGATGCTCAGCTGGGCGGTCAGGGCCTCTGCCGCCTCCGGGAGCATCGGGGTTGTCGCGGCGTGGTCGAGGTAAGCCATGGTGCCCTGATTCTACGGGGCCCTTGCAGTCGGCTTCGGCCTCGGATGCGCCTTGCCGGGGTTGCGCCCGGACTTGGTGGCGAGGTGCCCTGAACGGACGGGTGGGGTGCCCCGTCGTCCTCGGGGCCCGTCTGTCTCAGGTGAGATCCTCCCGGGTCACAGGCTCCACGACAGCGTGTGGGACACCTGCATGGCGATGCCGAGGACGGCCAGGTCGGCCACGCCCAGGGTGAGACCCAGAAGGGCTCGGCCGCGGCGGGTGGTGCCGCGCCACAGGGACACCGTGGCCAGGACGATGGCGATCGGGCCGAGGAAGATGTTGAGGACGAGCAGGCCGAGCAGGCCGAGGATGAAGGACGCCACGGCCATGCCGTCGGCGTCCCGCCCGGTCGGCCGGGTCTCGGTGCTGCTGGTGACCGGTGCGGTGAGTTGCATGATGCTCAAGCTCCTGGAAGTCGTGGCGGACGGTCAGTTGGCCGACGTACGGCGCCGGCGGCCGTGGCGCTCGCGGATCGCGAAGACGCCGAGCCAGACGGCGATGCCTGCGGCGACGACGGCGGTGACGGTCAGCGGTGCGTGGGCCACGGTGCCCAGCACGACGCCGAGCAGCATGAGTGCGGCGACGAGGAACAGCATGGGATCAGATCCCCCCTCCGGGATGCCTCGTGATTGGGGCCGGTGTGAAGTTTCGGTGAACAGTTGTAGTAACACTTGTTCACTGACTTCTACTCTAGCGCGCTCCACGGCTTTCCAATTCCAGAGAACAGTTGTTAACTGGATGACATGAGTCACACCCTCGGCATCCGGCAGGCACAGAAGCAGAAGACCCGGCAGGCGTTCCTCGACGCCGCGCTCGCACTGCTGGAGGAGCAGAGCCTGAGCAGCCTGGGTCTGCGCGAGGTCACCCGGGCCGTCGGCGTGGCCCCGACCGCCTTCTACCGGCACTTCCGCTCGACCGCCGACCTCGGTGTGGCGCTGGTCGACGAGGCGCTCGGCAGCCTGCACCCGATGGTGCGGACGACGGTGTCGACGGCGGGCGGCAGCGAGGAACGCATCGCGCGCGCCATCGAGTTGATCGCCCGGCACGTGGACACGCACCCCGCGCACGTCCGGTTCATCGCCCGGGAGCGGCACGGCGGGGTGCAGCCGGTGCGGGAGGCCATCCGGTCCCAACTGGTCCGGTTCGCCGAGGAGGTGAAGGCCGAGCTGGCCAAGGACCCCGAGGCGGCGGGCTGGAGCGACGACGACCTGCTGATGCTCGCGCACCTCTACGTCGACCAGATGCTCATCACCGCCTCCCTCTTCCTGGAGGCGCTGGAGGCCCCGGTGGAGGAGCGGGAGCGCGTCACCCAGCTCGCCACCCGGCAGCTGCGGCTCATCACCATCGGCCGCAGCCACTGGCCGGACCAGGCGGGCTGAGGCACCCGGGACACACGGCAGGAGGCGCGGCCCGTACCTCGCTCAGCCCTGCTGGGCCTGCCCTCCGGCCTGTCCCCCGGCCTGTCCGCCACCCGGGCCGCCGCAGCCGCCGCCCAAGCCGCCCTGCCCGCCCTGCCTGCCGACCCCGCCGCTCGGCATGCCCGAAGACTGGCCCGAGGGCAGCCCCGACGGCTTGTCGGTCGGCCTCGCCGTGGACGCGCCGGACGGCATGCCGCTCGGGCGGTGGCGTCCAGCGCCGCCGGTGGGCATGCCCGAGGGCCTCTGGCAGCTCTGGCGCTGACCCGAATCGCCGGTGCCGGAAGAGCCGCCGGAGGACGACGAGCCACCAGAGCCGCACGCGGCCAGCAGCAGCGGGGACAGCGCCAGCAGGGCGACGGCGGGGACGAGACGGGCACGCTTCATGAGAGTCAGCTCCGGGATTCATGAGGAAGTCCTGAGAGGTCGTTTTCTCCCGATGTTTCATCCTGGGATGCGGATTTGATCCGGTGATGTCGGGTCGCGCCAGGAGATGGTGGCCTCGCCGGTCAGACGGCGGGCCATGAGGTCGGTCATAGCCAAGTG
>NZ_JBFAWH010000008.1:0-10558 GCF_040680235.1 Streptomyces sp. NPDC052101
TGAGACTTCGAACACCTCCCCCAACGGCACAGGAGCCTCGTGCGTTGCGCACACCACCAGCGTCACCCGATCAGTGGCCGCGCTGAAAACACTCATTCACTCAGTACCCCAGGAGAACCCCGTGCCCCTCATCTGCGACGGCCTGTGCGCAGACTGCCAGTGCCCCTTCCCGCCGAGCCCGGTTGTCCGTCGGCCGTCGAAGGCCGCGGAGAAGCGCCAGTGGGTAGAGGACGCCCTCTTCGAGCTGTCGGAGCTGGGCGAGCTGTACGGGATCGATCCCAACAGCCTTGGGAGTGTGCACTGATGCCATCTCGACGTGGGCCGGCTCCCAATCCCAATGCCAGGCGCCGCAACACCGACCACGCCCTGGGCGAGCACGGTCTGTCCCTCAACTCGGGCGAGGGCCGTGCTCTTCCGAAGTCTCTCGGCGTCGAAACGGGCGGAGCCAAGCGGTTTTGGAAGACCTGGGCCTCGGCCCCTCAGACCGAGCACTGGCTTGAGACCGACTGGGCCGAACTGGAGCTGACCACCCGCCTCGTGGATGCCTTCTATCAGGGCAACGTCCGCCTGGCTGGAGAGATCCGTCAGCGCGTCGGGCGGTGGGGCGCTACCACCGAGGATCGCGCCCGCCTTCGCATGAATTTCGATCAGCAAGCAGAGCACGAGGCCGCTACCGCAGCACACGGCGCGACAAAGGACCTGGACGACGCGCTGTTCAAGATGCTCTCCGAATGAGAAAGAGGGGTGACGGGATGCCCCTGACAGGGAACATGCCCCCGGGCGTCCCGCACCCCACCCGCAGCCTCGGCTACGGCATCATTCGCTGGGCCCAGCAGTACATCGTGCAACCCGATGGCGAACACGCTGGTCAGCCCTGGACGTTCAGCCCCGAGCAGCTTCGCTTCGTGCTCTGGATGTACGCCATCGACGACAAGGGCCGATGGCTCTACCGGACGGCTGCGCTGCGTCGAGCTAAGGGCTGGGGCAAGACACCCTTGCTCGCGGCCCTGGCCATCGTGGAGTTCATCGGCCCTGCCCGGTTCAGCCGCTTCGATGACAACCACATGCCCGTCGGCAAGCCGGTACCGCTGCCGCTCGTGCAGATCGCTGCAACCTCCCTCGACCAGACCGCCAACACGCGGGACATGATCCGCGGCATGTTGGCCGAGTCGCCGGCCGAGAAGGAGTACAACCTCGACATCGGCAAGGGTCTCATCCAGTTCAAGGACGGCCGGCCCGGCCGAATCGAGCCCGTCACCTCGTCCTCGCGTGGGCTTGAGGGGGCGAGGCCCACCTTTGCCCGGCCCCGGCATGAGCACCGACTCTGCCGGGGCCGGAGCAACTTTTCGTTGTCTGTGACGAGGTACACCACTGGGTCGACAGCAACCAGGGCACCTACGTCTGGGAGACGCTGGACCGCAACGTCCAGAAGACGGCCGGTGCAGGGTCTCGCCTGATCGAGACGACCAACGCCTTCAACCCAAACGAGAACTCGATCGCCCAGCGGACCTTCGAGGCCGCGATGGAGGCCGGTGCCAAGCGCATCCTGTACGACTGCCGCGAGGCCGTACGGGACGTCGACCTCAAGGACGAGGACGCCGTCCGAGCCGCCGTCATCGACGCCTATGGTGACTCCCACTGGGTCGACGTCAACGGCATCGTCGAAGCGGTCATGGACCCGCGCACCAGCGCGGCGATCGCCTACCGCTTCTATCTCAACAACATCCAGGAGAACGCGGACGGTTGGCTCGTCAAGTCTGAGTGGGATGCCTGCCTGGACGAGGACGACCCCGTCCTGCCCGGGGACCAGATAGCCATCGGCTTCGACGGCTCCCTCCGTGGCGACAGCACAGGGTTGGTAGGGGCCAGGCTGCGAGACGGCAAGCTCTTCGTCCTCGGCCTCTGGGAAAACCCGCGCGACCCCAAACAGCCCGACTGGGAAATTGACGTGCTCGCTGTCGAGGCAGCAGTGAAGCGGGCCTTCAATACGTACAAAGTCGAGTGGTTCTACGGGGACCCGCCGTATTGGCAGGAAGCCATTGGCCGGTGGGCCATTACCTACGGCGACGACCGGGTCTTCGAGTATTGGACTAATAAGCCGATGCGGATGTGTGAGGCCACCGAGCGCCTGCATTCCGCTGTAGCAGTCGGCGACGTCAAGCACGACGGCGATACTGACCTGACCCGGCACATGCTGAATGCAGTGACCCGGGAAGTCCCTCAAGGACTATTGATCACCAAAGATTCTCCCCGTTCCAAGAAGAAAATCGACCTGGCCGTGTGCGCCATTCTTGCCTTTGAGGCCAGGGCTGATGCAATCGCTGACGGTCGACTCAATGCGCGAAGGGGGCGCGTAGTCGGCTTTTAGCGAGGCTGCATGATTGTCCCCCCTAATGGATATACGGCCGTCGGCCCGCCTGAATCTCCTGTCGACTGGCTGGCCTACCTGCACGGCAAGCTGACCAATCAGCTCCCGGACATGTTCCGGTACGCCCAGTACTACGAGGGCGAGCACCAGCGGCTCGCCTTCTCCCAGGCCCGGTTCAAGGCCGAGTTCCGCGAGGTCTTCGAGAGCTGGCGAGACAACTTCTGCGGCCTGATCATCGACAGCGCAACCGAACGCATGACGGTGGACGCCTTCCGAATACCCGACACTCCCGGCACCGACAAGGACGCCTGGGAGTTCTGGCAACGCAGCAGCATGGACGTGCTCTCGAACGCGGTCCACCTGGACGCCATGGTTCAGGGCCGGGCCTACGTTCTGGTCTGGGCTGACAAGGATGGCGAGCCGTCCATCCTCCCCGTCTCGGCCGAGAACATGGTCGTCCAGTACAAGGTCGGCAGCAGGACCGAGCTGGAAGCCGCAGCCCGCTTCTTCCTAGACGACTGGGGCCGGCAGTGGGTCACCTTGTGGACCGAGGAATACGTCTACGAGACCAAGCGTGGCGAGACTGAGTGGGAGAACGGCGTCAAACGCCCGAACCCCTTGGGGGTCGTTCCGGTCGTCCCCTTCCACAACCGCTCCCGGCTTTCTGGCGATCCATACTCGGATCTCGCCAACGTCATCCCCATCCAGGATGCGATCAACAAGACGGTCAGCGACGCTCTCACGGCTTCGGAATTTGCCGCGTTCCCGCAGAGGTACGTGACGGGTCTGGAGATCGTTGAGGACGACCAGGGCAATCCTGTCGAACCCTTCAAGGTCGCGGTCGACAAACTCCTCCAGGCCGAGGACCCGCAAGCCAAGTTCGGACAGTTCGAAGCCGCCAGCCTCAGTAACTACTGCGACCTGGTAGGGCTTTTGTTGCAGCACGCAAGTTCAATATCCCGCACCCCGCCTCATTATTTTCTTGTCAACGGCGGGACAGCACCATCCGGCGAGTCCATCATCAGTGCGGAAGCCGGACTGGTAGCCAAGGTTCGAGAGCGGATGCTTCATTTCGGCGAGGCATGGGAAAAGGTGATCCGGCTCTGCTTTGCGGTGAAACGTGACGAGCGAGCCAAGGCTTTTGCCATGGAAACGGTGTGGCGTGATCCGGAATACCGGACCGAGGCACAGCACATTGATGCCCTGCTCAAGCTTAAGCAACTTAACGTCCCCGAAGAGCAGCTGTGGAGCGATGCGGGTTACACCCCGTCGCAGATCAGCGCGTTCCGCGAAATGCGGAAGGACGATGCCCGAGCTGCGGCAGAGGTCCAGAAGCTCGGCCCCCAGCAGGAACCGGCGGCCAACGCTCCGAGCGACGCTGAGGCGGCGCACATGGCAGCGAAGACCCCCCAGGGGAACGCCGGGAATGTGAACCGAAAGCTCAGCGAGCAGAAGTAGACGCGCCGCAACGGCGTGTCCATCCGAAATGGATAGGTGCATGGACGAGACACAGACCACCCCCGCAGCCGCCTCTACCACCGAGGTTGAGGCATCCCCGCCGACTGAGACTCCGACCGACGTCGGCCCCACTGCCGAGCTGGAGAAGTGGAAGCGCATTTCCCGTGAGAACGAGAAGCGCTGGAAGCAGGCCAGCAAAGAGCTGGAGGGCTTCCGCCAGGCGCAGATGACTGACCAGGAGAAGGCGATCGAAGCGGCCAGGGCTGATGCCCGTCAGGCTGCGATGGCCGAGGTGGGCCCATCGCTCGTCGAAGCCGAGATCCGAGTCCAGGCATCCGCGGCCGGTGTTACCGTGCCGACCGACTTCCTGGACCTCAAGCAGTTCGTGGCCGAGGACGGCCGCGCTGACCGTGAGCGAGTCACCGAGCTGATCGCCTCGCTCAACAAGCCCCAGCCCAAGCCGGAGTTCCCGCAGCTCATGGGGACGGGCCATCACCGGTCCGGCGGCAACGACATCTCCTCCATGGACCCGAGCGAGCTGGCCGACTTCATCTCCGGCGGGTCCTTCATCTAGCTAGCGCTGTGACCGCTTAGGTAGGCCGGGTTGCACCAGTTGGGGCTGAGGGGGGCTGCCAGATATCTCGGCTGTGGATGCGAGCACGTCCCCTTGCACGACGGTCAAGGCGTCGCCTTCGAGGGTGCTGGCGCTGCACCCACGAAGGTAGATCCAGGGGCTGGGTGAAGGCTTTCACTCGTATGGCCGCGCTCGCCTGCATCCACCAACACTTGATCACATACTGTGTCTGAGTAGTCATGGAATGCAGTTGCCGGCAAAGGGAGTGACCAATGGCGGATAAATCCTTCGAATCCTTGGACAGTGGATCCCTGGAAAGCCACACAATCGAAGCTAAACCGTCGCAGCCTTCCCCAGGGCATCACGTACTCATGCAGCTGTTCACGCAGCTTTCCTGGCCCATGAACAAGAAGGCGCTCATCGAGCACGCCAAAGAAGACACCGGCATTGATCGGGATCTCCTGGATCAACTGACGAAGCTCCCCGACCGCGAGTACAAGAGTGCGCCGGACGTTCAGAACGCCCTGGTAACAGGCGAGTGAAGAGCTGATCCGCAAGTAAGGCAGTGTTGACATCGCCCCGCCCCCAGCCTGCGCGGGGGCGGGGCCTCGCCATGTCCGACCCCGTACGCACACCACTCCGTTGACGCAACGCCCCCTACCATCCTGGTCAATCCGGCGAACCCATGCGGTCACAGCACCTAGCCCGAGACTCCTCGAACGCCCTCCCCTCCTGGAGGGATTTTTCATGCCCTTTTGGAGGCACGCCTATGGCGACCACTACGCATCATTTCAATCTTGACCCCAAGCAGGTCACTATCGCGGCCCTCGGTCTCCTGGACCGTCAGCTCACCCTGGGCGGCATACCCGCCCGCTACAGCGAGCTCAAGTTCCGCGGCGGCCTCGGCGACGTCATCAACGTCAACCGCGAGTCGCGCGGCATCCCCGTCCAGGCGGCGGGCATCTCCGAGCCGATCTGGAACCCGATCAAGGGTGACAAGACGAAGTTCGCCGCTGCTTCGGACCGGCCGCTGCCGACGAACGACCGGCTACCGCCGATCGGCTTCATCAACGAGTCGCGCTTCCCAGTGCAGTTGACCACGCTCGCGCAGAACGCCACCACGCTCTCGATGGAGCAGGTGGCCTTCGACCTCAAGCAGTTCGGCACCCAGGTACTGACGAAGCTCACCAGGGGATTTGCTGAGTATTTCGACGACACCACGGCCACCTTCATCAAGGCCAACATCACACGATCCGGCCTGAGCGCCGCGCAGAAGAAGGTCATCGGCGGCGACGTCGAGGTCACCATCCCGGCAGCGGACGGCACCGGCGCCAACATGAGCGCCCGCGCCCTCGGCATTCGCACCGCCCTGGTGGACGCGCGCATGGCCATGAACGTCGCCAACGTCCCCGCTTCCGAGCGGTACCTGATCGCCGGCCCCGAGCTGGAAGCGATCCTGCTCAAGGACCCGGCCTTCGTCGCGGTCGACTACAGCGGTGACAGCAACGCGCTCCGCCGCGCGGTCATCGGCAGGATCTATGGCTTCGACATCGTGATCCACAACAGCTTCGGGCTGGAGGCCTACCTCTTCCATAAGAGCGCGATGCTGCTGGTGAGCGCCTGCCCGGCGATTCCCATGGGCGCGGTCAACGGTTCCGTGCAGAACATCAACGGCATCGCCACCCGCATGCTGATCGACTACGACTACGCGAAGAAGGCCGACACGATTGGCCTGGACACGATGTACGGCCTGTCCACGGTCCGGGAGGACCCGGACTACTCAGTCCGCGGTGTGGGCATTGGTGAATCGTTTGTGCGCGGCCTGAAGGTGTCGATCACCGAGAAGGCCGCGAGTACGGGGGCCTGAGGAGGTAGCTGCTGGGGGCGGCCCGGAGGCCGCCCCCATGTAGCACTAGCTCTGCTTCTTGATGTAGGAGATCGCCGACAGTCCAAGAGTGAACGTGCTGACGAAGACTGCTGCGCCCGATCCGATCGCGGTCAGCGGGGTCATGCCGAGTGCTACCAGCATGACACCAGCGAGAAGGCCCACGACCGTGGAGCCCAAGAGAAGAGTCGTTACCTCAAGGGCCCGGTGGTTGCACACCGGCTGGGTCGGGTTGGTTGCCACGAGAAACCTCCGTTGAGTGAGCTTCACCGATGTCCGGACACACCTCACCTAGGTGGATGTCCAGCGATTCGGCGAGCTAGCTCCAGGTCGGAGCTAGCCTCTCTCACTGCGCGTGGCGCTCAACGGGGTTCTCCAATACGAGAGTTGTGACCGCTCAAGGCTAGCCCATCGCTCGAACCCCAAGCAAACAGATGGAGTTGAAGCGATGTATGCCACCGTCGATGAGGTCGCCGCGCGCCTCACCAAGCCCGTGTTGCCGGAGGAGCGTCCGAGGATCGAGGCCCTCATCGGGGACGCCTCGGCCTACGTCGCCGACTACTGCACGGGCGCATGGGACCGGAGCAAGCCCCCCGCAATCTTCAAGACGGTCGTGTGCTCCGAGGTGATGCGCTGGCTAGCAGTCCAGCCCGGCATCGTGTCGGAGCGCGTGGGCGACGTGGAGGTCCAGTTCGGACCTGCTTCCGCCGCGCAGCAGCTCTCACCCGCGGCCAAAGCCTCCTTGAGGCGCTACCGGCGGTCTCTGACCTCCATCCGCCTGGAGAGGGAGAAGGGCTGATGCTCCTCTTCAACGATCCCGTGGTGATCCGTCGAGCCGACATCAAGGACTCTGGCTACACCCGGCGTCGGGACTGGTCGCATGCACGGACAGTCTTCGAGGGGCTGGCCCACGTACAACCGGACCGGGTCTTTGAAGCGCGCTCGCCCGAGCGCGAGACGGCGCAGGAACGGCTGCGGGTCTTCCTCCCCTGGGGCGCCAACGTGGACTCCGCAGACCGCATCGAGTTTGACGGCCGCACCTATGAAGTCGACGGCGACCCCATGAAATGGAACTACGGATCGATCCGGCATGTCCGGGTCCGTGCTTGGAGGGTTGAGCATTGAGGCCAGCCTTCCGGCTCACCCTGTCCGAGGACGCCCTCAAGGGGCTTGTCTCCTCCCCCAAGACGGCGGAGTTGAGCGCGCAGAAGGCGGAGGAGATCGCGGCCCTGGCCCGAGCTGAGGCGCCGAGGAACAAGCGCGGCTCGTGGAACATGTACTCCCGCTCGATCTCGGTCACGGCTTATGAGGAGGGCGGTGTCGTGCATGCCGCCGTCCAGGCCGACCGCCACCCGCTCCTGATTGAGTACGGATGGAAGGACAAGCGTGGCCGTCGGCACGCGGGTCGACACATCCTCAAGGGCGCCTTGCTGAAGGTCCGGGAGTGAGGGTCGATCCCGTCTCCGTCGTCCATGAGTACCTGCGAGGCATCCCCGAGTTGACCGCCGCAGTGACCGGAGACCTTGTCGGCCGCGAGCCGGCCGACACCACCATCTACCTTGAGCACGCCGGGGGCCACCGAGTCGTTCGCGACCGCATGGACCGAGCCGACGTCACCTTCCGGGTCTATGCAGAACACCGCGATGTCGCCGCCGAGTTGGCCTACACCGTCCGCGAGCACCTGCTTGAGCATCTACCCGGCCGCCATGTCGGCGACGCCCTGGTGCTCGACGTCGCTGAGGGGATCAGCCCTCAGTACGCCCCGGACTCGACTTCCCGAGAGCACTCATTCCTCGGCGAGGTCTCCCTATTCATCACCGAGGGATAGCGCTTCCCTCTCACCCGCCCCCAGCGATAGGGGCCTTTTTCATGCCTAAACGAGGAGACACACCATGGCTGCTGACGCTAAGGGAAACGACGCCGGCCGGATCCGCTTCGCCCCCGACGGGGCCCTCTACTTCGCGCCCCTCCCGAAGTCCGGCGTTGGCCCAACACCTCCAACTGACTGCGGAGTCAAGGGCATTGCCCCGAGTGGCTACACCCCGATGGGGTACGTGGACGAGGGCGGCGTGACCATTACCCCGTCGATCTCCTCGGACCCGGTGAAGGTCTGGCAGAGCGCAGTACCGGTTCTGTACAACGTCAAGGAAGCCAGCTTCCAGGTCAAGGCCACCCTGCTGGAGACCAACCTCGCGACCACCGAGTTGTTCTTCGGGGCGGAGTGGAAGCCCGCGACCGAGAAGGGGTCGAACGGCGTCGAGAAGCCGATCAAGGACACGTGGCGCCTGGACCTGTCCAGCACCCCGGAGCTGAGCGAGATCTCCCTCGTCGTGGACTGGTCGCAGGGCGCCGTGCAGTACCGCGCAGTGATCGAGCGGGCCATGATCTCCGACCGGGGCGCTATCCAGCTCCAGCGGGCTGAGGCAGGCAAGTACGAGCTGACCATCGAGGCCTTGGATGCTTCGGGCCGTCTGGGCTACATCCTGACCAATGACTCGATCAAGGACGGCGCCGTACTCCCCGGTGAGCGCTTCCAGGCAGAGCTTTCGCAGACGACCGTCAAGCAGGGCGGCGAAGTCCACGTGACCGGCAAGGGCGCGAAGCCGAACGCACCGATCGCCGTCACGACCGGCGACCCGAAGCTCGTCGCCGACGCGGGCAACGCCAGTCCGACCGGCACCTTCGACATCCGGGTGACCATCGCTGCGGACGCCGCGACCAAGGGCTACACCATCAACGCAAGCGACGGCGACCGCTCGGCGCAGGCCGGCACGCTCACCGTCGAGGCCAAGACCGTCTAACAGCACTGGCTGCAGCCGTGCTTCTCTCCCCTGGCGGGGAGGGACAAGTCCCCGCCCTAACCCCTCTTCCCAAGCCTCCTGCCCGGGGCTTTTTTGCTTTCAGGAGTACCCCATGGCTGCTACCGCCAACAGTTCCGCGTCCGCGAAGACGGCTGCGAAGAAGGCCGAAGCCGAGGCTGACTCGACGACCTTCGAGCACCGCGGCCTGACCTTCGAGATCCCCAACGCCCTTGATATGCCCTTGGAACTGCTCGAAGCCGAGGATGAGCTGATGGCCGTCCGGCTGATCGTCGGCGATGACCAGTGGGCGGCCTACAAGGCCACCCGCCCGACGATCAGGCAGTTCGGTGAGTTCGCCGACTTGGTGGCGCAGGCCGCCGGTCAGGGCGACTCGGGAAACTGATCGCGACCGTCCGCGTCATCCAGGAGTACAGCGACGAGCTGGAGGCAGATCTCCTCGAACACTTCGGGGTCGACTTGCTGGACCTGTGGCGCGGGCGGCTCTCGATCCGCCGCGTCGGCGTCCTGATCACCTCGCTTTGCAAGAAGCCCGGCCGGTCCACGTTCCTTGCCGCAATGAATGAATCATCGGCCTGGGACACAACGGAGCATCTTCTCGCACGCATCAGCGACGGCATTGAGCTGTCCAACTACCTCGTCATCAAGGCCAACTCGTCGGAGGATCCCGGCCTCGAACCTCCGACGCCCCTTCCTCGACCGGGCGAGCCTGAACCGCCGCCGGAGCCCGAGACCCGTTTTGCATCCGGCACTGAAGTGGCCTCTTTCTTCACACAGATGAGCACCCTGTAGGAGGCTGCATGGCTACCCGCGGAAGGGCACCGGTCCGGGTCGGGTCCGGTTACATCGAGATCTACCCGGACTTGTCGAAGGCCGGGCTGTCACGACTGCGGACCGACCTGACGCGTCAGATGACCCTGGCGGGGGAAGCGGCCGGCAAGGCGTTCTCCCGCTCGATGGCGCAGGGGTTCTCCGGGATTGCCTCGGTGGCTGCGAAGCAAGCCAAGGTTGCGGGCAAGATGACCGAGCGGGAAGCGGTCGACACCTCCAACAAGCTGCGCCAGATCGAGCGCAGCCTCACGCGATTTCACGGTGAGGAGTCCGGCAGGCAGTTCCGCACCTACCGAAACCTCGCCAAGCAGCGCGAGCAGCTTGAGCAGGGCACCAGCTCCGCAACCCGCAGTGCCATCCGCGATGTTGTGCGCGCGAACCGCCTGGCGGTGCAGGGGGCCATCCGCGAAGAGCGGGCCAAGGCTCAGGAGAAGCAGCGCCTGGAGCGCGAGGCCCTGGCGGAGACGCGACGGCGCATCGCCGCCGAGCGAGCCGAAGAGCGCGCCCTGGCGCGCGAGATCGCGGAGGTCAAGCGGGAGCAGATCGCCGCCGCCCGCCAGGCCGCCGCCGAGCAGAAGGCGGCACAGCGCGAGGCGCAGGTGGAGACCCGCCGCCGCATCGCC